>NZ_JBHXRG010000009.1:0-151834 GCF_042716995.1 Nocardia sp. NPDC058640
GCCGCAACGGCGGCTAACTCGCGGCCGGGCCGCTACGGCCACTGCGTGGCCGCTGCTCCCTATGGGTCGCAGGTGGGGGCTGGGTTTGTGTGGTTAGGTGAATTGGCCTGCTGAGCGGCCCTGTCCTGGAGGGCCTGCGAAGGCTTGGGCTATGCCTAGCCAGTGGTTGGCGTCGGGGCCTTCGGTGGTCAGGGTGGTGTCGGCGCGGTGGCGGCGTTGGGTGGTGATCAGGCAGAAGTCCAGGGCTGGGCCTGTTACGCGTTGGGGGGCGTCTTCGGGGCCCCAGGTCCAGAGGGTGCCGTTGGGGGCGGTTAGTTCTACTCGGAATTCTTCGGTGGGGCCTGATTCGCCGTTGACCATGTAGGCGAAGTTTCTGGTGCGGACGCTGATGTGGGCGACGGTGCGCAGGCGGTCGGTGGGCACGCGGGTGACGCCGAGTGCGTCGGCGACGTCTTGGCCGTGGGCCCAGGTTTCCATGATGCGGGCCGAGATCATCGACGCGGCGCTCATCGGGGGGCCGAACCAGGGGAGTTTGGTGCCCGCGGGGACGGCGCCCAGTGCGGCGATGAGCTGTTCGCGGCCCGCGCGCCAGCGGTCCAGCAGTTCTGCGGGCGGGATCTGGGCCAGTTCCTCGGCGGCGTCGTCGACGGCGGTCAGGATGCGCGGGGCGGCCTCGGCCACGAGTGCGGCGAACTTGTCGGCGTCGGTCGCGGCGAGGATCGATACCTCATCGGTCCAGGTCAGGTGGGCGATCTGGGTGGCGATGTCCCAGCGCGGCGCGGGGGTGGGGGTCTGCCACTGCTCGGGCGTCAGTGGCGCGACCAGGGTTTCCAGGTCCGCGCATTCGGCGGCGAAGTCATCGAGCAGCGCTTCCAGGTCAGCCATGGTGTTCCCTTGCCGATCATGGCGCGACCCGGTTCGGGTGCGCCGACGTGACAAGGGTCGCAGTGCTCGAGAAAAAAAGCAACCGTGCTTGTTATTGTCGCTGACCGGGTGCGCGCTACCAGCCGAAGGTCAGCAGATGCAGCGCGCCGACACCGATCCCCAGCGCCCCACCGTGCAGATACAGCAACCATGCGTCCTGTTCGACCGACGCGTAGAACATCTCCATGAACTCACCGGGCGTGAGCGTGCGAAGTTTTCGTGCCGCGAAGTCGTCGATCTTCTTCGCCTGTTCCAGCACGAACTGCTCGTCCTCGATCATCGTGCGCGCCGAGATCACCCCGGCCCCGGCCCCCGAGACCGCCAGATTCTCGAACTGTCGCTTGCCCAGCGCCGCGCGCACCATGAACGCGGTCGCCCCGAGCTGGTTGTGGATCTCCTCGGACACCACCCGCTCGATGAGCTGCCGGGTCTTGTCCCCGTTCGGCCCCTCCAGCAGCTCGTTGGACAGGTTCTCCACGGTCAGCACCTGGTAGGCCAGGATGTGCGCCAGGTCGGTGGCGGCCTGCGGTTGCCGTTTGGCCAGCAGCGCCTGCCGCCACAGGTACTTGTAGCGCGGCTGCGGATCGCCGGGTTCGAACACCATCTTGATCGCGATCACGTTCACCGTCACGCCGATCATCGCCGACGCGAACAGCACGATCACCCAGGACGGAATCGCCCCGAAGTACGGGATCTTCGAGTGCACGTGCAGGTACAGCGCCAAGATCAGACCGAACGGCGCGCCCAGCAGACCGATCCGCGCCATGAACTTGAGCTCGGGCGCGGCGATGGTGGTGGTCAGGTCCTTGAGGATGGCCGGGTTCTTCTCCAGGTACCGGATCACGAAGTTCTTCACGTCCAGCAGCTGGTCGATATTGTCGCCCAGGGTCTCGAACGCGCGTCGGCACAGCGCGGGCAGTTGCCGGTCGATCCGCTGGTAGATGGCCTGTTTCACCGGCCGCGGCAGCGAACGCCACAGGTCGGGGTTCTCCCGGTACATGATCTCGTCGACGATGGGCTGCACCTGATCGCGCGCCCGTTCGGCGAGATAGTCGCCGATGCCGTCCAGGTCCAGTTCGTGGATGAAGTCGCGCGGGCTGCCGATTCGCAGCAGCGCGCTGTCCACGCAGATGCTGGCCATCTTCTCCGCGCGCGCCGGGATGAACCCCTGGAACCCCAGCATCCGCCCGTCACCGGAGAACGTGGGCAGCACCTGTACCCGCCGGGGCAGGTACGGGTACAGCACGTGCAGCATCGGCACCCGGAAGCCCTTGAAGTACAGCGGCCAGAACAGCATGAGCACGCCGGTCCAGTTGGTGAGCCAGCCGGCGATCGCGCTGAAGATCGGGAAACTGACCAGGTCGACGACGAATTTCGACTGGCCGGTCAGCTCTTCCCAGTTGACGAAAAGTCCGGAGGCCAGTGTGGTCATCGAGGAGCCCCCTAGTGCGAACGCGCGAAGAACGTGAAGTCGTGAGGATAAGGCAATCACATTTTCACCGGTCGTGACGGGGTGTCAACGCGAGGGGGTGTGTGGGACGGCCGAGTTGTCGGTCGTCAGCGCTAGGCTGGCAGGGCTTGTCAGATGCGTCACCGTGTTCTTCCCGTCGCCTGTACAGAGGGAGTCGTCGTGAGCAGTGTTCCGAGCAATTATCTCCAGCGTCCGGTCGCGGTCATCGGGGGCGGCACGCTGGGCAGACGGATCGCCCTGATGTTCGCCACCAGGGGTGGTGAGGTGCGCATCATCGATCCCAACGGCGAGATCGGCAACCAAGCGGTGTCGTTCGTCGAGAAGAACTTGCCGTCGGTGGCCGCCACGATCGAGGGCGGCACGCCGGGCACCGCCGAGTATGTGCCCGATCAGGCGATCGGCGTGAAGGGCGCGTGGCTGGTGGTCGAGGCCGTCCCGGAGATCCTGGAGTTGAAGAAGAAGGTCTTCGCCCAGCTCGACCGCGATACCGACCCCGACGCGATCGTCGCGTCGAACTCGTCGTCGTACGCCAGCCGGTTGTTCACCGAGGGTTTGAAGACCAACGACCGCATGCTCAACACCCACTTCTACATGCCGCCGCAGTCCACGGTGCTGGACGTGGCGTCCGACGGGCACACCTCGCAGGACGTGCTCGACTTCGTCTTGAAGACCTTCCCGCAGTACGGCCTGCACCCGTTCCTGGTCCGCAAGGAGTCCACCGGGTTCATCTTCAACCGCATCTGGGCGGCGGTGAAACGCGAGGCGCTCGAGGTGGTCTACGAGGGCGTGTCGGTGCCAGAGGACGTCGACGCGATGTTCGCGCTGAACTTCGGCACCAAGGCAGGCCCGTTCCGGATGATGGACCAGGTGGGTCTGGACGTGGTCCTGGACATCGAGGAGCACTATCACCAGGAGAACCCGAATCTGCCCGAAGGTCCCATCAAGCTGCTGAAGAAGTATGTCGACGCGGGCAAGCTCGGCGTGAAGACCGGCGAAGGTTTCTACAACGACTACCCCAAGCCGAAGAAGGGCTGACCCGATGACCGACATCGTGGCGTTGGACCTGCTCGGCCGTGCCATGCACGCCATCTCGCTGGACGGCAAGAACGTGCGAACCCTGGTCGACGGCCTGGATCGGATGCCGGACGGCGTGGTGGTCGACCAGTTACGCGGCCACATCTACTGGACCAACATGGGCACGCCCGACGCACCCCCGGCGCCCGGCGTGGAACCAGAGTTCTTCTCCCGCAACGGTTCCATCGAACGCGTCGACCTCGACGGCGGCAACCGCACCACGATCGTGCCGATCGGCGGCTTCACCACCGGCAAACAGCTGACCGCCGATTTCGAAGGCGGACGGCTGTATTGGTGCGACCGCGAGGGGATGCAGGTACTCACCTGCGACCTGCACGGCGACGACCTGCGCCCCCTGGTGATCACCGGCCAGGGCGACATCGACGCCCGCATCCCCCGCAACTGGTGCGTCGGCATCTGCCTCGACCTGGACCGCCGACTGCTCTACTGGACGCAGAAAGGCGAGGCCAAGGGCGGCGACGGTCGCATCTTCCGCGCCCCCCTCGACCTGCCCGCGGGCGCCGATCCCGCCGCCCGCACCGACATCGAACTGCTCTGGGAGAACCTGCCCGAGCCGATCGACCTCGAACTGTATGGCGTCGGCGACCTGGTGTGGACCGACCGCGGCGCCGCTCCCAACGGAAATGCCCTGTACGAAGCACAAATTCAGCCGAATGTCGGCACCCCGCGAATTATCTCGAGCGGCTACCGGGAGGCGATCGGGGTCACCGGTTTCGACACCCGCTTCTACGTGAGCGACCTGGGCGGCACGATCCGACTGGTCGACGTCGGCACGGGCACCGACACCGACCTGGTCCGCATCGGCAGTCCCCTCACCGGGATCGCGCTGGCGGATCTGTAGCTGTCGTCCTCGGTTGCCCCGTGCGGGCGGGGCGCGCGATGGTTTGAATCGCGATGCCAAGGCAACGGCCGATGGGTAGCCGGGCGCCGATCATGATCAGGTTCATGACGGCACCGCCTGCGCGTAGATGTCGGCGCGGTCGTGCCGGGTGACCACCGGGATGACCTCGGTGCGATCCGGCCCCGGCAGCAGCGCGGGGTCCTCGCCGGGCAGCAGTTCGGTGGCCAGGATCGCCGTGCGGACCGCGTCGAATGCCTCGGCGGTTTCGGCGAAGCCGACCACCACGCCCGATCCGTCGGGGCGGCGCAGTTCGTAGAAGTCGAGCAGGCCGGGCACGGTGGCCGCGGCGGGCATGATGCGGTGCGCGTGCGCGAAGTCCACGGCGGCGAGCTCGTCGGCGTTGCGTGGCTTGTCGAAGTAGAGCAGGTGTGCGTACATGATGTGGCTCCTGACCTGGGAGGAAGTGATAGGTCAAGCCTGGCGCGGATCGGCGGCGCGCGGATCAGTGCCGGTACGTATTCGCAGTACTGAACTCGCGCACGCGCGATACTGAGACGGTGCGTAATCCGGTGGTCGGACGCCATTCCGAGCTCGCCCGCCTGCGCGCCGCGGTGGGGGCGGCGGCGTCGGGTGCGAGCCGATTCGTGCTGGTCAGCGGCGCCGCGGGGATCGGCAAGTCCTGGCTGGCCGAACAGGTGGCCACGTTGGCCGCGCAGGCGGGTGTGCGGGTGGTGCGCGGCAACGCACTCGACGACGCGGGGATGCCGCCGCTGTGGCCGTGGCGCCGCGCCGCCCGCGACCTGCCGGAACTGGCCGCGGCCCTGCACACCGTCACCGAGCCCGGTGGCGGTGCCGCCGCGCAACGCTTCCGCATGTTCACCGAGGTCGCCGACGTCCTCACCGCGGCCGCGGCCCCGTCGGGCCTGGTGCTGATCCTGGAGGACCTGCACTGGTCCGACCCCACGTCGCTGGCCCTGCTCACCCACGTCGCCGCCGAGACGCCGCGCACGAAACTGCTCCTGGTCGCCACCGCCCGCGACCCGATGGGCGAAACCCTGCTGGCCCACCAACCGGACTGGTTGCGCCTACCCCACTTCCAATCCCTACCCGTACCAGGCCTTTCCGCACCGGAGGTCCGCTACTGGCTCGAACAAACCGACCACGCCCCCGACCTGGCGGCTCGCATCCACGAACGCACAGACGGCAACCCCCTCCTGGTCCGCCTGGTCATCGAATCAGGCCTACACGCGGGAGACGACCCCCTCCTCTCAACCCCCGGAATCCGCCGCCTGATCCTCACCCAACTAGACCGCCTAGACCACACCGCCACCGAAGTCCTCGCCGCCGCAAGCGTTATCGGCGAACGGATCGATCCCGACCTGCTCGAACAGGTGTATGTGTCGACGTCGGGAGATTCACCGAGGCCGCGCCTGGCGCAAGGGGACGCGTCGACGCCGGGAGTGGAACATGCGGACTTGTCGACGTCGCACCCGGAACAGGTTGTGGGCGTGGGGGATCGGGTAGCGCGAGCGCTCGATGCGGCGGTTGCGGCGGGGATTGTTCGTCGATTCCCCGACAGCACACTGGGTTTCACCCACGCGCTGGTACGCGACGCCGTCTACGCGGAACTGGCGCCATCGCAGCGAGCCGCCTACCACCGTGCGGCGGCGCAGGCCTTAGCCACGCGCGGCGGCCCGGATTCCGCCGTCGCGGGCGCGATCGCCACGCACTGGCGGCACGCGTCCGCCTGCGCCGACTCACCCCAGGCCCGCCACTGGTCTCGCCGCGCCGCAGTGGCAGCCCGCGCCAGCGCCTCCTATGCCGAGGCAATTCGCTTCGGACAGTGGGCAATCGACGCAGCGACCACCGCGACCAACAGTGAACGCGCCGAGTTGCTGATCGAACTGGCCCGCGACGAGTTCGCGGCGGGTCAGATCACCACCAGCCTCGACCACTGCGTCGAAGCGGGCGCCCTCGCCGAACAGGCCGACCGCCCCGACCTGCTCGCCGAGGCCGGCCTTGTGGTCCAGGGCGTCAACTCGCCGTCGATCATGGCCCATCTGGATATGTTGTGTGGCAAGGCATTACGCCTGCTGGACCCCATCGAGCACCCCGACCTGGTCGCCCGCATCCTCGCCCAACACGCGCTGGCGGCCGCCGAACGAGGCGCGTGCGTGCAGTCCAGAAAACTGTCCGAACAGGCCATGCGCGCCGCCGAACGCTCCACCGACCCCGACGTCATCCTCGACGTGATCCATGCCAGGCACCTGTCCTTGGCCGCCACGGACTTCCTCGAAGAGCGAATAGTGCTGGCGGCCAAGGCAATAGAGATCGCCGTCGACGCCGAACAACCGCTGGCCCAACTCTGGGGACACGTGTGGACAGCCGACGCGGCCCTGCAACGCGGCGACCTCCCCGGCTTCGACGCGGCCCTTGACCACATCGAACTGCTCGCCGACCGACGCCGCCTGCCCATCGCCCGCTGGCACCTACAGCGCCTGCGCGCCACCCGCGCCGCCCTGGTCGGCGACTTCGCCGCCGCCCTGACCTGCGACGACGCCGCCTACAACCTGGCCGTCAGCATCGGCGACTACTCCCTGGTCGGCCTACACCACGCCTTCCGCGGAATGCACGCGGTGATCGTGGGCCATATCGACCGCACCGAACTCGCCGCCGCCCTGGCCTCGCTGGAGTTCGTCCCCAAGATCACCATCGCCCAACTGTTCGCCCCGATGCTGCACGCTCTGGCAGGCGAACTGGACGAGGCCACCGTCCTGTTCGCACCGTTCCGCCACCTGCCCGACACGATGGAGATCGGCGCGCGCTGGTCGGGCACCGTGTACTCGGTGGGCGTGATCGCCGAACTGCTCGCCGACGCCGACACCGCCGACCGCGTCTACCGCGCCTTCGCCGGCCGCGAACACCACTACGCCGCCGACGGCACCGGCGCCCTGTACTGCGTCGGCTCCATCGCCCGCATCCGCGCCGACAACGCCCGCGTCGCAGGTCATTTCGACGCCGCCGTACCCCTCTATCAGCAGGGCCTGACCATGGACACCCAAATCGGTGCCCGCCCTTTCACAGCCCTGGGCCACCTAGGCCTAGCCCGCACCCACCTGGCCCGAGCCGACCTCCCCGCCGCCCACACCGCCGCAACAGCGGCCGCAACCGCCTTCCGTCACCTGAACATGCCCCACCGCCTCCGAGAAACCGACACCCTCCTCACCGAAATCACCAAAGCCACCCGCACCACCGACCCCCTCACCCCCCGCGAACGCGAAGTCCACGACCTCATCGCCACCGGCCTGACCAACCGCGAAATAGCCACCCACCTGACCCTGTCCGAACGGACAGTAGAAACCCACGTCCGCAACCTCCTCGCCAAACTCACCTACCCCAACCGAACAGCCATCCCCCGCCGCAAAACCTGACCCGAACCGCCATCCCTAGGCGTTCTCGGCGGAGTCAAGCGCCGAGAACCGCGGCGCCAGCCGCCGGAAAAACAGCTACAGTGACCGGGCAGTTGACCTGATCTGAAGGAACCGCTCGCGATGGAACCGCTCGGCCGAAACGATCCGCGACGGATCGGCGACTACCGGCTTCTCGGGGTCCTCGGCGCGGGCGGTATGGGCAAGGTCTATCTCGGCCGCAACTCCGGCGGACGCACCGTCGCCGTGAAGGTGATCCGCCCCGATCTCATCGATGCGGAGTTCCGCGCGAGGTTCCGCCGCGAGGTCACCGCAGCGCAACGCGTCGGCGGAAACTTTACCGCCCCGGTTCTGGACGCCGATGTCGACGCCGAATCCCCTTGGCTGGCAACCGGTTACGTCGCGGGCATCTCGCTGACCGACGCGATCACCCAGTTCGGCCCCCTCCCAGAACCAGCCCTGCTCGCCTTGGCGCACGGCCTCGCCGAAGCCCTGGTCGCCGTCCACGCGGCAGGCATCGTGCACCGCGACCTGAAACCGTCGAACGTGATGCTGGCGATCGACGGCCCCAAGGTGATCGATTTCGGCATCGCCCGCGTGCTCGAGGACGCCGCGCTCACCACGACCGGAAAGTTCCTCGGCTCACCAGGTTTCATGTGTCCCGAGCAGGTCGGCGGCGAAACCCTCACTCCCGCAGCCGATGTCTTCGCACTGGGCGGCGTCCTCACCTTCGCGGCCGCGGGCCACGGACCTTTCGGTAGCGCCGAAGTCATGCAACTGCTGTGGCGCATCGTCTACGAACAGCCCCGCCTCGAGGCCGTCCCGCCGCGCCTTCGTCCCCTCGTCGCCTCCTGCTTGGCCAAAGACCCAACCTCCAGACCCACGCCGCAGCAAGTACTTTCGGAGCTGGCGAGGATCGGCGCACCTGAACGCACGGGTTGGCTACCACCACAAGTCTTCGAGTCCATCAGCACCAACGCGATCCGCCTACTCGACCTCGACTCCGGCCCTGCCGACGCGTTGCCGCCCCCGTCGGGCGCACCGACTGCCACCTCGGCACCGAACTGGCCCACTGCCAGCGGTTCGACGCCCCCTCTATACAGCCACCCCACCGCCGGTACAGACCGCGCATCGCGAGAAGCCGTCACTCATATGGGCCACGGATCACCCACCCCCAGTGGGGAATTCACGCAGCAACGCTTTGTGCCCCCGCACAATCACCCCGCACCCCGAAAACACCACACCCGCAACCTGCTGATCGCCGCATCGGCAACAGTCGCCCTGGCCGTAGCAGCCGGCGCCTACCTGATCGGCACTCAACTCAACACCGCAGGCGGCGCCGCAAGTTCCACCCAGATAGCCTTCCCGTCCACAGCCCCATCGCCCACCGCCTCATCGGGCACAACCACCACCCCATCGAGCACAACCACCGTCCCCACCGCCTTCATCGGCACCTGGAAAGGCCGAGCCGCCGACGGCCCCGTCCGTTTCGACATCGAACTCACCATCACCGAGGGCGCGGTAGGCCAGGAACTGGCCACCTCCGCCAACACCGGCACCTTCGCGGGCGAACGCTGCGCCCGAGCGGAAACCCTCACCGCCGCCACCTCCACCACCCTGACCTTCCGCGCCAGGCTGACATCGCCGGGCAGCTGTCAGGACGAGGGCGCCACCTCCACGGTCACCCTGCAGTCCGACGGCACCGTGGCCTACAGCACCCCCGGCGTCTTCGGCGGCACCATCGCCGGTTCCCTGCGAAGGGTCTGACCGTGAACGCTGAAACAGGTTGCTATCCGATAGCCCGACCGAGCACCCGAAAGACTCCACCCGGTCATTTGTCCAGATTCAGTCATCGCCGTCGAGCCGCGAATGGCATAGTGCGTGCGACGGGCTGTCACCGCATTACCCCAGGTGGTACCCGTCTCAGTAATTCTGGCATTGCGATCTGGGTCACTAATATGTCAAACTCTCGCCCACACTGTGAAGCCGGTCGGTCTCACAATGTCTGGAAAGGGAGTTCGGTGAGCAGGAGGCACGCGTTCATAGTTGCCGCCTTCTCGTGCGCTGCCCCACCGTCAGTCGAAAGTGACCAGCGCCAGCGCCGCGCCGGTGAGCAGATCGACCAGCTCGTCGACCGGCGGCCGCGACTCGCGCAGCAACCACTCGTGCGCCACGCCCGTGACCGCCCCGGTGATCAACGCCGTGGTCAGCTCGGCATCCCCGCGCAACCGCACGCCGACCCCGCGCAGCGCCCCCTCGATCAGCGCCGACCAGGCGTGCCTGCGGGTGCGTCGATGGTCTTCCATCCGATCGCTGACCCCGACCACCTCGATCAGCGCCACCTGCGCGCGAAACGGGTCGGAGCCCAGCGACTCGAGGTACGCCCCGAATCCGGCCCGCAGCGCCAGTTGCGGATCGGCCGAACCGAGCGCGACCAGCGCGGTGCCCACCGCGGTGGCCGCGTCGTCCTGGATCCGGTCGTAGGCCGCGAGCAGCACGTCCTCGCGGGTTTCGAACTCCTCGTAGAACTGCCGCTTGGACAGTCCGGCCGCCGCGCACACCTCGGCGAGCGAGCACGTGGCGTACCCGCGTTCGGCGAAAATTCGCGTCGCTGCTTCCAGGAATCGCAGTCGGCGTTCGGCTTTGCGCGCGACGACCGTACGACCCCCATACCGTCTGTCCGCTGTAGTCACCTCTCCAAAGTATCTGAAACCCGGGATAACACTGACCTTTCCGGGTTGCTTCATCTATCCACCGAACGAAGGACGGCCGACCAGTGCTGACCACCCGAGCATCGCGGACCGCAATGTCTGCCCTCGTACTAGCGGCGGGTGCGGCACTCGTGGCGCCCGCGCCCACCCTGGCTGCCCCGCGGCCTGCCGTGTCACAGCCCAGCGTTCCCGCCATCGCCGAGAACGTCCCCTCCGGGACTCTCGCGGCGCTGGCACCGACGATCGTAGGCGCGATTTCGGCGCCGAGCCCCATCGCCGACGGCGCACAGGCGGGCATTCTCGCTCAGGCGCGCGTGCTGCTGGCCACCCCGGGCATCCCCGCGCAGGTCAAGGCCACCTTGGAGAAGGTCATCACCTTCCTCGACGGCAGCGGCGGCGGCGGTCCCGAACTGCCGCCTTCGGACGGCCCGCGCATCGCGCAGTTCCTCTACCCGACCATCGGCAAGGGCTGCATCGGCCCGACGTCGGACTCGGTGGGCACCGCCCTTGCCGTGCCCGGCCCTGCCGTGCTGCCCCCGCCCGGACCGGCCGCGGGCCAGACCGGTTTCGTGTTCACCGCCCTTGGCACCAAAACCGCCACCCTGGTGCAGAATCCGCCGATGACGGTGCAGTGGGTCAACCTCGACAACCGCCGCACCGGCTCCCAGCCGCTCACCACCGCCGCGGGCATCAACCCCGACGGCCCGGCCACCCTGTCCGCGATCGCCGATACCGGCGCGGGCCGGGTCGCGGCCGTGATCACCGGCTCGCTCACCACGGCCACCGCCGACGGTGACCGTACCTGCTCGTTCGCCCCGACCCTCGGGTTCTTCACCGTCGCTTGAGTCTTCACGCAATTGGAGTTCGATCTATGAAGTTTGCCGTTCCCGGCCTGGTCAGCGGGCTGGCCGGCGCGGTTCTCGGGGTGATCGCCGTTTTCGGCATCACCGCGGCCGCGCAACAGAATTCGATCCCCGCGCCCGAGGAGTCCGGTGACCCCGGCTCGTCGCTGCTGGGCAACGTGCAGTACGGCTCGCGATGAGCAACGTGCGCAGGCTCATCGCCTGCATCCTCGTCGGCCTCGGCGCGCTGCTGCTCGCGGCCGCTGTCATGATCCCCACCTACACGGTCGGCAAGGTCGCCAAGACCCCGCTGGACCTGCGTATCACCACGGTCGCCAAGAGCGTGCCCGGCGAGGAAAGCCTGGTGCTGGACTCGAAGTCGCTCACCTCGCCGGAGGGTTCGGCCAAGGTCGACACCAACGTGCCGGTCGTGTCGCAGCGCTTCCTGACCGTCGAGGAGCCGTCGGGTTCCGACGAGATGACGGTGCAGGCCGGTCAGACCCTGCGTCGCGACGACCGCACCGGCGACACCGGGCTGCTCACCGCCTCGGTGGACCGCGTCACCCTCGACCGCGTCAGCGGCCAGCCGATCGACGCCTCGCCCAACGGTTCCATCGCGGTCACCGTCGACAAGTCGGGCGCCTCGGTGGCCGACGAGTCGCAGCGCCGCGGCCTGCAGTACCGGTTCCCGATCGGCACCGAGAAGAAGTCGTACCCGTACTTCGACCTCAACGCCCGCGCCACCCACGACATCGACTTCATCGAGGAGTCGGAGATCAACGGCGTGCCGGTCTACCACTTCCGGCAGACCATCCCGGTGACCAACATGTGGGACGTGGTGGCCGCGCCCACCAACAAGCTCGCGCTGCCCGCCGCCAAGTGGGGCCTCGAGGGCACCGACCCGGTCACCATGACCCGCTTCTACACCAACACCCGTGACCTGTGGGTCGAGCCGCGCACCGGTGCGGTCCTCAAGGGCGGCGAGAAGATCCACCTGTACTACGGCCGCAGCGCCAACCAGGTCGACGTCACCGCCCTGAAGTCGCACATCGTGTTCGACGAAGCCACCATCGACGCCCAGATGGCCGTCACCCAGGAAAGCCTGGACAAGCTGGACCTGTTCGGCAAGACCCTGCCGATCGTCCTCGGCATCCTCGGCGCGCTGTTCCTCATCGCGGGCGCGGTCCTTGGCTTCCTGAGCTCGGGCACCCCCACCCGCAGCACGATCGACCCCCCGACCGAGCGGATCCGTCCCTCGAACCTGTAAGACCCGGCCACCTGGCCCTCAACCCAGGCAGCCACCCACCCCGGCCTCCCCGCGTTCCTCGCAGGGAGGCCGAGGTGTTTTCCGGCCCCGGTTTCGCCCTGAGTGAACCCGCGCACCTGCAGGAACAAAGTCACCGTGACCCATGTTGAGTCAGCAAAGCTCAACTTTGGAAGGGTCGATATGTCTTCAGCTCAGAACCTGCCGGTGCTGTTCCTGACCGATCCGATCGTGCTTCCGGGCATGGTCGTGCCCATCGAACTGGACGAGTCCGCGCAGGCCGCGATCGACGCCGCGGTGGCGGGCAAGACCGGCGCCGTCTTGGTCGCGCCGCGGTTGGACGAGGGGTACGCGTCGTACGGCGTGGTCGCCACCATCGAACAGGTGGGGCGGATGCGCGGCGGAGCGCCGGCGGCGGTGTTGAAGGCCGAGCGGCGCGCGCGGATCGGGCACGGGGTGACCGGGCCGGGTGCGGCGCTGTGGGTGGAGGCCGAACCGGTCGAAGCCGTCGAGCCGGATCAGGCGACCCTCGACCTGGCCGCGGAGTACAAGAAGCTGGTCGTGGCGGTGCTGCAGCGGCGTGAGGCCTGGCAGATCATCGACGTGGTCAACCAACTCGACGACGTGGAAGCCATCGCCGACACCGCCGGCTACGCGCCGTACCTGTCCGCCGACCAGAAGCGTGAACTGCTGGAAACCCCCGACGTGGTGCACCGGCTGACCCGGCAGCTCGAGTGGATCAAAGACCACATCGCCGAGGTCGAGGTCACCGACAAGATCTCCGAAGACGTCCGCGACGGCATGGAGAAGTCCCAGCGCGAGTTCCTGCTGCGCCAGCAACTCAACGCCATCCGCAAGGAACTGGGCGAAGACGAACCCGACGGCGCCGACGACTACCGCACCCGCGTGGAGAACGCCGACCTGCCCGACAGCGTGCGCGCCGAGGCGTTGCGCGAGGTCGGCCGGTTGGAACGCTCCAGCGACCAGAGCCCGGAAACCGGCTGGATCCGCACCTGGCTCGACACGGTCCTGGACCTGCCGTGGATGGTGAAAACTGAAGACAGCACCGATGTTTCGGCCGCCCGCGCGGTCCTCGACGCCGACCACCACGGCCTCGGCGAGGTGAAGGACCGCATGGTCGAATACCTGGCCGTGCGTTCACGTCGGGCCGCGCGCGGTCTCGAGGTGGTCGGCGGACGTGGTTCGGGCGCGGTGCTGGTGCTGGTCGGCCCGCCCGGAGTCGGCAAGACATCGCTGGGCGAATCCGTCGCAAAAGCCCTGGGCCGCAAGTTCGTTCGCGTGGCCCTGGGCGGCGTGCGCGACGAAGCCGAGATCCGCGGCCACCGTCGCACCTACGTCGGCGCGCTGCCCGGCCGGATCGTGCGTGCGGTGAAGGAAGCGGGTTCGATGAATCCCGTTGTCCTGCTGGACGAAATCGACAAGGTCGGCTCCGACTTCCGCGGCGACCCGGCCGCCGCCCTGCTCGAGGTCCTCGACCCCGCCCAGAACCACACCTTCCGCGACCACTACCTCGACCTGGACCTGGACCTGTCCAACGTCCTGTTCATCGCCACCGCCAACGTCATGGACACCATCCCCGGCCCCCTGCTGGACCGCATGGAGATCATCACCGTCGACGGCTACACCGAAGCCGACAAGGTAGCCATCGCCCGCGACTTCCTGATCCCCCGCCAACTGGAACGCAATGCCCTTACCTCCGAAGAGGTTTCGATCACCGACGCGGCATTGCGCGAGATCGCGGCCAACTACACCCGCGAGGCCGGGGTGCGTCAGATGGAGCGCCTCGTCGCAAAAGCCTTGCGCAAGGCGGCAACTCGCCTGGTGACGGCCACCGTCGAGGGCGCCGGGTCAGGTAACGACGCCACGCTCGGCGAGAAGGTCGGTCTCGCCAACGGTGCCGCAGGTCATGCGGACTCGGCGCTCGACAAGAGTGCCCCGCTCGTCGACAAGGGTTCGCTCGGCGAGGGCGCGGTGCTGGGTTACGACCCGGAACTCGGGTACGACAACGTCATCGACATCGCGGCCGGTCCACAGCCGGTCGGCCAGGCGACAAGTCTGACCGTCGACATCGACAACCTCACCGACTACCTCGGCCGCCCCCGCTTCACCCCGGACTCGATGGAGCGCACCTCCGTCCCCGGCGTAGCAACGGGCCTCGCGGTGACCGGTGCGGGCGGCGACGTCCTGTACATCGAGGCCAACGGCGCCGAAGGCGAACGCTCCCTCACCCTGACCGGCCAACTCGGCGACGTCATGAAGGAATCCGCCCAGATCGCCCTGACCTACGTCCGCTCCCACCTCGAGGAGATCGGCATCGAACCCAAGGTCCTCGACCGCAACCTGCACATCCACTTCCCCGCGGGCGCAGTCCCCAAGGACGGCCCGTCGGCAGGCGTCACCATGGTCACCGCCCTGGTCTCGCTGGCGCTGGGCCGCCCGGTCCGCGGCGACGTCGGCATGACCGGCGAGGTCACGCTGAACGGCAGTGTCCTCCCGATCGGCGGCGTGAAGCAGAAACTCCTAGCCGCCCAACGAGCAGGCCTGAAGACCGTCTTCATCCCGGCCCGCAACGAACCGGACCTCGACGAAGTCCCGGCAGAAGTCCTGGCCGCCCTGAACGTCCGCCCCGTAGCCGACGTGGCTGACATCCTGGCCTACGCCATCGAACCCATCGCCGAACCCGCCGCCGACGGCAAGACCTTCGCCGTCAGCGCCTGACCGACAGCCGACGGCAAGACCTCGCCGTCAGCGCCTGACCGAACCGGCAACGGGCCGCGCACAGCCACCTGTGCGCGGCCCGTTCTCGTCCGCGGCCCCAACGAACCGGCATAATCACGCACTTCGCGTCTCCCCAGTCAGATATCTGATCGAAACGAGCCGAAGTGCGTGATTACGCCGGTCTCATCAGGGTTCCCCGCGCATCAGCACATCGGAGGACGACGCTCCCACGGACTCCTACTCCGCGGCGACCATGGACCACGCCTGTGCGCCGACGGCTTTGTTCGGGGTGATCGCTGCGAACTCGTCGGTGGCCGGTTCCTCGGCGGGTTCGGTCTCGGGTGCGTCTGTCGGTTCGTCGCCCTCGTCGTCGGTCTCGTCGAGGTCCTCCTCGGCGAGATCCTCGGGCTCGTCGCGTCCGAGTTCCTGTTCCACGCGCCGGGTCGTCCCCTGCGCGACCGCGCACAGAATCGGCTCTTCACCTTCGGTTTCCGCGTAGACGTCGCAGTGGGTGACGGCCTGACGACGGGTGGCGCCGAGAACCGTGGCGTGCACGCGCAGACGTTCACCCTGTGCGGGCCGCAGGTAGGTGATGGTGAAACCGCCGGTAAGAACGTTGGGGCCCAGGACGGTGCCCGCGGCGAAGGTGAGCGCGTTGTCGGCGGCGTAGGCGAGTACCCCGCCGTGCACGAAGCCGAACTGCTGGCCGTGCTCGGGCTGGATGTCGATCACGAGAGTGGCTGCCCCGTCACCGAATTCGATGAGGTCGGTGCCGACCAGACGGGCGAACGGTTGCGCGGCGAGCACCTGGCGCGCCAGGTCGAGGTCGAGGGTGGAAGCTTCGGTCGGCATCGGGTGTTCCGTTCTTCGAGTTGCGTGCCCTGCGTGAGTTGCGTTGTCCTGCATGGTGTCTATTCGGTGCCGTCGGCCCGCAGTGTCGCCCACGCGGCGGCGGCGAGTTCGGCGGCGACATCGGTTGGCGCGGTACGGATATTGCCACCAAGCCACTGTCGCGAGTATTCCTGTGCCGCACCCAGCCACAGCGCGTAGACCAGGTCGAGCTCGAGGTCGCGCACCGTGCCGTACCCCGAGTGGGTCCGCCACCAGCGCCGGACCGCGGTGAAGAACTCCACATTGCGCTCACTCTCGCGCACACCGGGCGGCCGTGCGGTGGTGAGAATCGTTGCGCGGTACTGATTTTCCTGCACCCAGCGCAGGTGCGCGTGCACCCCGGCGACGACGCCCGCGTGCGCGTCGACACTGTCGGCCACGGCATCCCAGAAGTGCTGCTGATAGTCGGTGAGCGCATTCACCCAGACCTGCCGGTAGAGATCGGCCTTGTCGGGAAAGTGGTGGTAGAGCGCCCCGACGCTGGCTTCGGCGGCGGCGCGGATGTCGTTCAAGGTGGCTTCGAGGACACCGTGTTCGGCGAACTGTCGCTCCGCGGCGAGCAACAACCGATCTCGGATCTTCATGTACAGAATTTAGTTCTGTTTCGGCGGTTGCGCAAGAGGCGACCACGAATTGTGGCCGCGATGAGGTATGACGGAACAGTGCCCCGGTGGCTCCTGCATGTGGATCTCGACCAGTTCCAGGCGGCGGTGGAATTCCGACGCCGCCCCGAGCTGCGCGGCCAACCGGTCATCGTCGGCGGCGAAGGCGATCCCGCACAGCCCCGCAAGGTCGTGACCTGCGCTTCCTATCCCGCCAGGGCCTATGGCGTGCGGGCAGGCATGGCCTTGAAGATGGCGCAACGCAAGTGCCCCGACGGTGTCTTCCTACCCGTCGACATGGCCGCATACGAGGTCGCTTCCGAGGAAATCATGGCCACACTGGGCCGGGTGGCAGGCGCGGTCGAGGTATGGGGCATGGACGAAGCCTTCGTCGCCACCGACGACGATCCCTGGCACCTTGCCGCCGAAATCCGCACCGCCATCATCGAACTCGGCCTCACCTGCGCGGTCGGCATCGGCGACAACAAACTCACCGCCAAACTGGCCACCGGCTTCGCCAAGTCCACCGGCAAGACCGCAGCCGTTCCCGAACACGAAAAAGGCGCAGCCACCGGCATTTTCGAACTCACCGCCACCAATTGGGCCCAACTCATGGGTCCCCGCCCCACCGACTCCCTCTGGGGTGTCGGCACCCGAATCGCCAAACGCATGGCCGACCTCGACATCACCACCGTCGCCGACCTCATGGCCGCCGACCCCGCCCGCCTAGCCGCCGAATTCGGCCCCAACACCGGCCCCTACCTGCGGGTCCTTGGCCACGGCAAAGGCGACACCGAACTCTCCACCACACCCCGAACCCCCGTGGGCCGCAGCAAATCCGAGACCTTCCCCCACGACCTCACCGACCCCGAAGAAATCCACCGCGAAGTAGCACGCCTGGCCACCGAAGTCGCCGAGGAAGTCCGCGAACACCACCGAATCAGCACCCGAGTAGCGGTCACCGTCCGCACCAAAACCTTCTACACCCGCAGCAAACAACAAAAACTCCCCGCCCCCACCGACGACATCCCCACCATCGTCGCCACCGCCCTCGACATCATCGCCCGCTTCGACCTGGACCGCCCCGTCCGCCTCCTAGGCGTCCGCCTGGAACTGCTGGACACCTGATCACCACGCTCTGACGCAAGCATCGCCCGAGAGGCCTCCGCCACCAGCGCGTGGTGATCAACTGACCAGCTGGTTGCGCCTTATCGGGCGGGTGACCGCCCGGAGGCGCCCGTTGAACCTATGCTCGGCTGCATGGAGTTCTCAGCGATGGTGGCCAGGGAAGCTGACGGCGGGATCGTGCTCGCCCGCGAGACGGTGGGGGATGACTTCCTCGGCACCGGGGACGTGACGATCGAAGTCCACTACTCGAGCGCGAATTACAAAGACCTGCTGGCGATTACGCCCCGCGGCGGGGTGGTACGCAACTACCCGATCGTGCCCGGCATCGACATCACCGGCGAGGTCATCGCCTCCGATTCCGACGACTTCGCCCCCGGCGACCAGGTCATCGCCCACGGCTACGAACTGGGCGTGTCCCGCAACGGCGGCTTCGCCGAATACACCAGGGTCCCCGCCGACTGGGTCGTGAAGCTCGACGGCCTCGACACCCGCGACGCGGCCACCATCGGCACCGCCGGCTTCACCGCCGCCATGAGCGTGCAGGCCCTGCTCGACCACGGCCTCACCCCCGACGACGGCGCGGTCCTGGTCACCGGCGCGACCGGCGGTGTGGGCACGGTCGCCATCGACATTCTCTCCGGCCTCGGCTACGAAGTCATCGCCTCCACCGGCAAAACCGACGCGGGCGACCTACTCGCCGAACTGGGCGCCAACGAGGTAATCGGTCGCCTGCCTCTGGATCCCGACGCCAAGCCCCGCCCGCTCAACAAGGCGAACTGGGCTGCCGCAGTAGACAGCGTCGGCGGCCCCTCGCTGGCCTACGTCCTCAGCGCTATCGGCTACGGCGGCGCGGTAGCCGCCAGCGGCCTCACCGGCGGCGCCGACGTACCCACCACTGTCCTGCCTTTCATCCTCCGCGGCGTCAGCCTGCTCGGCATCGACTCGGTCCAGCTCCCGATCGAAAAGCGTCGGACGTTGTGGGCAGCGCTGGGCAAAGAGCTGCGGCCGCAACACCTTTCGACCATCGAGTCGTTCACCCCGATCACCGAAGTGGGGGCGGTCCTGCAATCCATCAAGGACGGCACCCACTCGGGCCGAACCGTGATCGGTGTAGCCAACGAGTTCTGATTCAGTTGGGGTGGTGCCGCAGTGTGGGTAGAGCGCGCGCCGAGAACAGGGCTGTGTCTATTAGCGGCTGGCGCCGCGGTTCTCGGCGCTTGACTCCGCCTCTTCCCTCCCTACGGGTACTCCTTCGTCGCACCCTTCGGTCAGTCCATCGGCGGAGGCGCGCCGAGAACACTGTGTTTACTTGCGGCTGGTGCCGCGGTTCTCGGCGCTTGACTCCGCCTCTTCCCTCCCTGCGGGCACTCCTTCGTCGCACCCTTCGGTCCATCGGCGGAGGCGCGCCGAGAACACCCAGGGATGGCGGCCAGGGTCAGGCGATGGCTGGGGTGATCGGGGTGGTGGGGTCTTCGGCGAATTGGGTTCGGTAGAGCTCGGCGTAGCGGCCGTCGGCGTTGAGGAGGGTGGTGTGGGTTCCTCGTTCGATGATTCGGCCGGCTTCCAGGACCAGGATTTGGTCGGCGGCTCGGATTGTGGACAGGCGGTGGGCGATTACCAGGGCGGTGCGGCCGGTGAGGGCTTCGGCCAGGGCGGCTTGGACTGCTGCTTCCGAGGTGGAGTCCAGGGAGGCGGTTGCCTCGTCGAGGATGACCACTCGGGGTTGTTTGAGCAGGAGGCGGGCGATGGTGAGGCGTTGGCGTTCGCCGCCGGAGAGGCGGTAGCCGCGTTCGCCGACCACGGTGTCGAGGCCGTCGGTGAGGGTCGAGATCAGGTCGCCTAGGCGGGCGCGGTGCAGGGCGTCCCAGAGTTCGGGTTCGGTGGCTTCGGGGCGGGCCAGCAGGAGGTTGGCGCGGATGGTGTCGTGGAACAGGTGGCCGTCCTGGGTGACCAGGCCGACGGTGCGTTGGATGGATTCGGTGGTGAGGTCGCGCACGTCGGAGCCGTTGAGGCGGACGGCGCCGGAGTCGACGTCGTACAGGCGCGAAACCAGTTGGGCGATAGTGGATTTGCCCGCACCGGAGGAGCCGACCAGGGCGATGAGTTGGCCGGGTTCGGCGCGCAGGGACACCTCGTGCAGCACCTCGACGCCGCCGCGGCTGTCCAGGGTCGCGACGTCTTCCAGGGAGGCGAGCGAGACCTTGTCGGCCGACGGGTAACCGAAGTTCACGCCGTCCAGTTCCACGGCGACCGGACCGTCGGGCACATCCACCGCGTGGGGTGCGTCTTCGATCAGCGGCTTCAGGTCCAGGACCTCGAACACGCGCTCGAAACTCACCAGCGCGGACATGATCTCCAGACGGGCGCTGGCCAGGGCGGTAAGGGGGGTGTACAGGCGGGTGAGCAGCAGCGACAACGCCACGACCGAGCCGGCGTCGAGGCTGCCCTTCAGCGCGTACCAGCCGCCCAGGCCGTAGACCAGGGCCAGGGCCAGCGCGGAGACCAGGGTGAGCGAGGTGACGAAGGTGGTCTGCAGCATGGCGGTGCGCACGCCGATGTCACGCACACGGGTGGCGCGCACGGCGAACTCCGACGACTCCTGCGCCGGCCTGCCGAACAGCTTCACCAGGGTGGCGCCGGGTGCGGAGAAACGTTCTGTCATCTGGGTGCTCATGGCGGCGTTGAGCTGGGCGGCTTCGCGTTGCATGGCGGCGAGTTTGTTGCCCGCGCGCCGAGCCGGAATGACGAACACGGGCAGCAGCACCAGCGCGAGCAGGGTGATCTGCCAGGAAATGCTGAGCATCACCGCCAGGGTGAGCAGCAGGGTGACCAGGTTGGTGATCACACCGGAGAGGGTGTCGCTGAACGCGCGCTGGGCGCCGATCACGTCGCTGTTCAGGCGGCTGACCAGCGCGCCGGTGCGGGTGCGAGTGAAGAACGCGACGGGCATCTTCTGCACGTGATCGAACACGGCGGTGCGCAGGTCCAGGATCAGCCCCTCGCCGATGCGCGCCGACAGCCAGCGGATGGCGATGCCGAGCGCCGCGTCGGCAATGGCAAGCCCGGCGATGGCGAGCGCGAGCAACACCACGGTGCGCGCCGCGGCGCCGTCGACGATGCCGTTGACCACGCGCCCGGCCAGCACCGGCGTCGCCACGCCGAGCACCGCGGCCAACACGCTGAGCAGCAGGAAGCCGACGATCCGCCGCCGGTGCCCCTGCGCGAACCGCAGGATCCGGCGCGCGGTGACGGTGCTGAACGGTCGCTGCTCGTCCGGCGCGTTCATGCGCCGGTACATCTGGCTGTACGCCACGGATTCGATACTCACTGCCACTCTCCTCGCGGTTCCCCACCCATTGAACTCCTGCCCACCGACACTAGAACCTCAACAAAGGTTGACCGCAAATCCTTTCCGCGGGCACTCCGGTCCCGCATACGGCGAAATCGGCCGCCGCATCCCGGCTGATCGCCAGGTCGGATCGACAGCCGGAGGGCGGAGCCTCGACTCCCGAATAGGCTGGTCGCGTGGACGACGACCGGATCGCGGACAAGCTGGCCGATGCCCTGCGCGCCCGAATCGGCTGCACAGTCGACGCCTCGCCCCGCAGACGCGTCGAGTACTCCTCCGACGCCTCCAACTACCGCGTAAAACCCACCATGGTGGTGTTCCCACGCGGCGATGACGACGTCGCCGAAACGATCCGCTTCGCGCGCGAGAACGGCCTGCCCCTCACGGCAAGAGGCGCAGGCACCTCGGTGGCGGGAAATGCCATCGGACCAGGCATCGTGCTGGATTTCAGCAGGCACATGAACACCGTCCAAGCCGTCGACGTCGAGGCGCGAACGGCCACCGTGCAGCCGGGTGTAGTCCTGTCGGATCTACAACGCCGGCTACGCCCGAACGGACTCAGGCTGGGCCCCGACCCATCAACCCAGGATCGCTGCACCCTGGGCGGAATGATCGGCAACAACGCCTGCGGCCCCCACGCCCTGGCCTGGGGCCGCACCTCCGACACCGTGCGCGAGCTGCGCATTCTCGACGGCACCGGCACGTACAGAACCCTCGGCACCGACCTGACCGCCGTGCCCGGCCTGGCAAGTTTCACCACCAGAAACCTGGCAGTCCTACGCACCGAATTGGGCAGATTCGACCGTCAAGCCTCCGGCTACAACCTGGAACACCTTCTGCCAGAACGCGGTTCGTCGGCAGCCAAGGCATTCGTGGGCTCCGAGGGAACCTGTGGATTGCTGACGGAAGCGACACTAACGCTCACCCCAACGCCCGCGGCAACTGTGCTCACAGTGCTCGGATACCCCGACATCGCCACTGCCGCAGACGATATCGCCGCAGTAACCCGATGCGCCCCCATCGCAGTCGAAGGCATCGACGCAGGCCTGGTAGACGTAGTCCGCGCCCACCGAGGAACCGTTCCCGACCTCCCGAAGGGCCGCGGCTGGCTCTTCGTCGAAACCGCGGGCACCAGTCCCGCCGAGGCCGAAGCCCTAGCCCACCAACTCTGCCGAGAAACCAACGCCGACGACCACCGCATCGTCACCGATCCCGTTGCCACAGCGGCACTCTGGCGAATCCGAGCCGACGGAGCAGGCCTGGCAGGCCGTACCCCCGACGGCAACCCGGCTTGGCCCGGCTGGGAAGACGCCGCAGTCCCACCCGAAAACCTCGGCACCTACCTCCGCGAATTCGCCGACCTGACAACCGAATACAACCTCACAGGCCTGCTCTACGGCCACCTAGGCGACGGCTGCATCCACGTCCGCCTCGACTTCCCGATCACCGACGCCCCGCAACGCTTCCGCGAATTCCTCGTAGACGCCACGGAACTCGTTGTGCGACACGGCGGCTCACTGTCAGGCGAACACGGCGACGGCCGAGCGAGATCCGAACTCCTAACACTCATGTACTCCCCAGCAGCCCGCGCCGCCTTCGCAGGCTTCAAAGCCCTCTTCGACCCAGACAACATCCTCAACCCAGGCATCCTCGTCGCCCCGAACCCCGTCGACGCCGACCTGCGAGTAGCCGGATTAAAGCCAGTCACCGGAACAGGCTTCGCCCTATCCACAGACAACGGCGATTTATCCACAGCTGTGCACAGATGTGTAGGAATCGCCAAGTGCCGCGCGGACACTCGCCAAGCCGGGGGCTTCATGTGCCCCTCCTACCTGGCCACCGCCGACGAAAAGGACTCGACCCGAGCCCGCGCGAGAGTCCTCCAAGAGGTAGTCCGAGGCGAACTCGATTGGCGCGCACCGGCAGTCGAACAATCCCTGGACTTATGCCTGTCCTGCAAAGCCTGCGCCTCCGACTGCCCCGCGGGCGTCGACATGGCCACCTACAAATCCGAGGCACTGTACCGCCGCTACAAAAACCGCCCAAGACCCCTGGATCACTATGTCTTGGGCCAACTTCCACGCTGGCTGGCCATCGCCCAACGCTTCCCCCACCTGGCCAACGCCATCACCGCCCGCCCGTACCTCCGCCGAGCAGGGATGCGCCTGGCAGGAATTGATCCCCGCAGAGACGCACCCCCACTCGCACCGAAACCCTTGCGGCGCAACTGGACCGAGCGCAACCAGCAACCAAAGACAGTCATGCTGTGGATAGATTCCTTCACCGACGCCTACGACCCCGAAAACGCCCAAGCCGCAACCCAACTCATCGAACAACTCGGCTACACAGTCACCATCCCCAAAACAAGAGTCTGCTGCGGCCTCACCTGGATCAGCACCGGCCAACTAGACGGCGCCCGCACCCGCCTGAAAGCCACCCTCGACGCCCTCACCGACCACGTGGCAGCAGGCGGCCAAATCGTAGGCCTAGAACCCTCCTGCACAGCCACCCTCAAAGCCGACCTCCCAGAACTCCTCCCCAACGACCCCCGAGCCCACCAGGTAGCCGCCGCCGTCAAAACCCTCGCCGAATTCCTCACCGCCCACCCCGACTGGCACCCACCCCACCGCCCCAACGACACGGTCATCGTCCAACCCCACTGCCACCAGCACGCCGTCGGCGGCTTCGAACCCGACCGAAAAATCCTCACCGCAATGGGCGTCACCATCGAAGAACTAGCAGGCTGCTGCGGCCTGGCAGGCAACTTCGGTATGCAAAAAGGCCACTACGACGTCTCGAAAGCGGTAGCGGAAAACGCCCTGCTCCCAGCCCTGCGCAACGCCGCCCCGAACACCATCTTTCTCGCCGACGGCTTCTCCTGCCGAACCCAAGCCGCCCACCTGGCCAACACCAAGGGCGTACACCTGGCCACCTACCTCCGGGACCGCGCCGTGGATTGACCCAGCTCACAGGCGCACAATGGTCCAATGCCCGAGACCCTGGACCCCGACCTGGCCGTGGCCGGTCTGTCCAGAACAGTCCGATCGACCAGGCCCTTCGACGTAGACCTCACCGTCTCCCCCCTGCGCAGAGGCGCCGCCGACCCCTGCCACCACGTCACCCCCGACGGCGCCCGCTGGCACGCCTCCCGGATGCGCACCGGCGAGGTCACCTTCCGCCTCACCCAGGACGGCCGCTACGGCGCCGCCGCCCGCGCGTGGGGCCCCGGTGCCGAGGAGTTCCTGGCAGGCCTGGAAACCATGCTCTGCCTCGAAGAAGACCTCGACGACTTCACCCCGCAGCACCCCAAGATCAAAGAAGCGCACCGCACCGTCCCCGGCCTGCGCATGTTGAGAACCGGCCGGGTGCTCGAGTCGCTGATCCCCGCCATCCTCGAACAGAAAGTGCACACGAAGGCGTCCTGGGCGTCGTGGCGCACGCTGGTCCGCGAGTTCGGCACGAAGGCGCCGGGACCCGCACCGCAGGGCCTGATGGTGCCGCCCGACGCCGAGACCTGGCGGTTGATCCCGTCCTGGAAGTACCACCGAGCCAATGTCGGCCCGCAGCGCGCCCAGACCATCGTGCGCGCGGCGCGAGTCGCGGATTCGATCGAACGCACCGCCGCACTGCACCCGGCCGAGGCCGCGCAACGCCTGCGCAGCCTGCCCGGCATCGGCGTGTGGACCGTCGCGGAAACCGCACAGCGCGCCTTCGGCGATGCCGATGCGCTGTCGGTCGGCGACTACCACCTGGCGGCTGTGGTGGGTTGGACCCTGCTGGGCCACCCGATCGACGACGACACGATGGTCGAATACCTGCGCCCGCTACAACCCCACCGCTACCGCGCGGTGCGGCTGCTGGCGCTGAGCGGGCAGGCCCGCAAACCCAAATTCGGCCCGCGCGACCCGATCACCGACCACCGACACCACTAACGCGTGGCGCGCTCGTCCAACACGCAGCGCCCCGCTTCGACCAGCGTCTTGCGCGCGCGCCTGCGCACCCGACACTCGTCGACGGTGCAGTCCAGATGCAATTGCATTGCGGCATGGGCTTGTTCGGGTTCCATCGGGCCCGGATCGCTGCCGCAACTCAGCAGTGCAGCAGCGATATGCATGTTCAGCTCGCTCAGTTGCATACGCCCAGCACAGCACGCAAACGCCGGGCTAACGGTCAGTACACGCCCAGGATTCGAGATTTCCGCGAATTCCCAGCACAACATCCAAGGGGGAGAGCAGGATTCCCCATAGTGGACGAATTCCACCGTCGATTCGGGGCTGGGAGCGGATGGCGGGCGTGCGAACACGGGCAGGAGTGGGGCAGTGGCTGTCAATGCATCGATCGGAACGGAACCGTCGGGGGTCTCGTCGACGTTGCCGCGCCGACAATTAGGCCGGTACCTGCGCGATTGGCGCACCCAGGCCGGGCTCACGATCGCCGAGGCGGCCCGGCTGATGGAGTGGGGCGCCAGCACCCTGCAGCGCCTGGAAAAGGGTCAGGCCGACCGGATCAGAACCATCGACATCCACGAACTGTGCCGCATCTACGGCATTCCCGACCATCTCGCCGAGGGACTCACCGGCCTGGCGCAGCAGGCGGCTGTCAAGAGCTGGTGGCACGCCTACGGCGATCTGATCCCCGAGAATTTCGATGTCTATGTGGGTTTGGAGGCCTCGGCACACCGCCTACGCGCCTATCAATCCGAGCTGATTCCCGGCCTGCTACAGACCGCGGAATACGCGAGAGCGCTGAATCACCTTGGCTTCCCACAGGATTCGACCGACGAGGTCGACCGCCGGGTAGCGCTGCGTCTGCAACGTCAGGCCTTGATCACCCGCAAGCACTCACCCGCCGAGATCGATGTGGTGCTGCACGAATCGGTATTGCGCAGCGTCGTCGGTGATGCGAAGGTGATGGCTGCGCAGTTGCGACACCTCGCCGATGCGAGTACTCGAAGTAATGTGGCAGTGCGCATCCTGCCGTTTGCCGCCGGCGTGCCGCTCGGAGTCTCCACCGGACCTTTCACGGTTCTCGAGTTCGGTACCGACAGCAAGGGGCAACCGGTCGAACCTCCGGTGGTGTACGCCGAAGGCTTCACCGGCGACCTCTACCTGGAACGACGCAGCGATGTTCGAAGGTACGAGCGGGCACATGTTTGCCTCCAGCGTGATTCGCTGGATATCCAACCGAGTAGAAACCTGCTGCGGCAGGTCGCGAAGGAGTATGTGGCATGAGTTTCGATCTCGTCGACGCACACTGGTTCAAGAGCACTCGTAGTGGCGCGGGCAAGGATTGCGTCGAAGTTGCCTTCCTGTACGGCGGGCAAGTCGGCGTGCGCGACAGCAAGAATCCCGGCGGGCCTGCCCTGGTCTTCGACGGCGCCAGCTGGGACGCGTTCACCCGCGGTATCGACGCGGGCGGTTTCGCGTGAACACCAAGCGCGACATCGACACCAGCGACGCCACCTGGCAGCGTGCGGGCACCGACGACGGCAGCGTGGAGGTGGCGATGCTCGCGGAAGGCCATGTGGCACTGCGCGACAGCAAGAACCCCGACGGTCCGGTGCTGATTTTCACGCCGAGCGAATGGACCGCTTTCACCGCGGGCGTGCACGATGGTGAGTTCGACCGGCCGTAGATCACGCGACGATAAACTTTCGGCATAGGGCGAGGTTTGGTGCGGTGCCGGGCGGGTAGCCCAGGTATATGGACCGAGGGTTGAAGAAGATGCCACCCCGGTACCGGAGGCTGGCGCCTGAGGACGGGGTGGAACGCCTGATCGTGATCCTGCTTTTCGCGGTATCGGCGGTCGGAATCTTCGTGCTCACCAGCTCTTTGCTGTCGGCGCTGTTCATCGGATTACTGGTCGGATTAGTCGCGATGGGGACTGTAGCTGTTTTGTAAACGGTTGTCGCTGCGGGGGTTTCGCGCCGCAGCGTCATCAGTTCGCTACCGCCGGAACAATTTGTTGCCCAACCACACAACGGGATCGTATTTGCGGTCCACGACCCGTTCCTTCAGGGGAATCAACGCGTTATCGGTGATCTTGATGTGCTCAGGACACACGTCGGTGCAGCATTTGGTGATATTGCAATAACCCAAACCCGCTTCCTCCTGCGCCATTTCGCGCCGATCACGGGTGTCCAGCGGGTGCATCTCGAGTTCGGTGATGCGCATCAGGTAGCGCGGGCCCGCGAAGGCAGGCTTGTTCTCCTCGTGATCGCGCACCACATGGCAGGTGTCCTGACACAGGAAGCACTCGATGCACTTGCGGAACTCCTGCGACCGTTCCACGTCGATCTGCTTCATCCGATAGTCGCCGGGCGCCAGACCGGGCGGTGGCGCGAAAGACGGTATCTCCCTGGCCTTCTCGTAGTTGAACGAGACGTCGGTGACCAGGTCCTTGATGATCGGGAACGTGCGCATCGGGGTGACGGTGATGACGTCGTCGGGTGTGAACGTCGACATGCGCGTCATGCACAACAGCCGCGGGCGCCCGTTCACCTCCGCCGAACACGAACCACACTTACCCGCCTTGCAATTCCAGCGCACCGCGAGGTCGGGGGTCTGGGTGGCTTGCAGGCGATGGATGATGTCGAGCACCACCTCGCCCTCGTTCACCGCCACCGTGTAGTCCTGCAGGCTGCCGCCGTCGATGTCGCCGCGCCAGACCCGGAACCGGGCGTCGTATCCCATGGTTACGCCTTTCCCTCGGCTGCCGGGTGCTCAGCCAATTCTTGGTCGGTGTAGTACTTTTCGAGCTCGCTCAGTTCGAACAGGGCGAGCAGGTCGTCGCGCATCGGCGACTGATCGGCGGGAGTGACTGTCACGCTGGGGATCTCGGCATCGGAGGAGGGATCCACCGAACACACCAGCAGGGTGTTGCGCCAGTCCGGGTTCATGCCGGGGTGGTCGTCTCGGGTGTGGCCGCCGCGGCTCTCGGTGCGCAAAAGTGCTGCCTGCGCGACACATTCGCTGACCAGCAGCATGTTGGCCAGGTCCAGCGCGAGGTGCCAGCCGGGGTTGAAGGGCCGCTTGCCCTCCACCTTCACGTTCGCGTATCTGGCGCGCAGCTCGTTCAGCTTGTCGATCGCCTCGCGCACCTCGTGCTCTTTGCGGATGATGCCGACCAGGTCGTTCATCGTCTGCTGCAGCTCCGAATGCAGGGTGTACGGGTTCTCGCTGCGGCTGTGTGCCGACGAATCGAACGGTGCCAGAGCGACATTCACCGCCTTGTCGACATCGGACTCCGCCGGCACCGGCTTGGTGGTCAACTGCTGGACATACGCCGAAGCGCCCAACCCCGCCCGCCGACCGAACACCAACAGATCCGACAGCGAGTTCCCGCCCAGCCGGTTCGAACCGTGCATCCCACCGGAACACTCACCGGCAGCGAACAATCCGGGCACCAGCGCCGCGCCCGTATCGGGATTCACCTCGATCCCGCCCATCACGTAGTGGCAGGTCGGCCCGACTTCCATCGGCTCGGCCGTGATGTCGACATCGGCCAACTCCTTGAACTGGTGGTGCATCGACGGCAGCCTGCGCACGATCTCGTCGGCGGGCATCCGGGAGGCGATGTCGAGGTAGACGCCGCCGTGCTCGGTCCCGCGGCCCGCCTTGACCTCTTCGTTGATCGCCCTGGCGACCTCGTCACGGGGGAGTAGATCGGGCGTGCGGCGCGCAGAGTCGTTGTCGCGCAACCACTGATCGGCTTCTTCCTCGGTTTCGGCGTACTGGCCTTTGAACACCGGCGGGATGTAATCGAACATGAACCGCTTGCCCTCGGAGTTCTTCAGCACGCCACCGTCACCGCGCACGCCCTCGGTGACGAGGATGCCCTTCACGCTGGGCGGCCAGACCATGCCGGTGGGGTGGAACTGCAGGAACTCCATATTGATCAGCGTCGCGCCGCAGCGAAGGGCGAGCGCGTGGCCGTCGCCGGTGTACTCCCACGAATTCGACGTGACCTTGTACGACTTGCCGATGCCGCCGGTAGCCAGCACCACCGCCGGTGCGGAGAACAGCACGAAGCCGCCCGATTCCCGCCAGTACCCGAATGCGCCTGCGATAGCGCCTGCGTCAGTGAGCAATTCAGTAATCGTGCACTCGGCGAAGACCTTGATCCTGGCCTCGTAGTCACCGGTCTCCGCGTAATCCTCCTGCTGCAGCGACACGATCTTCTGCTGCATCGTGCGGATCAGTTCCAGCCCGGTCCGGTCGCCGACATGCGCCAGGCGCGGATACGTGTGCCCACCGAAGTTGCGCTGACTGATCCGGCCGTCGGGTGTTCGATCGAACAGTGCCCCATAGGTTTCCAGCTCCCACACCCGGTCGGCGGCCTCCTGCGCGTGCAGTTCGGCCATCCGCCAGTTGTTGAGGAACTTGCCCCCGCGCATGGTGTCTTTGAAGTGCGTCTGCCAGTTGTCCTTCTCGTTGGCGTTGCCCATCGACGCCGCGCAACCACCCTCGGCCATCACCGTATGTGCCTTGCCGAACAACGACTTACACACCACCGCGACCGAAAGCCCTTGTTCGCGTGCCTCGATCACCGCGCGCAGACCCGCGCCGCCCGCACCGATCACTACCACGTCGTAGTCGTGCCGTTCTACCTCTGGCATTGCGTTCCGAACTCCTCGCATTGTCGCGGTGTCAGTTGACGAACCGCAGGTCCGAAATGGTGTGGCTGGCCACCAACATCACGTAGAAGTCGGTCAGCACCAGGGTGCCCAGCGTGGTCCAGGCCAGCGCCATATGGCGGGTGTTCAGCTTGGAGATCTGGGTCCAGTACCAGTACCGCACCGGGTGGGCGGAGAAGTTCTTCAGCTTGCCGCCCACGATGTGCCTGCACGAATGGCACGACAGCGTGTACGCCCACAGCAGGATCACGTTCACCAGCAGCACGATGTTGCCGAGGCCGAAACCGAAACCGCCGCTGCTGCCGTGGAACGCGGTGACCGCGTCATAGGTGTTGACCAGCGAAACCACCAGCGCCACGTAGAAGAAGTAGCGGTGCGAGTTCTGGATGATCAACGGCAACCGCGACTCGCCGGTGTACCGCGCGTGCGGCTCGGCCACCGCGCAGGCGGGCGGGGACAGCCACACCGAACGGTAGTAGGCCTTGCGGTAGTAGTAGCAGGTCAGCCGGAACCCGAGCAGGAACGGCAGCACCACGAACCCCAGCGGGATCCACATCGGCAACTCGGGAAAAGGTGTACCGAAATGCGCCGACCCCGGCACGCACGACTCGCTCAGACACGGCGAGTAGAACGGGGTCAGATAGTGGAACTCCGGCACCCAATAGGCCGTGCGCACAAAGGATCTGATCGTCGCGTAGGTGACGAACGCGCCGAGACCGAGGGCGGTGAACAGTGGGGGCAGCCACCAGCGGTCGGTGCGCAGGGTGCGTGCGGAGATCCGGGCGCGCGTTCTGCTGAAGACGCCGGTGCCCGTGGCGGGAGTGGTGGTCGGTGCGGCACTCACGGTGGATGCCTCGCTGATCTTCGATTGCGGCAGTGATCATTACCCGCCGCGATGGATTGTGATGTGGAGCACCATACGCCTGTGTTCGGGCCGCTCGCGGTGGGTCTCACGCACTCGGTACGCGGGCATGGCGGTGATCTCGATCACAGCGGTGACGGCCGTGACGGGCCGTCATGCCGGTGCAACAAACCTGTGGTGGCCTAGGTCAACAGTTCCCCGCACCGGGGAGAGGAGCGTGACGCGCAATGAGAAGAGCCGCGATCGTGGCACCTGTCCGAACGCCCAGCGGCGTCGAAGGCGGTGCGCTGTCGGGGATGCCGGCCGAGTGGTTGGCGACCACGGTCTTATCGGCGGTGATCCAACGGTCGGGCATCGACCCGTTGCGCATCGACGATGTGGCCATGGCCTGTCTCGACGGTGTCCTCTCCGATGCCCCCGCCGTCGGATCGCTGGCCGCGCGTGGGGCCGGATTGCCTTTCGCGGTACCGGGATTCGTCACCGACAAGCACGGCGGCAGCGGACTGCAGGCGGTGATCACCGCGGCGATGATGGTGCAGACCGGTGCCGCCGATGTGGTGGTCGCGGGTGGGGTGGAGTGCGCGTCGGCCGCGGCGGGACTGCCGGGCGGGGCCGCGGGATTGCACAACGCGGAGCGGTTGGCGCACTACTACGGCATCGACCGCAGTGCCGCTGACGAGTTCGCGGTCGCCAGTCATCGCAAGGCCTCGCGTGCCTGGCGGCAGGGTGCGTTCGCGGCTGAGGTGGTCGGGGTCGGCGCCGGTTATGGCACGCACCAGATCACGCGTGATGAAGGGGTACGCGACGATCTGTCGACCCACACTCTGGCCGGGTTGCGGCCGCTGCTCGCCGATGGCGTGGTGACCGTGGGGAACATGAGTTCGCATCGGCTCGGGGCATCGGCGTGCCTGGTCGTGGCTGAGGATCGGCTCGATGAGTTGGGACTGACGCCGATGGCGTTCCTCGCCGGGTGGGCGGCGGCCGGGTGTGACAGCGAAGGGCCCGGACTCGGGGCAGCGCCCGCGGTGTCGAAGCTGCTCGGGCGGACCGGGTGCTCGCTGGATGAGATCGATTTGCTCGAGATCAACGAGGGGTATGCGGTGGAAGTGCTGGCGCTTGCCACCGAATGGGAGTTGGACCCGCTGGATCGGTTGAATGTGAACGGGTCCGATATCGCGCTCGGGCATCCGGTGGGGGCCACCGGGCTGCGGATCATGACCACGATGCTGCACGAGCTGGGGCGTACCGGTGGGCGGTATGGGCTCGAGGCGATCGCGTTGGGGCACGATCACGGGATCGCGGCGCTGTTCGAATCGGCGGAGGTGGCCGAGCCGGTCGAGGTTCCGCGGGGCGCTCGGTTTCATGGGTCGCGGACTCGGCGGTTGGGGCGGCATCGGGCTTGAGGTTGTTTTAGGGGCGTAGCAGGACTGCCCGTTCGGGGTCGTGGGCATGAGGCGGCGCGGCGACCCCGGGTTCAGGGCGCCGCGCCGTTGGTCTCAGGCTCTACTTCGTTCTGGGGCGGGAGTGGAAGCCCAGGCCTTCGTCTTGGGCGCCCATCCAGGCTGCTTCGTCCGATTTGCTGTCGGGGACGTAGATCGGGTCGGAGCGGCGGGGGACGGCCAGTTCGGGCGGGGGTGCCTGTTCGAAATCCTCGGCGTCGATGACCAACCGCTCGAGATCGTTCTCCAGGCGGCGGATGGTGGCCGCGTCGCCATAGTTGGACCGCAGTGCGCCGATCGATTGCCGGAGTTGGCCGACCGCGTAGCGCAGTTCCGCAACATCGCTGCGTGTCATCGTTACCTCCTGATGTAGATGGCGGGCATACCGACTCGCCGGATCACGGGTACGCCCCGAAAAGTCCCGGGCCGCACTGCACCGAGCTGTGTGACTCACCACACAACGTGATCTCCACCACAATAACGGATCTTTTCGGTTTGCGCTCAGTTCTGTGGGGGATCACAGGATTGCCATCGGGTAACTGTTCGCTCACCCCGCCACGGCGTAGCGGGCGCGCACCCCCGAGCTCGCGCGTTCGACCAGCGCGGTGAGGCAGTGCGCCACCTCCTCGGCGCAGTCCAGGATCACGCTGTGCCCGGCGCCCTCGATCCGCACCAACTCCGCACCCGACAGCTGCGAGGCCAACACCACCGAATGCGCGAACGGCACCATCAGATCCGCCGAACCCGCCAACACCAGCGCGGGCAGATCGCCGAAGCGGTGCAGGGTGTGGGCCTCGTCGAAGTCCAGCAGCGAACTCAGGAAACCCGACATGGTCAGCAGCGCGGTCTCGTTGAGCACCGCGGTCGCGATCGCGGCCACGCGTGGATTCACCCGTCGGGTGCCCGTGCTCGCTTCGCGGATCAACGGCCCGACGATCCAGCGCGACAAGCGTTTCGACGCCTGCATCACCCGCGGCGCGTGCACGACCGCGTGCTGCAGCGAGGCCACGGCGTGCCGGTTGAGCAGTCGACCCAGACCCACCTGCGCGATCCCACCCGCGGCCCCCGCGAGCAACCCGATCCCCGCGACCCGATGCCCGATCGCGTCGGGGTACAGGCGGGCGTAGGCGAGCACCACCATCGCGCCCATCGAATGCCCGACCAGCACCACCGGCCCGGTCGGCGCGACCGCGCGCAGCACCGCGTCCAGATCGGTGGCCAGCTGGTCGATCGTGTACGTGGCGTGGTGGGCGTGCCCGGATTCGCCGTGGCCGCGGTGGTCGTAGAACACCATGCGGGTGTCGTCGTCCCACTGCAGCCGCAGATGTTCGCGCAGGAACGACCAGGATTCGGTGTGCAGGCAGTGGCCGTGCACGAACACCACGGTCAGCGGGGCCTGCGCGGCGCCGAAGGTGCGGACCGCGATCGGCACGCCGTCGTCGGCGACGACAGTGCACCGGCGACCGTCGGTTTCGAGAGGGAAGGTCTTCGACATCGCGGCCTCCTCTGTCGCGCGGAACGCACCTGGGGTGGCGAGTTCCTGCTGGTGTTTTCGGACTAGATTTCCAGCGCGTTAACCCGTCAACCCTGGCGTTATCCACCCGATGCGCAACCGATCCCGGGCGGGCTCATGCCGTTACTCAGGGGAGTATTCAGCCGTCTACGTTCTTTGCTAGAAACCTGTAGAGGGCTATCGAGTTGATGCTCGACAGGAGTTTCTACAGTTTTCTAGTAGGCAACCAAGAGTCAGGAAGAAACTCATACACTGCGCAGATATCGACCGAAATGCGGAACCGTGAACCCGATCGTGCCGCGTTCGGCCGAGTAGATCAGCCCCTTCTTGATCAGCCCGTCGCGCGCGGGCGACACCGACGCGGGCTTCCTTCCCAACTCCGCCGCGACCGCCGAGGTAGCGACCGGCGCATCGTCACCCGCCAGGTCGGCCATGGCCCGCATGTACTCGCGCTCAGCAGGCGTCGCTCGTTCGTAGCGAGACCCGAAGAAACCCACCGCCAATTCCTCCTCGGCAGCGGGAGAAGCCACCGCGACATCCTCGGCGGTGATAGGACTCTCCGGCGCCTGATCCCACGCGGCCTTGCCGTACGCCTGCACGAAATACGGGTAACCATCAGCTCTTTGGTACAGCGAGTCCAACGCCGTCTCGGTGAACTTCACGTCCTCACGCTCGGCCGGCGCGATCAACGCCAGGTCCGCCGACTCGCGATCCAACCGATCGATCCGGTGATAACTGAACAGTCGCTCGGAGTAACTCTTCGACGCCGACAGCACCGCGGGCAGATGCGGCAGACCCGCCCCGACCACGATCAACGGCGCACCGTCCTGGCTCAGCTCATGGCACGCACCGCAGATCGCCGACACATCCGCCGGGCCCAGATCCTGCATCTCGTCGATGAAGATCGCGATCCCCACACCGATGTCCGCGGCAAGCGCCGCAGCCTCTTTGAACAGTTCGATCAGGTCGATCTCGATATCGCCGGAATCCGCGCGACCGGTCACCGCGGGCACATCGATGCCGGGCTGCCAACGCTCGCGCATCCCCTTGTCCGCGGTGGCGCGCAACGCGAACGCCTTGAGAATGCCGAGGAAGTCGTCGACCTGCTCGGCATTGCGCGCCGACATCGCGATCGCGCGCACCGCCATGTGCAATGCCGACGACAACGGCCTGCGCAGATCCTGGTCGGGTCTGGCCTCGATCTTGCCGGTGCCCCAGTTCCGCGAGATCGCCGCGGAGCGAAGTTGGTTGAGCAGCACCGTCTTTCCCACGCCACGCAGGCCGGTGAGCATCACGCTGCGTTCGGGGCGGCCGCGGGCGATGCGCTCGAGCACGATGTCGAAGGCCGCGAGTTGTTTGTCGCGCCCGGCCAATTCGGGCGGACGCTGGCCTGCGCCGGGTGCATACGGATTGCGCACGGGGTCCATGCCGGATAACCGTAGCGCGTGTGCACACCAGAATCTCGGTAACTCTGGGCTGTGTCCTAGATACTGCTAGCGAACAGCAGAGAAGTCCGTGATGGCGAAGGGGAGCGATGTCCGAGCAACCGAAGTCCGCTGCCGAGATGGTGGCCGCCTGGCCGCTGCCGCAGGGCGCGCATCTGGCCGACTCGGTCCGGCGCAACCTGCAGGCCACGCTGGAGGCCACGCTCGAAGAGGGGTATGAACTGCCACCGGAAGCGCTGGCCACCCTGGCGCTGGGGCCGCTGCTGATCATGTTGGGCAGGCTCGAGATCGACCTGGCCGACGCCCGCACCCGCATCGCCGAACTCGAACGCGCCGGCACCGACCGCGATCGGTAACGCGACGCGCCGCAACGCCGATCAAATCGTTACCCGCGCCGACACGCCGGTGAAAGTGCCGCTGTTCTGGGCTTTTCCGGCTGCAGGAAAACAACTTGCGTGCTTCGCTGGACAGCGTGCATCACAGGCCGTAATCTTCCTGTGACTTAGTGGAGTCTGTCGGTTCGTCAGAGAAGCGGCGCCATTGGGTCACCGCCGAATAGTCGTCATCGCCACCGCGATTCGCGACGAAACCGGCGGGAGAGAAGCAAGATCGGAGACTCGTCTCGGTGGGTAAACACAGCTTGCAGCGGGATTCTCGACTGCCGAATTCCGTCAAGGGTGCACTCGTTCTGGGTGCGGTGGCCGCTACAACCGGTGCGATGCCCGCGCTTTCGCAGGCAGCCACGATCAACATTCCGGGTCTGGGTAACTTCGACCTGCCGCCCGAGCTCGAGCAGCCGGCCCAGCAGGTCGAGAAGCAGTTGCAGGCAATGGTCGCCCCGCAGGGCCAGGCCGCACCGCAGCTCCCCAGCGTCGAATTCGAGAACCCGTTCTCCCAGCAGCAGCAGTCCCCGGGCAACATCGCCCTCGACGCCGCCCGCGGCAAGGTCGGCGCCCAGTACAACTGGGGCGCGGCCGGTCCGGCCAGCTTCGACTGCTCCGGCCTCGTGCAGTGGGCCTACCGTCAGGCCGGTGTCGAACTGCCGCGCACCAGCTTCGAGCAGTCCCACGTGGGCGCGCCGGTGTCGTTCGACAACCTGCAGGCCGGTGACATCGTGATCACCAACGGTGGCGGCCACGTCGGCATCTACGCCGGCAACGGTCAGCTGCTCAACGCCGTGCAGTCGGGCACCCCGGTGTCCTACACCCAGCTCTCGGCTGACGACATCGTCACGGCTCGTCGTATCGTCTAAGGGGTGACCCCCGCGCAACAGCGCTCCGACACCCAAGCCCGCGTGGATGCGTGGACCTGGGCGGTGCGCCTGTTCAAAACACGCTCGGCCGCGGCAGAAGCCTGTCGCGCCGGGCATGTGCGCGTTAACGGGGTCACCGCGAAACCGGCGCTGACCATACGCCCCGGTGACGAGATCCGGGTCCGCCACGCGGGTCTGGAACGCATCGTCGTGGTCGAGCGGATCATTCACAAACGAGTCGGCCCGCCGGTCGCCGCCCAGTGCCTGATCGACCGCTCCCCGCCGCCGCCCCCGAAGGAAGTCCTCGCGCTGCTGCCGCAACGCGAGCGCGGTGCCGGTCGACCCACGAAACGTGAACGGCGCGAAACAGATCGGCTCATGGGCCGCGTCGAGTAAGCCTGGATTATCGCCACCGCCACCCGCCTCACCTGGCCAGGTGGTAGGGGTCTGGGCGATCGCCTACGGTGGCACCTATGGGTGAGCGAACGACGATGTTATCGACGGTTCTTGCCTGTCTCGTCGCCGTCGTAGCCACCGGTCCGCGCCTGCTGCGCCCACGCACCGCCGACGCCACCTTCCTCGACACCCTCGACTGCGCCCCGATCCCGCCCGCGCACACCACCGTCGGCCTCACCGCACTGGTCCAAGCGCACCTGTCCGCCCCCACCGCCATCGTCGCCGAGGGCGTGCGCACTCTGCGATCGACCCCGCTGACCATGTCGGCCTTCCTGATCCGCCACCCCGAGGCCACCTTCCTGGTCGACCCGGCGGTCTGCGCGGGCGTGCACCAGCGAGTACTGCCCGAACTCCCGTTCCCGGTGCCACTGCTGGTCGCCCCCGACAACCCGGTCCACGGCCTGAGCGAAGTGCTGGCCGCGCACGACCTCACCGGCAACGACATCGACTTCGTCCTCCCCACCCACCTGCACTGGGACCACGTCGCGGGCCTGTACGAACTGCCCGGCCTGGTCCCGATCCGCGTGCCCGCCGCCGAATACCGCTGGGCCATGACCGGCGCGCACGCCCCGCTCGGCGTGGCCCGTGGCCCCCTGCGCGGCCGCGCCTTCGACCTCTACGAACTCGACGGCCCGCCCGTGCTCACCTTCCCCCGCAGCCACGACCTGTTCGGCGACGGCTCCGTCCAGATCGTCGACCTGGCCGGCCACACCCCCGGCAGCGTCGGCATCCTGCTCGCCGTCGACGACGGCACCCACGTCCTGCTCGCGGGCGACGCCGTGTGGAGCACCCTGCAAATCGACCTCGTGCGCGAAACCGCCCCGCTGGTCGGCGAACTGTTCGACGCCGACCGCGACAAGGCCTTCGAAACCATCCATCGCCTGCACGCGCTGCCTCCCGAGATCGAAGTAATCCCCGGTCACGACCGTGCGGCGGTGGCTGCTCGCGTGACACCTCAAATACAGTGACTTCATGCGAGTCGACGGTCGGGAGATCCCGGTAACGGGAAAGCTTCTGCAGCCGCTGATCAGACGTACCAGTGACATCGTGCGGGTCGTGCTGGCCGTGATCGCGCTGGCCGTGGTGATCGCCGGTTCCCTGATCACCCGCCCGGAATGGCTGGCGCTGGAGAGCTCGGTGGCCGAAATCGTCGGCTTCCTCAGCCAAGACCAATCGACCATGGTCTACCTGATCTACGGCATGCTCATCCTGGCGCTACCGTTCGCGATCTTCATCGAACTCCTGCTGCGCAGGCAGTGGAAGCTGCTGTTCGGCTACGCGGCGGCGGGCGCGCTTGCGGTGCTGGCCCTGTCGATCACCGGCGCCGGCATCTCCACCCCGAAATGGCACCTGCCCGTACCCGACCGCTTCGACACCTTCCTGTCGCAATTCCTCGACGACCCGCGCTGGATCGCCATGCTCGCGGCCATGCTCACCGTGTCCAGCCCCTGGCTGCCGGTAACACCGCGGCGCTGGATGTGGTTCCTGCTGTTGATGTTCGCGCCGATCCACCTGGTGGTGAGCTCGGTGGTGCCCGCGCGGGCCATGCTCGGGCTGGTGGTCGGGTGGCTGGTCGGCGCGGTGATCGTCTGGCTGGTCGGCACGCCCGCACTCGAAGTGCCCCTCGACGCCGCCGTGCGGGTGCTGGCCGGGCGCGGATACACCGTGAAATCCTTCCGGGTCGACCGACCGGCCGGGCGCGGACCGCTGCTGCTCGCCACCAAGGTCGACGGACCCGAAGACGAGATCTACGTCGAGCTGTACGGCAAGAACCAGCGCAGCTTCGGCGCCATCCGGCAGCTGTGGCGGTGGATCACCTTCCGCTCCGACGAGACCGCGCCGCTGCACGGTTCGATGCACCGGGCGGTGGAACACCGGGCGCTGATGGGCATCGCGATCGGTGACTTCGGGATGGCCGACTGTCATCAGGTCGCGGTGGCCGGGATGGCGCGCGGCTGGATGTTGTACGCGCACACCGTGCCTCGCGGAACACCGATCGCGACGCTGTCCGCGCAGGTGCTGCCGGGGGTGTGGCGAGGGCTGGTGCACCTGCACGAAAACCAGATCAGCCTCGGCGACATGCAACCGGACTATGTGCGAGTTGCCCAGGGGGACACGCTCTTCGGTGGTTTCGCCACCGCGGAATTCGGTGCCGCGCAAGCGCAAACCCAGACCGATATCGCGCAACTGTTGGTGACCACCACCTCGCTCTACGGCAAACACGAGGCCGTCTCGGCGGCGATCGAGGTATTGGGCGAAGACGAAGTCGCCTATGCCGCACGACGTTTGACGAAATCGGCGATGTCGGTCGGCATCCGAAAGTCGGTGCCGCAGTGGAAGAAGGTGATGTCCACCGCGCGCGAGGAAGTGCGCAGGCAAACCGGCCACGACCGCATCCAACCCGAACAGATCACCCGCTTCTCCCGCAACCAGATCATCCAACTCGTGCTGCTGGTCGCCCTGGTCTACGTGGCCTACCCGTTCTTCAGCCAGGTCCCGACCTTCTTCAGCCAGCTACGCACGCTGAACTGGTGGTGGGCGCTGGCGGGCCTGGCAGTATCCGGGCTGACCTACGTCGGTGCCGCCGCGGCGCTGGGTGCGTGCGCGGACGGCCTTGTTCGAATGCGCGACCTGCTGCTGGAACAGCTGGCCAACACGTTCGTGGCCACCACCACGCCCGCCGGTGTGGGCGGGTTGGCGCTGAGCGTGCGGTTCCTGCAGAAAGCGGGCATGTCGACACTGCGCGCGACGGCCGCAGTGGCCCTGCAACAGTCGATGCAGGTGATCACGCACCTGGTGCTGCTGGTGGTGTTCAGCGTGGTGGCTGGTACTTCCACCAATCTGGCCCACATCGTGCCCGATGCGACCGTGCTGTATCTGATCGCTGGCGTGGGGGTTGGGTTGATCGGCGCGTTCATGTTCGTGCCGACTCTGCGCCGGTGGGTGAATCACTCTGTGCGGCCGCAACTCAAAGAGGTTCTCGGTGAGCTGGCTGACCTGGCGAAGGATCCGAAGCGGTTTGTGATCATCGTGGGTGGTTGTGGGGCGATCACGCTTGGTCAGGCGCTGGCGTTGTGGACTGCGATCGAAGCCTTCGGTGGGGGGACGAATTTCGTCACCGTCACTATTGTCACGATGATCGGCGGGACGCTGGCCTCGGCCGCGCCGACACCGGGTGGTGTTGGTGCGGTCGAGGCTGCGTTGATCGGTGGTCTCGCGGCTTTTGGGGTTCCGGCGGAGATCGCGGTTCCTGCTGTGCTGCTCTACCGCGTCCTAACCTGTTGGATCCCAGTTGCTTTGGGGTGGCCTGTCATGCGTTGGTTGGACAAGAAGGACATGATCTGAGCTCGAGGGTACGTGATTTGAGGTAGTGGGTGATGGCTCGAGCCTCGTGGTCTGGACTGGATTTGTGTGGCAGAGCTTCGGGGTGTTGGTGGTCTGGGGGGTCTTGTTTGGCAGAGCTTCAGAGGTTGAGTGGTCCCGGGGGGTCTTGTGTGGCAGAGCTTCAGGGTTTGAGTGGTCCCGGGTTGTTTGAGGCTGTGTTTTTGGAGCGCTGGCGCGCTCGAGCGCGGCCCCTGAGGGGCCGCTACCGCCGCTTCGCGGCGGACCCTCCCTATGGGTCGGGTGTGCGGGGCTGGGAGAGTGCGGACGGCCGGATCTGTTGTGGCGCAGTGTAATTGCGGGGCAGGCTCGGAATGGGCGGATTAGCTGGCGTGCAATGCGATTGCGGGGCCGGCTTTGAAACGGGGGATCAGTTGGCGCGCAACGCAATCACAAGGCCGTCTTTCGAGCACACCGACGGGGTTGTGGTGTCTGGTTGGGAGTTGCACTGCCAGCCTTGCACCACAACGGAATCCGAGGGGGCGATCGTGGTGACGTAGGCGGTGGCTACGTTGATGGCCTCGGTGCAGCCGGGGCGGCCTGCGGTGTTGCCGATGGCGATTACGTGGCGGGTGGCGCCGCCGGCGTCGGTGACGGGGCCGCAGTTCACGTCCTCTACGTCAGGGGAGGGGGCGGGCGGGACGCTGCTGGTGGTGGTCACGGGGGGCTTGGTCGGGTCGACCGTGCGGACGGGGGTGGGTGCGGGTGGGGGTGGGGAAGCGGGGGCGGCGTCGCCGCGTAGGCCGATGGTCAGGCCGCCGTTGAAGCAGATGTGGGGGACTGCGGTGTCGGGTTGGGGCTCGCAGGTCCAGCCGTCTACTGCGGCGGCATCGCCGGTGCGGGGCACGTCCAGGTAGTCGGACACGACGTTGATGGCCTCGGTGCAGCCGGGGCGGCCCGCGTCGGAGGCGAACGCGATGACGTGGGCGGTCGCGCCGTTGCCGCCGGTGACCGGGCCGCAGTCGACATCGGTCAGCGGGGCGGGTGCGGGAGCGGGGGGATGGGTGGGGCTGGGCGGCGGCAGGGGTGCGGCCGAGCTGCCGGTGAGCTTCGCCGCGGAAGTGGTCGCGGTTGTCGTCGGTGCCGCCGTGGTGCTCGAGGCGTGCGCCGAGTGGTCTTCTTTGTCTTTGCTACAGCCGGACAGGCCTGCGATCAGGGCGAGTGCGGTAACCGCGCTCGCTGCGAGCCGAGTGGTTCTCACATTTTCCTCCGTGGATGTTTAGCTGCCCTGTTGCCTGCGTATTCAATCACGGTGTGCGCGACGCTGTCTGATCCAGATGTGCGCGTTATCGGGGGATATTTTCCCCGGTCGGGTCTCGGGCGCGACATGATCGACAGGATTGCTCACTACTTGCCGAACATCCCGTTCGGTCGGTTCCTGATGGTGAACGGCCGTGGACGTGAACCGCCCCACAGCGCGCGTAGGTGCGTGCGGGCTGGGGTTTCACCGCCTAAACTGTCTGGGACGTAGCCGATTCGTGAACCGAGAGGTGTCTTCATGGGATCCCGGACGGTGGTCGCCGACGTCGCCGATGAATTGGCGCGTCGCGTAGCCACCGGCGAATATCGGCCAGGCGATCTCATGCCGTCGGTACGCCAGGTCGCCGAGGAATTCGGCATGAACCGCGCCACCGCGCAACTCATCCTCGGCCGACTGGAGTCCTACGGATTCGTGCAGGCCCGACGCGGCAAGGGATTCACCATCCGGGACGTGCGCGTCGAGGGCGGCATGGACGTCTACCGGCACCTGTTCCGGTTCTCCATCACCGCCCCCGCCGTGGCCGCGGAGATGTTCGCCGACATCGTCGAGGTGGAACGCGGCATCGTCGGCGAGGCGCTGCTGGCCTACACCCTCGGCCCGAAGGTGCTCGATCAGGTCGAACTCACCGCCGCCGTCGATGCACTCGAGGCGATGGCCCGTCGGCCCGAACCCGACCACATCCAGATCATCGAGGCCGAGATCGCCCTGGTCCGCAAGCTGCTGGGCGTGCTCGGGATGACCATGCAACGCGCGGTGTTGAATTCGATCGCGGACATGGTCGTGGAAGTTCCCGAAGCCGTGACCGCCTATTTCGCCGTCGCCGCCGACCTGCACGTGCTCGTGTGGCGGGCGCTGCTGGCGATGTGGGACGTCGAATCCGCGCCAAGCGAAGCGCAACTGGCGCTGTTCGACGACCTGTTCACGCTGTACCACCAGAAGGTGACCGCGCGTTTCGACGAACTCGTCGGCGAGTCACCGGTGGGCACGGTCACGCGATTGAGCTCGGCGGTCTAAGAGCCGCTGTCTGAGTCGGATTTCTTCGCGGCGTCGGCCGAGGCGTGATGCCACGGCAGGTGATGCGGAAGGTTGTGTGGCATGGTTTTCAAGATCGTGCCCAACTCCGGCGTATGCGCGGTGGCCAGCCCCGACCCCACCATCACCCCGAGCGCGATCGACATCACCGACAGCAACGCCGAGACCAGCACTTCCAGGCTGCCCGCGGCACCGGAGTTGTTGTTGTGCATCACCAGATCGGAGATGCCGGTGAGACTGATTCCGCCGGGCACCAGCATCCAGAACGCGGGCAGGAACGCCACCTGCGTGGGCGGTGCGTGCTTGCGCCGTTGGATCAGATACGCGGCGTTCACCGCTACGAGCCCGCCGAGGAAAGTGCCGGTCAGCGGCCCGGACACGTGCTTGCCGAGAAACTGCGCCGCATAGGTGACATACAGGACCAGCAGCAGCCAGCCCACCGAGTTCGCCGGCGCGCTGGACCGCCACGAATGCCCGTACCCGATCAGCAGCACCCCGAGTATCGGTGCCCACCAACCCAATTGGGCGTGGCTGACCGGTACATCGGACAGGTGCCCGAGCACACTGATCCCCACATAGGAACCCAGTGCGAGCAGAAACAGCATGTTGATGCCGTAGACCACCCGGCTGGCACCGGCCACCATCGACCCGGTCGCCAACTCGATGGTGCCGTTGGTGAGCATCGCCCCCGGCAGCAGCGTCGCGACCGCCGGAATCAGCAACTGCTGTGGTTGCCCACCGGCCAGCGTGCCCGGAAACGCGAACGCGAGCACCGCGACCACCGCCGACGCGACCACCGGCAACGCCATCGACAGCAACTTCACCTTGTCGGCGAGTTGGGTCAACACGCCGACCACCAGGCCGAGCACCACATAGCCGATGAGGGCCTTTGCCCCCGGATTGAGCATCATGCCCACGCCCACGGTCAGCACCACCTGGCCGACCAGGATCAGCCACGGTGGACTGCCGGGTTTCTGGGTCAGGAGTTTGTCCAGCGACTTCGACGCCTCGCTCGGCGGCGGCGCGTCGTCCTGGATCTGGTCGATCAGTCGGTACAGGCCGGCGATCTGATCCAACGGCAGCGTGCCCACCCGCGCGTCGAGCATGTCCAGCGCGGAGCCGTCGTCGGTGTGGACCCGCACGAACACCGCGGTCGGCAGCACCATGAAGTGGATATTGTCGGTGCCGTAGCGGCGCGACAGCTTGTCCAGAATGGTCTGGACCGCCGCCGAGGTCTCCCCGGCACCCACCAGCGCCACGCCGATGCGACACAGCAGGTTCAACAGATCGGCGGGCACGGGCGGGTCGGCCGGTGGTTTGTGGTGCGTGGGCTTGGGCGGTGCCTTCTCGTATTCGGAACGGACCTTGGCGATGGCGTGAGTGACTCGGCGCCTGGCCACCTTCCAGGTCTTGCTCGCGTATTCCTCCGAAGCCATGTCACCGCCGTCCGCAACCGTTGGGCAATGCCGCGCGACGGTGGGCTCGGTACCGCCCCGCAGGTCAGATATGCCGAGTGTAGTAGCTGTTGCGCTCAGTGGGCGGACCCAGCAACCGGCGGAGTCCGGTTCCTGAGGTCCGGTACAGCGGGCGTCAGCCGTTCAACGCAGTGAGCCGGTCACACGCGGTGACGTACTCCTGCACCAGGCGGTTGATCACGTCGGAGCTGCGTTCGACCTTGTTCATCATGCCGACCACCTGGCCGACCGGGTTGAAGTTCACGTCCCGCGCCGCCTCGGGGTAACGATGCCCGCGCTTGACCCCGTCCAGCGCCACCATCATCTGCAACGGCATGGGCAGCGGGTCGGGAGTGTCGGTGGATTCCCACGCGTCGGTCCAGTCGTTGCGCAGCATGCGGCACGGCTTGCCGGTCCACGACCGCGAGCGAATCGTGTCGTGGCTGGACGCCTCGAGATACGTATCCATCTGCGCGGGAGGCACATTCGCTTCTTCGACGGTGAGCCACAGCGACCCGGTCCACGCACCCGCCGCGCCCATCGCCAACGCTGCCGCGACCTGCGCGCCGTTGCCGATACCGCCCGCGGCCAGTACCGGCATGTCGCCCACGGCCTCGATCACCTGCGGCCACAGCACCAGCGACGACACCTCACCGCAGTGCCCGCCACCCTCGGTACCCTGACACACCGCGAAGTCCAGGCCCGCGGCCTTGTGGTTCATCGCGTGCTTCACCGACCCGCACAGCGCGCCGATCACCCGCCCCGAATCCTGGATCCGCTTGACCACGTCGGCGGGCGGGGTGCCCAGCGCGTTGGCGACCAGCTTGGCCTTGGGGTGGTTCAGGATCACGTCGACCTGCGGGCCCGCGGTGGTGGAGGTCCAGCCCAGCAGCTCGTTGTGGTGCTCGCCGTCGGGCAGCGCGGGCACGTTGTGATCGGACAGGATCTGCTGGGCGAAGTCGCGATGGCCTTGCGGAACCATCTGCGCCAGTTGCTTTTCCAGCTGTTCGGGGGACAGGTCGTCGATGCCCTTGCCCTCGTACTTCGACGGGATCACCAGGTCCACGCCGTAGATCCCGGTGACGTGTTCGTCGAGCCAGGCCAGCTCCACCTCGAGTTGTTCGGCGGTGAAACCGACCGCGCCGAGCACCCCGAGCCCGCCCGCGTTGCTCACCGCCGCCACGACGTCGCGGCAGTGGGTGAAGGCGAAAAGGGGGAACTCGATGCCGAGCTGTTCGCAGAATTCGGTACGCATACCGAACTGTAACACGTTCTAGTTTGCCCTCGAAGGGGAAATTTCTACAGCGCCGCGTCCTCCATCGCGGTCAGCGAATCCTCGAGATGATCGAGCAATCGATGCAGGTCCGGCAGGGTGCGACGGCAGCCGACCAGGCCGAAATCGAGGTTGTCGCCATTGGAGGTGAGCGTGATGTTGACCGCCTGCCCGTCGAGCGGGATCGACAGCGGATAGGTGGCATCCAGTCGAGAACCGTTCCAGTACAGCGACTCCCGCGAACCCGGCACATTCGAGATCACGATGTTGAACGGCGGCGTGGCAAGCGACGCGAACCCCGGCAGCAGCATCGCCGCCAACGGACTCAACATCACCCCGGCCATCGCCAACGTCTGCGTCGGCGTGAGCGAGCGGTACACCTCTTTGTTGCGACGCGTGGACTCGCTGATCACCCGGAGTCGTTCCAGCGGATCCGCCACATCGGTACCCAGATTGCACAGCAGCGCAGCCACTTTCACGCCTTGGGTATCGACATCGTCTTCTTCGCGCAACGACATCGGCACCAGCGCGATCATCGGCTTGTCCGGTAAAGCGTTGCGCTCCAACAGATATGACCGCAACGCGCCCGCCGACATCGCCAACACCACATCGTTGACCGTGGCACCGGTGGCCTTCTTCACCTGCTTCACGCGATCCATCGACCAGCTCCGCACCGCGCATTTCCGCGCGCCGCCGATCGGCACATTGAACAGCGTGCGCGGCGCCTCGAACGGCAGGGTCAGCTGCTGCTGCAGCAGTCCGGTGCGGGTCGCCTTCATCAACGCGGTGGTCGACGAACGTGCCGACGACACGGTATCGATGATGCTGCCCAGTCGAGACTTATTGCTACCCAACGCTTCCGGGCGCTGCTTGCGCGGCAAATTCCACGGGCGCATGAAGTCGGTCGCGAACGGATCGGTGGTCAACGTGCGGCGCATGATGCGCTGCGCGGACACACCGTCGACCAGGGAGTGGTGCATCTTCGAATACAGCGCGAACCGTCCGTCGGCCAGACCTTCGACGAAATGCAGTTCCCACATCGGCCGATGCCGGTCCAACAGTCCGCTGTGCAGGGCCGACGTGTGGTCGAGCAACTGGCCGATGCGGCCCGGCGCGGGCAGGGCGCTGCGCTGCACGTGATAGTCCAGGTCGACGCTGTCGTCATGGGTCCACGCCATCTGCGGCGCCCCCAGCCACGTGGCCGGGCGCTTACTGAACGTAGGCCGAACGTCCTTGTCGGCCAACAGCGCATCGCGGAACTCGCGCAGATATTCGGGACCGGCATCCTCCGGCGGTTCGAACAGCTGCAGCGAGCCCACGTGCATCGGGTGCTCACGAGATTCCGCGAGCAGAAAAAGCGCATCCAACGGCGCGATGAAATCCATGACAGATCGCCCCCTGACGAGAGTGGGTTCGTACATGTGTGTTGTCGATCGACCACGCTGTCGGGTTCGGCACCCCTGCGTGCCGTATACCCAAGTTACCCGGCCGTACGCAGTCGCGTCACGCGAACGATCAGACCATGACCTACGACATGGTGTTCGCCCGATGTTCAATTCGCGGATCAGTGCCGGACGTTCGAGGTGATTACAAACAGCGGGCCGCGTCCACACGGGTGCGGCGACGTTTCGCCGTAGTAGGAGTTCTCGCCGTATGCACACCACTTTGCGCCGGACAGTGACCATGGTCGCCATCGCGGCCGGTCTGTTCGGATCGACCACCACGCTGACCCAGGCCCAGCCCGGCAACGGCAACTTCCCGTGCGCGCCCGGCAACAGCAACCCCGGCAACTACTGCGACGCGAAAGTCGACCAGCTGGTCGAGGTGTCGCTGGCCGACCTACACCCCACCCAGCCGTCGCTGGGCCACGACGAGGTCTTCTACAAGCTCGGCCGCTACACGCAGGGCAAGGACGCGATCAACAAGCAGTTCGACGACTGGTGTGAGGACAACGGTCAGAAGGAAGCCGCGTCGGCCAATCCCGGTGCGCGCCTGTCGGATCCGAGCTCGTTCAGCTGCAAGGTCGCCCTCGGCGCGGAGACCCCGGCCACCATCGCGAAGATGAAGACCGCCGTGGTCGGCCCGCACGGCGACCTCTACCTCACCGACGGCCACCACTCCTTCACCGCCTACACCGAAACCCCCGGCGCGGGCCCCAACACCCGCATCCGCGTGCGCATCACCGGCAACCTGTCCGACCAGAACCCCGCCGCCTTCTGGCAGACCATGCAGCAGAAGGGCTGGACCTGGCTGCGCAACGCCGCCGACCAGCCCATCACCCCGCAGCAGCTGCCCACCAAACTCGGGCTCGCGCAGTTCGGCAACGACCCCTACCGCGCCGCACTGTATTTCGCCCGCGACATCAGCTACACCCAGGACGGCGGCCCGGCATTCCAGGAGTTCTACTGGGGCCGTTGGCTGCGCGCCCAGACCGACCCGGCACTGCGCCCCGAAGGTGCCAACATCGCCGACCATGCCGCCTACCTGCAGCTGATCCGCAACATCGCCACCGCGATGGTCGCGCTCGACCCGAATGCCGTTGTGAGCGACGGGAAGACCGCGGCACAGCTGGGCAAGATGGCCGCGTTCAACGAGAAGGAATTCGCCAAGCTGGCCAAGCCGTTCAGCGATGAGAAGCCGGGCAAGTTGGCTTACATGCTCGCCTTCAAGTAGTCGTTGACGAAAAGCGGGCCGCGACAGTAGATGTCGCGGCCCGCTTTGGTGTTCGGGGTCAGACTTTGACGGTGTGAGCGTCGCGTGTGTCGGCGGTTTCGCGCGGATCATCTTCCCGCGGTGCTGTATTCGAGTGCGGCGCCTCGGCTGTCTCTGGGTGCTGCTGAGGCTCGATCGGCTGCTGCTGGGTCGACTGCTGAGGCTCGGCGTACTGCTGTTGGGCCGACTGCTGGGGCTGGGCGTACTGCTGGGGCTCGGCCGACTGCTGCGGCTCGGCCGACTGCTGAGGCTCGGCGTATCGCTGAGATTCGGCGTTTTGCTGAGGCTCGGCCAGCTGTTCAGGCTCGGCGTACCCCATGGGTGCGGCCGGCTGAGTCGGGCGCTCCGGGGTGACCTCCGCGAATTCGACCTCCTCCGAACGAGGTTCAGCTACCGCCGGCTGCCGCACCGCAACAGCCTCGACACCCTTCGACGCGATCTCGATCCCGAGTTCGATCCGGGTGATCTCCACCAGCGCCCGCTCCTGCTCGGCCGCGTGACGCATCGCCTTCTGCCACAGCGACGCCATCTCCTCCAGCTCATCGACGGTGGCTTCCACATCGATATGCAGTTTGAGCCGCTGCATCGTGATGTGCTGGGCGGCAGTCAACGTGCGCAGCAAGTCTTCACACTTGTTCGGAATCCGACGATGCGCCACCACCCGAAGGCGCGTCAACATGCTGTTGGGCCCCTCCCAGATCACCTTGTGAATCTGCGCCCCGACCCGGTCGATCTCGTCGACGGTCACCAGATCCCACTCACCGCAGGTGGTCAGATCCGCGCGCACCGACGCCGAGGTCTCCAGAATCGAAGCGACCGCGGCCAACACGGCTTCCCGCCGCCACGCCTGGTGATCGCGCTGGTCACCCACCATGTTCGACAGCTCGACATGGCGCTGCGCGGCATCCAGCGCCTGCCGCCCGCGCTCGTCCGCGGCCGCGATGCCGTCACGGTGTGTTCGGTTGTTGGCCAGCACGCCGACCAGAACTGCACCGGCGACGGGGAGCGAGCCGAGGAGGGGAAGCCACTGAGTCACCCAGCGATCATTGCACCGGTACCCGCAACAGTCACCATGATCGGCGCGTCGCACCCGAAGTTCGGTGCGCGAGCGCGGTGCTCGACGTCGACCAGCGGTGCGATATCCGAATCATCGGGCAGCCGTGATGTGATGCCCACCGGGTGCTGACTGGCGTAATCGACCAATGTGCGGCCCTATTGACCGATATTCGGGCCGAAGGCGGTCGAATTGGTCGATTACGCCAGTCGCATACAGAAAACCCCGGCGGGCCAGCGCAATGCCGACCCGCCGGGGTTTCTTCGTGACTAGTTTGCCGACGGAGTGGTTGTCGGGGCAACTGTGGTGGTCGGCGCGACCGTGGTGGTCGGTGCGACGGTCGTGGTGGGCGGCACGGTCGTCGTCGGGGCGACCGTGGTGGTCGGCTCGGCGGCCTTCTTGGTCGGCGGCTCGGTCACCACCGGTGCGGTCGTCGTCGGCGCCACAGTCGTGGACGGCGTGGTGGTCGACGGTTTCGTGGTGGTGGACTTCGACGTAGTCGGCTTCGGCGTGGTCGTAGTCGACTTCGCCTTCGACGTGGTCGACGGTGCCGTCGTAGTCGTCGCCGGCTTGGTCGGCGCGGCCAGCGCGGCAGCCACCGACGCGTCGTCGGGCGCGGCCTTGGTGTCGACGGTCTCGCCGGCCTGCGCCTGCTTGGCCATGTTGGTCAGCCACGCCGCCGCGTACTCCGCCGAGGTCAGCGGCTTGCCGTTCGCGGCGTCGGAGTCGCGCCAGTAGTCGAAGTGGTGACCGGTGCCGTTGGGGCCCAACGTGAGCTGGTACGGGTCGTTCATGATCACCGGAATCGTGTTCTGGTTGGTCACGATCAGCCCGACGATCTCGTTGAAGATCTTCTGCGGCAGGTACGCCAGCGCCGAGACCTGCTCGCCGGCGATCGCGTCGGCCTTCACCGGCGTGGTGGTCTGGCCCGGCTTGTAGTCCGGGTCGGAGACCTTCAGCATCACGTCGAGGAAGGTCTCGTCGCTGGCCATCCAGTTCGGGTTCGACCCGATATCGGCGAACGCGGCCATCGCCATCCGACCCAGCATGAACGCCATGTCCTGGCCCATCGCCGGCGTGATGCCGGCCAGGCCGTTGCGCTCGAGGTCGGCGCGCTCGAGTTCGTCGATATTGATCTGGCGACCCACATTGGCGGCCAGCTGCAGCAGCGAGATGTTCTCCGGCGCCGCGCAGGTCAGGTCACCCTCGGAGCAGAACGACGCGATCTTGCCGTTGAGCGCACCGAAATCGGCGCCCGTGGTGATGCCCGAACCCGAGACCGGCTTGCCGCCGTTGGAGTAGTTCTGGTCGAAGTTGTCCGGGCGGTTGGGGTCCGCGGCGCCGAGGAAGGTGCCGTCACCGGCCTTGCGACCGGGGTCGGCGAACATCACCACACCGAGCACGTCGTCCGGGTTCACCGTGGTGTACCCGTCGGAGGGATCGTCGTTGCCGATGCCCTCCGCGACCCGACGCGCCACATCCGCGCCCTCGCTGTAGCCAACGATCGAGAACTTGGTGTCCGGGCAGGCCACCGAGATCTCCCGCATCACCTGCTGCGTGTTGGCCACACCCGCGTTCACCGCGTCCTCATACGACGCCAGATCGGCCGGGTACGCGATATACACCGCCGCGTAATCACCCTCGGCAACGTCATCGCGGGGCGCGTTCACCACCGGATCCACCCACACGCTGCTGTGATCCCCCGACAACGCCGCAGGCAGCGGATTCCCGTGCGCATCCAGCAGCATCGCGGTGGTGCCTGCGACGGGCGTGTCATTGCGCCCCGCCACCGAGATGGTCACCATCTCGCGACACTCGGTCACCGACGTCGTCAGCTCGTAAACAGGCGACGCGGGCTGCGAAGTCACAGCGAACGAAGCGGCCACAACAGCCGCGACTCCCAACGCCGCGGGCGCGGCAACTGCCGAAGCGATGCGATGTTTCGCAAGAAACTCACGCACATTCATGTGATGTCCCGTCCGAATGACCTACAGGTGGGCAGGCCCCCCGAAGGGCCGCATGTCACGAACAATGTCGCGCCCATCAGCCAGATCGTTACTACCCGGAACAGAACCCACCGCCCCCATTTCCGGGGTCATGCGCTGTTGCTATGGAACCGTCAGTCGCAGTCGACAGCATCAGCTTCGGCGCCAGCCCTGTTGCGCGGGTGTTAGCGGGCGCCGATGACTTGATCGGCGTCGCCATGGCGGTTCGGTCGAAAAGCCATCTATATGTGGTCGACGTGGCTCGAGCGCCTCGGAAGCCTCAATGATGTGCCCGAATCCGCCGTAGAGATGCAGCTCGCGGCGATTCTCGGCCAGCATCTGAGAGAGCTGCGTAAAGCCAAGGGCCTCTCCCAGGAGCGCGTCGCTCTCGCCGCGGGGATCAGTACGAACTACTACCAGCTGCTGGAAGCCGGCCTGCGCACCCGTACACCGAGGACCCCGGCAAACCCCTCGTTGATGGTCCTTGTCGCGCTGGGCGAGGTACTCGAGACGCCGCTCCCCGTAATCCTCGACGAGGTACTGATCCGAAACGCGAGCTGACACCGGCGGACCGTTTCCACCACGTCGCCCGCGCCCGACTTTCGGACCCGCGCGGATAATCTCGGCGGTCCGTTCTCACCACAGGTCGACCCATTGCGGTCGATGTCGCACGTCGAATCCGCCGGCGCGTCCACGCACCAGCATCGGCATCTCGGCGCCGATCGGGAATTGGTGCAGCATCGCTTTCGCCGTGGATCGGCGGAACTCCGCCATCGCGAATTCCTTCTTCGCCCAATACTCGACCCCGGTGCTCGGGTGCGTGAATGTCACCTTCAGGCGCACCCGATGAGTGGCGAACGGATTGTTCTCCGTTGTCGTCACACGACGCCCGGACTCGATCACCGTCGCGGTAACCGGCGTGCCGACCCTCCGCAGATACGCCCGCCGACCCCACCACACCACCATCAACACGAACGGCCACGTGACGAGCCCGAGCAACACCCCACCGAGCAAACCGAACACCGGCCCCAAGGATTCATCGACCAAGGAAACGCCGAGGACCCCCGCCCGCATCGTGCCCGAGAAATACAGCACGGCCGCCACTGCCGACACCACCCAGTAAACGAACACCACGGGATTGACCAACATCCCCGACTTCTTCCCCACCCTGATTCCGATCTGTATCCGCTTTCCTGGCGTCAGCCGCGGGCCATGTCCACGAACCGGCTCAAATGCAGTTGGTGCGCGACGGTGATCGTGGCGGTCGGGCCGTTACGGTGTTTGCCGACGATGAGGTCGGCCTCGCCGCCGCGGGGGTCGTCGCGTTCGATGGCGTCGGGGCGGTGCAACAGGATGACCATGTCCGCATCTTGCTCGAGCGAGCCACTTTCGCGAAGATCGGAGACCATGGGCCGCTTATCAGTTCGCTGTTCAGGACCACGGTTCAGCTGGGAAATCGCGATGACCGGAACTTCGAGTTCCTTGGCCAGCAGTTTCAGATGACGGGAGAATTCCGAGACTTCCTGCTGGCGGGATTCGACCTTTTTGCCCGAGCTCATCAGCTGCAGGTAGTCCACCACAACGAGTTTCAGGTCGTGGCGTTGTTTGAGGCGGCGGGCCTTGGCGCGGATTTCCATCATCGTCAAGTTCGGGGAATCGTCGACGAACAGCGGTGCTTCGCTGATCTCGCTCATGCGGCGGGCCAGTTTGGTCCAGTCGTCGTCGCTCATGCGGCCCGAGCGCATGTCGCCGAGTTTGATCTTCGCTTCGGCGGACAGCAGGCGCATGACGATTTCGGTGCGGCTCATTTCCAGCGAGAAGATGACGCTGGCCATGCCGTGTTTGATCGAGCAGCTGCGCATGAAATCCATGCCAAGCGTGGAGTTGTGGGTGGGGACCATGGTGCGACCGGCCAGGTACATGTGATCGGCGTTGTCCACCTCGACGCAGCGCACGGGCACCGGGTCGATCTTGCGGACGTCGACGATCTGGCGAGCAGCCGAGCGGACGGACCTGGGCACCATGTGGGCGAAATTGTCGCGGGGGGTGCGCAGGCTGTGGGCGATCTCGCCGGTGGTGCGCACCACCGGGTGCGGTGCCAGGGTGGGCGCGAAGGTGGTCCACTGATGTTCTTCGTCGGCGGTGATGACGGTGCCGTCGGAGAATTCGACCTCGTAGCAAGGCCGGTCGATCATTTCCTCGGTGGCCGCGACGACCCTGGTGGGCCTGCCGTCGGCGCCGAGCAGCTCGTCGCCGACCCGGACCTCACCCATGGTGGTCCACGCGCCGGGCGTGGGCAGGGGAGTGTCCAGCGCCAGCGCCTTACCCACGCCGGGTCGGGCCGCGACGATGATCATCTGGCCGGGGTGCAGACCGTTGGTGAGCTCGTCGAGTTCGGTGAACCCGGTGGGCACGCCGAGCGAGATGCCGCCGCGCGAGGCGATGGAGTCGATCTCGTCCATCGTGGGCTGCAGCAGTTCTTCCAGCGGGGTGAAGTCCTCGGTGGTGCGACGTTCGGTGACCTCGTAGATCTCGGCCTGCGCGCGGTCGACCACCTCGGCCACATCCTGGCCGTCGGCACCGGCGTAACCGAACTGGACGATGCGGGTGCCCGCTTCGACCAGCCGGCGCAGGATCGCCTTCTCCGCGACGATCTCGGCGTAGAAGCCGGCATTGGCCGCGGTCGGCACAGTCTGGGTGAGAGTGACCAGGTAGGGCGGGCCGCCGATGCGCTTGAGCTCACCGCGACGGTCCAGCCCCGCGGAGACGGTGACGGGGTCGGCGGGTTCGCCACGGCTGTAGAGATCCAGGATCGTGTCGTAGACGGCCTGGTGCGCGGGGCGGTAGAAATCGCCGGGGCGCAGCACCTCGATCACGTCGGCGATGGCGTCCTTGCTCAGCAGCATGCCGCCGAGAACGGACTGCTCAGCGGCCATGTCGTGCGGGGGCTGCCGACCGAAGTCCTCGCCGGGGGGTTCAGGCGTGAACTCGGTTTGCGCGCGGTCACCGGTGGTTGTCACCAGGGGAGTCCTCTCTGCCCGCAGAACCGGGGGTTACACATCGATGTACTCGTTGTACTCCCGGGCACCGACAGCAACGTCAGCAATCGGTTGCCTGCGTGATTCCGGGGGGCGTACGCGCGGCGTTGCGACGAACCTAGGCGACGTTTTCGGGACTCGCCAAGCCGACATGTGCACACAACTGTGGATAACTTGGGAGTAGTTCACCTGTTGTTGTGCACTACCTGTGGAAAACATGGGGAAAACCCAGGTCAGTGCCGTGGAACGCCCTGCTAGGCGGTGATTTATCCAACTTTCACCCTGTGGATAAAAGAAGTTGCGGCGTGTCGGCCAAGGTGAACAACCGGGCGTGTTCGGTAAACGGCGATGGTGCACGCTATGACGGGAGTCACAAATCTGCCGGTCGGTTTCGTCGGTCATCCACAGGGTGAATAACCGGAGGTCAAGCAGTTACCGGCAGTGAGCCACGTAACACGACCTGCGGGAACCGAAAAGTCGGCTACCGATCAGTTATCGGCACAACAAGCTGTAAAAGGGCAAGCAGAAACCACCCCTGTGCACGCACAGGGGTGGTTCCTTACGAACTCAGTTCGCAGCGACCACGAGGTCGAACTTGGCAACCACATCGGGGTGCAGGTGCACCACGATGCCGTGCTTGCCGGTCGCCTTGATGTGCGACTTCGGCAGCTCGATGCTGCGCTTGTCGACCACCGGACCACCGGCCGCCTTGATGGCCGAGGCCACGTCGGAGGCAGTGACCGAACCGAACAGCTTGCCGCTGTCGGCGGTCTTCACGGCCAGCGAGACTGCGGCGAGGCCCTCGATGGCCTGCTTCAGTTCGTTGGCGTGATCGAGGTCGCGCACCTTGCGGGTGTCCTGTGCGCGACGGATTCCTTCGACCTGCTTCTGGGCGCCACGGGTGGCCGGGATGGCCATTCCGCGGGGCAGCAGGAAGTTGCGGCCGTAGCCGTCCTTGACCTCGACGAGGTCGCCGGGGGCGCCGAGGTTGTCGACATCAGCGGTGAGGATGAGCTTCATCTGTGTGACTCCCTTTCTCAGCGAGCGGTCGACACGTAAGGAAGCAGAGCCACCTCACGCGAGTTCTTGACGGCGACAGCGATGTCACGCTGGTGCTGGACGCAGTTGCCGGTGACGCGGCGAGCACGGATCTTGCCGCGATCGCTGACGTACTTACGCAGCAGCGTGGTGTCCTTGTAATCGATATTGACGATTCCGGACTTTGCTTCCTTGCAGAAAGCACAGGCCTTCTTCTTCAGTACCTTTTCGCGCGCGGGCGCTTTAGGCATGGTGTTTCTCTCCGTACTATGAGTGCCGTTCGATCAGAACGGCGGTTCGTCATCCATGCGGCCGCCGCCCCCGAAGGAGCCGGCCGCGGGCGCGCTACCCCACGGATCGTCTTCGCCACCGGCATTGCTGCCACCGGCCGGACGTCCGCCGCCATTGTTGGCGTTGGCGTTGTAGCCGCCTGCGCTTGACCCACCACCGGCATTGCCGGAACCACCACTGAAGCCGCCACCGCCGCCTCCGCCACCACGACCGGCCTTGGAGACCTTCGCGGTTGCGTAACGCAACGAGGGACCGACCTCATCGACTTCGAGCTCGACCACAGTGCGCTTCTCGCCCTCGCGGGTTTCGTAAGAGCGCTGCTTGAGCCGACCGCTGACGATCACGCGGGCGCCTCGGGTCAGAGACTCGGCGACGTTTTCCGCTGCTTCGCGCCAGATATTGCAGCGCAGGAACAGTGCCTCGCCGTCTTTCCATTCGTTCGAATTGCGATCGAACACACGGGGAGTCGACGCGACGGTGAAATTAGCCACCGCTGCGCCTGCGGGCGTGAAACGAAGCTCGGGGTCTGCCGTCAAGTTTCCGATGACGGTAATGACCGTGTCGCCTGCCATGGGGTTCCTCCTGCTCGGGGTGCAGTCCGCATCCTCGGGATTTGCGCACGAGCCTAAAGCCAGGCTCTGACAAATACGAGGTGTGGACTACTTGTCGTTGCGCAGAACCTTGGTGCGCAGCACCGTCTCGTTCAGGCCCAGCTGGCGGTCGAGTTCGCTCACGGTGGCCGGGGTCGCGGTCAGGTTGACGATCGCGTAGATACCTTCGGCCTGCTTGGCGATTTCGTAGGCGAGCCGGCGGCGGCCCCAGATGTCGACCTTGTCGACGTTGCCGCCCTCGGTCTTGACGACCGTGAGCAGAGTATCCAGGGACTGCCCGACGATGCGCTCGTCCAGGCTCGGGTCGAGGATGACCATTACTTCATATTGACGCACGGACCAATCACCTCCTGTGGACTAGGAAACGGCCATGGACTCTCCATGGCAGGAGGGTTCGTTGCGTCAGCAACCCGCCAAGGCTACATGAGCCGGTGGTGACCAGCGAAATCGATGCCTGCCGCGGGTGTGCGCGGGTGTTGTCGGTGTCGCCGCTTAATGTGGTCGCCATGACCACCGGCGGCCCGCAGCGGCACGCGACCAGACGCGGCGCGGCGCTGGCCCTGTTGGTGCTGCTGCTGTGCGGTTTCACCTTGGCGCTGGCCTACGCGAACAAGGCCAGATGTGCCGGTGGCGCGATCGACGAATCGGGTCGCAGCCTGGTCTTCGAGCAGCGCAAGGACACCGATGTCTGCTATTCCGACATCCAATTCCTGTGGCTCGGCCGCGATATCGACAATCACGTGTTCCCGTATGTGGACGGCGACATCACCGCCGACGGCGCGCTGACCGGCGGCGCGGTGGAATACCCGGTGCTGTCGGGCGTGCTGATGTGGGCGGGTGCGATCGGGGTGGACAACGACGCCGACTTCCTGTGGCGTTCGGCCCTGCTGCTGGCACCGTTCGCCCTGCTCACCGCGTGGATGCTGGCCAGACTCGCGGGCCCGGCGGCACTGCTGTGGGCGATCGGTCCGCCGCTGGTGTTCTACGCGTTCCACAACTGGGAACTGCCGGTGGTGTGCACGGCGGTGGCCGCGGTCTACGTGATGACGATGCTGACCGGGCTGTCGGTGCGCACCCGCGGGATCATCGCCGCGGTGCTGCTCGCGCTGGGTTTCTGTCTCAAGCTGTATCCGGGAATCTTCGTTCTGCCGCTGGCGCTGTATGTGCTCACCGAGGGCGTCCCGCGCGATCGACGACGGATCAGCGAACTCGATATCGCCGGTGCCGCACAGACTTTGCTGGCCGCGATGGGCACGGTCGCGGCGATCAACGCGCCGTTCGTGCTGGCCGGAGTGGAGGGCTGGCGGGCTTCGATCACCTTCCAGCAGTTGCGTCAGGCCGACATCACCACCAACTCGATCTGGTACTGGGGTCACCAGGCGATCTTCGGTCGCGCCGCGGAAACGACCCAGACCTGGCACGACGCGGTCGCGATCGTGTCGCCCGCGTTGATCTTCGGCGGTTTCGCGCTGGCGCTGTGGCTGGGTTGGCGACGCTGGACCCCGACGTCGGCGTACCCGTGGGTGGGGGTGAGCGCGGCGATGTTGGCGGTGTTCATGCTGTTCCACAAGGTCCATTCACCCCAGTACACCCTGTGGATCATCCCGTTCCTGGTGCTGCTGGAGGTGCCGTGGTCGATGGTGGCGGCGTATCTGGTGGCCGACGCGGCGGTGGGTGTCGGGGTGTTCCGGTACTTCGCGGCGTTGGGCGAGGGGGAGGGCGTGGATCTGATGGAGGGCATCGTCCAGTTCGGCGTGTGGCTTCGAACGGCGCTGCTCGTGGCCCTGTTCTTCGTTTTCCTGCGGGCCAGAGCACGCCGGACCGAACCGATCACCGCACCGGTGCGCCAGCTGCAACCCGCGTAAACAACAACGGCGGCGAACCCTCGAAAGAGGACTCGCCGCCGATGTAGCGGTAGTGGATCAGCCGACCGGAGTGGTCTCCTTGGCGTCGGCCACCGCGTCCGGCTCAGCCTTGCGGTTGCGCAGGATGCTGGAAATCAGCGCCGCGCCGATGAACGCCACGCCGACCAGGCCCGTGATGAGCTCGTTGACGTGCACGCCGATCGACACCAGCAGGATCGCCGCCAGCGCACCGATCGCCCAGTGGGCGCCGTGCTCGAGGTAGACGTAATCCGACAGCGTGCCCTGGCGAACCAGGTACACCGTGATGGATCGAACGAACATCGCACCGATCAGGCCAAGGCCCAACGCGATGATGATCGGGTCCGAGGTGATCGCGAACGCGCCGATGACACCGTCGAAGGAGAACGAGGCGTCGAGGACTTCCAGGTACAGGAACAGGAAGAACGCGGCCTTACCGGTGGCCTTGACCAGCGTGGACGGGCCACCCTGCGGGCCTTCCTCGAATTCCTCGGTGTGGAACATCGAGCCGAGGCCGTCGACCAGGATGTAGACGATCATGCCGAGCAGACCCGCGACCAGCACGGTCGAACGATCCGCGTCCTTCGCCAGGAACTCCGCGACCAGCACCAGACCGGTACCGGACACGACCACCGACAGCATGTCGAGCTTGCCGGCCTTGGCCAGTGGCTTCTCGAGCCAGCTCAGCCAGGTGATGTCACGCTCTTCGAAGATGAAGTTCAGGAACAGCAGCGCCAGGAACATGCCACCGAAGGCCGCGATCTGCGGGTGCGCGTCGGTGAGCAGGGTCTCGTAGCTGGGGCTGCCGTCGGGGAAGGTCGCCGCGTCGTTGGCCGGCGGGTTGAGCGCCAGGTCGAACGCCTGCACCGGGTTCAGTCCGGCGGTGACCCACACGATCGCGAGCGGGAACACCAGACGCATACCGAACACGGCGATCAGCACGCCGACGGTCAGGAAGATCCGCTGCCAGAACTCGCTCATCCGTTCCAGGACGGTGGCGTTGATGACGGCGTTGTCGAACGACAGCGACACCTCGAGGATGCCGAGGATCGCGCACAGCGCGAGTGCGGTCAGGCCGCCGTAGAGGTAGGCCACGACCAGCGAGACCACCGTGATGGCGATGGACAGGCCGAAGATGCGCGTTATCACGCGGAGGGACCTTTCTGTTTCGCACAAACAGGGGGCTCGATGTGCGCAGCCCCCTGTTCGCGATGATGACTAGACGTTGACGCCGTAGTCGCGGGCGATGCCGCTCAGTCCGGAGGCGTAGCCCTGACCGACAGCGCGGAACTTCCATTCTGCACCGTTGCGGTACAGCTCGCCGAACACCATCGCGGTCTCGGTCGAGGCGTCCTCGGACAGGTCGTAGCGGGCGAGCTCGGTGCCGTTGGCCTGGTCGACCACGCGGATGTACGCGTTGCGCACCTGGCCGAACGACTGCGCCCTGGTCTCGGCGTCGTAGATCGAGACCGGGAAGAAGATGCTGTCGATGGTCGGCGGGGTGTTGGCGAGGTCGACCTTGATGACCTCGTCGTCGCCGTCGCCCTCACCGGTGGTGTTGTCGCCGGTGTGCTCGATGGCACCTTCGGGGGACTTGAGGTTGTTGAAGAACACGAAGTGCTTGTCCGACACGACCTTCTTGTCGGCGCCGGTCGCGATCGCGCTCGCGTCGAGGTCGAAGTCGGTGCCGGTGGTGGAACGCACGTCCCAGCCCAGGCCGACCGCGACCGCGGTCAGGTTCGGGGCCTCTTTGGTCAGCGAGACGTTGCCGCCCTTGGACAGACTGACACCCATGCGGGAATCCCTTCGGTTAGTCCGGTGTGTCGTTTCCCGGCATATCCGAAAGCATGTCCGAATCGCCGGGTACCGCTACGACAGTAATAGGTTTCGTGGATCTTGCGTAGGAACGGTCTGCAGCCCAGGTTAACCGGGGGAATCTCCTACCATCGACCACATGCACGGGCGGCGGGTAGCGCGGTTCGGAAAGGGGACGTGCCGGTGACACCTCGCAGACGCGGATGGTTCAGATCGGGGGCGGATCATGAGTGGATCAGCGGGGCAAGGGCCGCGACGTCGGCGGCCTTTCTCGACATGGATCGACGGCAATCGGCAGCGGAGGCGGGTGTGGTGGCCAGTACGGCGGTGTTCCCCGACCGCCGCGTCGGCGCGCTCTGGGAGCCGGTGCGTGCGCGGTGCTACGCCGCGGCGGGCGCGTACCTGAGTTTCACCGAGCAGCTCGATGCCGCTGAAGCCGCGGGCACGCCGATCGCGGATGGTCCGGCGCGGGCGGACGCGCTGGTCAGGCAGCTCAACGACGCCGCTCGCGGGGTGGACGAGTTCTATCACGCGCATCGCGAAGGCCTGGCCGAAGCCGCGACGGTGCGAAATACCGTGCCGCAGTTGCTCACTCACGTGCGTGCCGAGGCCGAACAGGTGCTGGCCGCGGCGGCGTCGTCGGGTTTCGCGCATTACCCCTCGATCGAGGGCGGTGTAAGGGCCCTGAATGAGGCTCTGATCACAGCATCTTCGGTGGATCCGGGTACTGCTGTCGCCCGCGCGCGCGAGGCGGCGAACCTAGTGCAGGAGACCACCGCGGAACTGTCGAATGCGTTGGCGCAGGCTCCTTCTCGCGTGTCGGCGGCGAAGAACGCGATCGCCTCGGTGACCACCCGGCTGGCCGCGGTGCGTAACCGCGCCGATGCCCTCGGACCCGCCTACTCGAGTCTGCTGCGGGAGTTCAGCGCTGCGAGTTCAGCGGACTTGACCAACAATGAGCGGGAAAGCCGTCGCGGCATAGACGCCGCCGACGAGGCGCTGGTCGGCGCGCGCGTCGCGGCAGCCGATCGGAATCCGGAGAGCGCCCTTGACTTGACCGCCACCGCACGCGAGCACCTCGCGCAGGCCGAGCAGCTGGTCGACGCCGTCACCGCGCGCCTGGAATTGTTGCGAGAGGTACGCACCGATCCCGACGCGCGAGCGCGCACCGTACGATTCCGGCTGCGGGACGCGCAGATGCTCGCGGTCGACCGAGGACTGGTCGCCGAGTGGGGCTCGGTTCTCGATGCACAAGCAGAACGCCTCGACCGCATCACCGCGGGACTGACAGGTAGACATCCGGATTATTGGGCATACGTGACGGAGTTGGACACTGTCGCGCAGTTCATCGCCGGGGTGGTCGAGCGGATCAGAAAAAACGTCGCAGAGAAGTAGATATGACATGGGTCGACAGATGAGGTGGGGGCAATGACCGCGGGCTACGCCGTCGCGACGCAAGTGTGCATGCGCAAGCAGACACCGTTGCGTCATTTTCAGCAGCTACAGGGTCCGCGCAGCCGGGAGCTGTTCCTGGTCGAGCCCGAACCCATCCAGGGCCACCTCGACCGTGAGCTGCTGGCCACCGCGCTGGGCGCCACGCTGTACGTGCCCGCGACCCGCCCCGATCTCACCGAGACCATCCGCCGACGCGCCGCGCGCGGGGTCTGCTCGATGGTGATCGACCTCGAGGACGCTGTCGCCGATCACCAGGTCGAAGCCGCCAAGCAGCACGCGGTGGACGCGCTGGACCTGCTCGCGCGCAGCGACGACGCCAACCCGCTGCTGTTCATCCGGGTGCGCGACGCCGCCTCGGTCGCCGAGCTGGTCGCAGCGCTGGGCCCCGGCGCCGACGTGCTCACCGGCTTCGTGTTCCCCAAGTTCGACGCCGACACCGGCCCCGCCTACCTCGACGCGCTCGACGACGCGAACCGCGTGCTCGGCCGTCCCGTCTACGCGATGCCGGTGCTGGAATCGGCGAACCTGGTGCACCGGCAGACCCGCGACGAGCAGTTGTCGCGCATCGCCGACATGCTCGCCGCCCGCCGCGAACACGTGCTGGCCGTGCGCATCGGCGCCACCGACATGTGCTCCACGTTCGGCATCCGCCGCGACCGCGACCTCACGATCTACGACGTGCGAGTGATCGCCGACGTGATCGCCGACATCGTCAACTACCTCGGCCGCGTCGACGGCACCGGCTTCATCATCACCGGCCCCGTCTGGGAGTACTTCGCCGACCACGAGCGGATGTTCCGCCCACAGCTGCGCAGCGCGCCGTTCGAGGAATCCGACGCGGTGAAGTTCCGCCAGTACCTGGTCAGCCGCGACCTGGACGGCCTGCTGCGCGAGATCACCCTCGACCGCGCCAACGGCATCCAGGGCAAAACGGTGATCCACCCCTCGCACGTGCCGGTGGTGCACGCGCTGCAGGTGGTCACGCACGAGGAGTACGCCGACGCGCTGGACATCCTGTCCGCCGACGTCGGTGGCGTGGCCGCCTCGGAATACCGCAACAAGATGAACGAGATGCGCCCGCACCGCAGTTGGGCCCGCCAGACGCTGGTCCGGGCTCGTGCGTTCGGGGTCGCGAACAAGGGAGTGTCCTTCGTGGATTTGCTGACAGCGATGATCGCCGAATGAATGCGTTCGTAAAGCCTTGGGCGACGGTGAATCTGGGCATCGAGCTGCATCACGGTGAATCCTTCGGTGCACGCTCGGCCGAGGGTGACTTGCCGGCTGCGGTGGTCGCCCCGACGTCCAATGCGGACGTGACGGCGACTGAGGGCGCCTTCGTCGACGGCGGGTTCTCGGTGCTGTCCGCTGAAAGTGTTCTGACGGGCCAACTTTCGATCGGTGAGCTGGTGCAGCCGGGTCTGCGTCGCAATCCGCGCCGGGCCCATCTGCTGGTGTCCACGGTGTTGGGCAAGCACCTGCCGACCGACCCGCGCGTGGTGATCGGTGCGGGTAACCGTCTCGCCGATCTCGTGCGCGAGGTGCTCGGCGATCAGGAAGCCGTCGTGCTCGGATTCGCCGAGACCGCAACAGGTTTGGGCCATTGTGTGGCCGCGCGCATCGACGCCGGCTGCTACCTGCACTCCACCCGCCGCAACGAGCCGCGCGCCACCACGCTGACCGGTTTCGAAGAGGGCCACTCACACGCCACTTCCCACCTGCTGCAGCCCGCGCCCGCCGCGATCTTCGCCAACGACCTCCCGCTGGTGCTGGTCGACGACGAGATCTCCACCGGCGACACCGCCATCGACGCCGTACGCGCCCTGCACGCCTTCGCGCCGCGCTCGCACTACGTCCTGGCCTCCCTGGTGGACATGCGAACCCCCGCCGATCGAATCAAATTCGAAGCTGCCGCAGCCGAACTCGGCGCACGCATCGACACGGTCTGCCTGGCCTCGGGCCGCACCGACCTGCCCGCCGGTCTGATCGACACCGTCACCTCCCTGCCCGACCCGCAGTTGAATCCGGTAGTACCCCAGACGGGTTCGTACGGTCGCATCGAATTGTCTTGGCCCGCAGACGTTCCCGAAGGCGGTCGCCACGGCACCCTGCGTTCGGACAACGCGGCCTTCGATATCGCGGTGAAGTCGATCGCCAACGAGGTGAGCGCACGCCTGGACGCCGAGTTCGCGGGCCGCCCCGTCATCGTCATCGGCCACGAAGAGCTCATGTACCTGCCCGTGCGCCTGGCCGCCGACCTCGCCGACGCGGGCACCCCCGCCCGCTTCCAAACCACCACCCGCTCACCGGCATACGTCCTCGACGAACCCGGCTACCCCCTGCGCCGAGGCTTCCGCTTCACCGCCCCGGAACCCGACCCCACCGCCGCGCGCTACCTCTACAACGCGCAGTGGCCCGACGCCGACCCGGTCCTGCTGGTCGTCATCGATCCCCCCGCCGACACCCCCGAACTCGTCGCCTCCGGCGGACTGGTCGACGTGCTCACCGCCTCGGGCGCCGACGTGCTGATCGCTGTAGTGCCCGGCGCGGACCCCCGTGCACTACACGCTGCCCGCACCGCCGAGTCGGTCGCACCGACGGTGGCGCACGGCGACTCCGCAGGGGTAACGGAAACCGACGCCCCCGGTCGCGGCGATTCAGGCGACATCCGACTCCCGGCAGCCCTGCACGGCCCCGAGTTCGGTTCCTATGCGCCCGAAGATGTTTCGTGGCTGCTCAAGGATCTCTCCGACGCCGATCTCGAAGCCGACGTGACCGAACGCGAGCAGCGCATCCAGGCCGGCGAGGCCCACTACGCCGAATCACTCCCGGTGGAGTTCCAGCCCGACGCCGAATACCGCGAGCTGTTCGACCGCGTCCTCGCCGACAGCGCCGAACGCCTGGCACTGGCAGTGGCGACCGTGGCAGAACTAGTGGTCGCCGAACGCGGCGAGAACATCGTGCTGGTCTCCCTGGCCAGGGCGGGCACCCCCATCGGCGTGCTCATGCGCCGTTGGCTCGCCAGCGGGATCGGCCGCGAAAAGCTGAACATCCCGCACTACGCCGTCTCGATCGTCCGCGACCGCGGCATCGACGCCGTAGCCCTGGATTACCTTGCCCACCACCACGATCCGTCCTCGATCGTGTTCGTCGACGGCTGGACCGGCAAGGGCGCGATCACCCACGAACTCACCGCCGCCCTGGACGCCTACCACGCGGCAGGCGGCGCCAGGTTCAACGACGAGCTCGTAGTCCTGGCCGACCCGGCCAACTGTGTGCGCACCTACGGCACCCGCGACGACTTCCTGATCGCCTCCGCCTGCCTGAATTCCACTGTCTCCGGCCTGGTTTCGCGAACAGTCCTCAACGACACCCTGATCGGCCCCGGCGAATTCCACGGCGCCAAGTTCTACCGCGACCTGATCGACGTCGACGTGTCGAACAAGCTGATCGACACCGTCGCAGCATCTTTCGAGAAGATCGGCGACAAGGTCCCCGTCGAGGTAGCGCAGATCCAGAACTCCGACCGCACCCCGGACTGGTCCGGTTGGGCGTCGGTGGAGAAGGTGCGCGCCGAATACGACATCAGCACAGTCAATTTCGTGAAACCGGGCGTCGGCGAGACCACTCGCGTGCTGTTGCGCCGGGTACCGTGGCGGGTGCTGGTTCGCGAGGCGGATGCCCCCGAGCACGCCCACATCCGCCTGCTCGCCGCGGCGCGCAATGTCCCGGTGGAAGTGGTTCCCGACCTGGCCTACTCCTGCATGGGCCTGATCAAGGAGCTATCCCGGTGACCGCCGAGGCGCTATTCGCTACCGATCTCGACAGAACAATGATCTTCTCCCGCAACGGCTTCGGTGGCGCCGAAGATGTGGAGAAGGAATGCGTGGAGTACTACGAGGGCGAACCCCTGTCGTACATGACCACCACCGCGATCGCCCGCCTGCGCGAGCTGGCCGCGCTCGCCCCGGTGATCCCGACGACCACCCGCACCATCGAGCAGTTCCAGCGCATCGCCCTGCCCGGCGCCCCGTGGAAGTACGCCATCACCAGCAACGGCGGCAACATCCTCGTCGACGGCATCCCCGATCCGGCCTGGCGCCTCGCCATCGACGACCAGGTCCGCGCCAGCGGTGCCACCCTGGCCGATGTCGGCGCCGAATTGCGTTCGCGCATCGACGATTCCTGGGTCACCAAGTACCGCGAGGCCGACGAACTGTTCTGCTACCTGGTGGTCCGCCCCGACGAGGTCCCCTCGGGCTTCCTCGCCGAATGGGACACCTGGTGCCGCGCCAACGGCTGGTCCGCGTCCCAACAGGGCCGCAAGATCTACACGATGCCCGACGCGGTCTGTAAGAGTCTCGCCGTAGGCGAAGTCCGCACAAGGCTGACAGACGCAGGCGAATTAGCCAGCACCGCAACACTGTTCACCGCAGGCGACGGCGCTCTCGACGCCGAAATGCTGAAAGCAGCCGACGCCGCGATCCGCCCGGCCCACGGTGAACTGCACGACCTGAACTTCACCGCGCCCAACCTCACGATCACCACCGCCACCGGCATCCTGGCAGGCGAGGAAATCCTCGACTGGTTCCACGCCGCGGTGCCGGTCACAGAACCGGCCTGACACGCGAAAACCCGGGTGCACCAACGGCACCCGGGTTCCGGCGCGATCAGTAGTGCTGCTGCTGACCAGCCAACTGCTGCGCGATCACACCCTGAATCCGCTGCAGCCCACCAACAGTGACACCACTTTGCAACTGCCCCTCGATGGTGCGCACCAGCGCATTGTCACTCATGATCTTCTCGGTCGACTGGATCAGCACAGTCCCCGCACCGGTGAAGTCGAACTGCCGCTCCTCACCGGAATTGGCACCCATCCGGGCCGCCCCCGCCGCGAGGAAACTACCGATCCACCCCTGGTCGTAGTGGTGGGACGGAGACGGGCAATCAGCCCATCCGACAAGCGATTCCGGGTCGACACGCAACGGCGGTTCGGCGAACATCACCGGCCCGTTCGACGACGCGAGGAACTTCCCGGTCCCGATCAGCGTGAGGAACCCCGGCACGATCGACTGCTTCAACGCCAGCCCCGGTTCGAAGGCCAGCAGGTTCGCCCCACGAATGGTGAGGTTGCCGTCTTCGAGGTCGAAGGAGTTGATGTCGTATCCGCGGTCGCCGATGATCAGCTTCCCGTGCCCCTGCGCCACCACGTACTCGCCGGCGAACAGCGGCGCGGAGAACTGGCTGCTCACCATGTGCATGAGGTTGCCCTGCAGCCCGTGCGTGAGCATCTGGAACTCGATCTGCCCGTAGTAGGCGATCATCGCGCCCTTGCGCATGAACCACGGCCCGGTCAGGTCGATGCAGTAGGCGTAGCTGTTGCCCGGAATGTTGTCGCTCGGTCCGAGATTGTTCGGGGAGAGGATGTCGCTCATCGGTTCACAACTTCTCTTCGGAGGCCTGCACGTACACCACACCCTGGCCGTGGCAATGCAATTGCATCGCCTCGCCCGCACCGCGACCCACCGCGTCGCGCCACCCCATCGCCGACTTCAGTTCGGTCTGCACATTGCCGTACGCGGCGACGAACGCCTGCGGGTCGACCACGATCGGATTCGGCCCGCCCACAGGCAGTTCCAGGAATCCACCGTGCGCGAGCAGCACCGCCGAACCCTGTCCGCTGAGCTGCGTGGTGAACATGCCGGTGCCGGTCGCGACTCCCGCCGCGGCACCGCGCAGCGCACCCATCAGCCCGCCGCCGCCACCGCCCCCGCCACCTGAACTGGCAACGGACACAACGGAAGCCTGCAATCCGGCCGTCTGCGCGAGCAACCGCGAAGCCTCCACGCGCATCACCGCACCCGGCTGCATGTGCACCACGTGCACTTCCAGTCCGGCGAATCCGTAATGGACAACACCGTTTCCGCGCGCGAGCATCGTCCGCTGGTGCTCACCGGCCATCATCGATCCGGCCATCCGCATCAGCCCACCGCCGCCCATTCCCCCACCGCCGCCGGGGATCTGGTGCGGCGCGAACGCCACCTGGCCGGTGTAGAACAGCATCGCGCCCGAGCGCGCGACGACCCCGCCCGCCTGCCCGACATCGACCTTGACGACCTTGCTGTTGACAGTTTCGAACATCGCCCGCCCTTACCGTTCCGCCGGCTGGATCAACACCACGCCCTGGCCGTCGAAGCGCAGCGAAAAGGCTTCGCCCGCATCCTGTCCGACCGCCGTGCGCCACGAGACATCGGTGATGAACGACTGATTGAGGTTGCCGCGCGAGGCGACGAACGCGTCGGGATCCACGATCAGCGGAAACTGCGGGGACACCTCGAGGTGGATCAGTGGCCCACCGGCCGACAGCAGCGCCACCTGGCCCTGCCCGCTGACCGTGGTGGTGAAAAGTCCACTGCCGGCAGACATTCCGCCCACACCGGCGAACCGCACATCGGTGCGCAGATTGCCCGCGAAGGCCAGCAACTGCTGCGACTCGACCTGCAGGGTGTCGTTGTTCAGGTCCACCACGGTCACGTTCTGGCCGTTGACCGCGAAGAACACCTTGCCGTTGCCGTTGCATTCCATCAGCGACAGCTTCTCGCCGGTGGCGCGGCGTTTGAGCCCGTTGAGCACGCCCTCGCCGCCGCCGAACCCGGCCGATTTGAACTGCACGTTGCCTTCGTAGGCCACCATCGAGCCGGAGATCGCGCGGATACTGGTCCCCGCGAGGTGCGCCTCGATCACCTTCTTGGACTTCTCGAACAATTGCGCCATCAGGTGTGTGGCTCCTCTGCGTGGGCGGATGTCCGCCGGTTGCGACTGCGACGCCACCCTAACAGCGCATCCGAGCACCAGGCTCAACCTAGTGGATGTGACCTAAGTCATTATCAATGCTGCTCGGCTATGACTAGTATGGCCAATGATGAGCCGCCACACCACATTCCGCTACTGCCTCGACCCCACAGTCGACCAGTCCGGCGTGCTCACCCGACATGCCGGGGCGGCTCGTTTCGCGTTCAACCAATGTCTCGGCATGGTGAAAATCGCACTAACGCAACGCAACAATCATCCCGACGTGCGGGTTCCGTGGACCAGGTTCGACCTGATCAACGCGTTCAACGCGTGGAAGAAGACCGAGGCCGCTGGCAGGCTGTTCACGGTCGATTCCGCCGGTACCGCCGAAATCGTAGTGACCGGGTTGGCTTGGCGTGGCCAGATTCATCAGCAGGTCTTCGAAGAAGCCGCCGTGGACTGCGCACGCGGGCTGGCCGCGTTTACTGACTTCCGCACCGGCAAACGCGCTGGTAAACGGGTCGGGTTTCCCCGGTTCAAGAAGAAGAACAAGGCTGTCCCGGCGTTCCGACTGCGCAACACGCATGCCAAGAACGGGCGGTCGGCAATCCGAGTCGGGGACAGTGTCCACGTACGGTCAGTGACCCTGCCCGGGCTAGGCACCATCGCAGTCCGCGACGACACCCGCAGGTTACGGCGAATGATCGCAGGAGGCCGCGCGAAAATCGTCCAGGCCACGGTCACCCTACGGGCGGGCCGGTGGTGGATCGGGCTGACAGTGCAAGCCGCCGACCTGCACCCCGCCCACCATCACCGTCCCAGTGAACGCGGTGATGGTGGTTGGGTAGGTGTGGATCGCGGGTTGATCGCGTTCCTAGTCGCGGCCACCACCGACGGCACCGAAGTCGCTCGCGTCCAGGCCCCGAAACCCTTAGCTGCTGGACTGGTTCGGCAACGACGCCTTGCGAAGGCGGTTTCTCGCAAACGGCGAGGCTCGGCCCATCATCAACAGGCAGCGGCACGGTTGACCCGACACCATCACCGGGTCCGGAATATTCGTCGCCACTGTCTGCATCAGGCCGCAAACCAGTTGGTCAAAACCCACGACCGGCTCGTGATCGAGGACCTGAATGTAGCGGGCATGCTGGGCAATCCCCGTCTCGCGCGCGCGATCGCCGATGTGGGGTGGTCGGATTTCGCCCGCTTGCTCACTTACAAGCAGGCGTGGCGAGGCGGCGAAGTCGCGGTCGCTGACCGCTGGTTCCCGTCGAGTAAACGCTGCTCGGCGTGCGGAGCGATCACACCAGGGTTGTCGTTGGCGGATCGAGTGTTCGTGTGCAGATGCGGGCACCGGGCCGACCGGGACCTGAACGCGGCGGTCAACCTCGCCCACTGGCCCACCTTGAACAAAGACTTGTCACGATCCCCGGACCTCCCAGCAGGAGGCCGGGTTACCAATGCCCGCCGACAGGAAGGCGCTGACCGACATTCCAATGTTGGTGAAACCGTCCTGGTAGACGCAGGAACCGAGGTTTGCGTCACTGCTGTGGCGTGAGCTGAGGGACGTCCGAGAAGGGCGGCATCCGAAACCATCTGAGATTCCGGATGCGCTGTAACCGATCAGGCGAAACCGCGCCCGGGGCACCGAAACAATGTGCGCGCGACGTAGTCCGATCTGTGCTCCCGTCACAGAGCCCGGACGCACCGGCCCGCTTTCTCGTAGAGTGACAGGCGAGTCTCATCGACACCAACAACGACAAGCGAAGGGTCGAACTTGTCTGCAACACTCGCCAAGGGCCAGAACGGCCCGTTGGCCGTCAGTGACGTGGTGATCTCGCTCCAGGTCACCGCCCCGGCCGACCTTTCCGCGCTGCTCGTGACCGAGCAGGGCAAGGTCCGCACCGACGCTGATTTCGTCTTCTACAACCAGCCGAGCGGTCCGGGTGTCGATTTGCGCCCCGGGCCCGCGGGTCAGCCTGCGTCGCTTGCGGTGTCGTTGTCGGCGGTGCCCGCCGATATCGATCAGATCCGCGCGGTGATCACCCTCGACGACGCGACCAGCAATTTCGGCCGCTTCGCCCCGCCGACGGCGATCGTGTCCGACGCGTCGGGCAATCAGCTGTTCAGCTACACGATCGAGGGCCTGACCACCGAGTCGATCGTGATCGCGCTCGAGCTGTACCGCCGCCAGGGCAGCTGGAAGGTGCGTGCGGTCGGTCAGGGTTACGCGGGTGGTTTCGCCGCGCTGGTCACCGATCACGGTGTGCAGGTGGATGATTCGCCCGCGCAGGCCGCCGCCCCGCAGCAGGCTCCGCCGCCCCCGCCGCCGCCCGCGCCGAACTACCCGCCGCCCGCGCCCGCCTTCGGTGGCTACCCGCCGCCGCCACAGCCCGCCGGTGGGTACCCGCCGCCGCCGCCCGGACCGGCCTATCCGGCCGCCCAGGGCGCACCCGGCTACGCGCCGCCCGCGCCGCCGCAGCCCGCCGGTGAGATCAGCCTGAGCAAGGATCGCCCGGTCAGCCTGCAGAAGGGCCAGCGGGTCACGTTGCGCAAGGAGGGCGGCGCCGCGCTGACCTTCGTGAAGATGGGCCTGGGTTGGGACCCGGTGCGCACGCGCGGCATGTTCGGCAACCGCACCGTCGACATCGACCTGGACGCCTCGGTCTGCCTGTTCGCCGACCAGAACCTCGTCGACGTGGCCTACTACGGCCAGCTGTCGTCGAAGGACGGTTCCGTGCGCCACCAGGGTGACAACCTCACCGGCGAAGGCGACGGCGACGACGAGATGATCCTGGTCGACCTCACCCGGATCCCCGCCCACATCACCACGCTGCTGTTCATCGTCACCTCGTACAAGGGCCATTCCTTCGAACAGGTGCAGAACGCGTTCAGCCGCCTGATCGACGGCACGACCAACGCCGAACTGGCCCGCTACACCCTCGCGGGTGGTATGCCGTTCACCGCGATGGCGATGGCGAAGGTCTACCGGGTGGGCGGCGACTGGAAGATGCAGGCGCTGGGCGAGGGTTTCAACGCCAAGCATCCCGGCGAAGCGGTGCCGCAGCTGGGCCGGTTCCTCGGCGGCAACTGAAGAAGGCAACACACTCCGAACGCGCGACAGAGCAGGGCAGACACCGTGATTCACCTGAAGGCCGGGCAGAACACTGCTCTGACCGCTGATTCCGTGCGCTTCACCGCGCAGACCACCGGCACCGTCGAACTGGCGGCGCTGGTGGTCGGTGAGGATCTGCGGGTTCGCGACGTGCACGATCACGTGTGCGCGTCGCGGCCTGCGGCGCCGGGGGTGAGTTTCGCCGGCGCGGCGGTGGATCTGACGCTGTCGCAGGTGCGTTCGGACGCGCACGCGGTGCTGTTGTTCGTGACGGCGGGCAGAACCCTTCCCGCCGTCACCGCGTCACTGTTCGAAAACGGCAGCCCCACAGCAGAATTCGTGATCGCGCCGACCGCGGGCGAGAGCGCGCTGATCTGCCTCGAGGTGTACCGCCGCAACGGCGGCTGGAAGCTGCGCGCACTGGGCCAGGGCTACGCGGGCGGGGCGACACAGCTGCTGACAACGCACGGCGTCACCGCCCCCGAACCTGTTCCGGCACAGGCATGGCAGCCCGCACCACTGGCGCCGGCGAGCGCACCCACGGAGACGGTCGCGCGACCCGTTCCCGTATCGGGCGCACCCTTGGAGGTCGACCACGGCCTGCAGCGCATGTGGATGATCTTCGAAGACGCCGCCCGCTCCGCCGCCGCGCTGGTTTCCGCGCGCGACTACGCGACCAAACGCCTGGATCAGGAACTGTCCGAAGCGGTGTCGAACCCGGCCACCCGCAACACCCCCGCGGCCGACGCGGCCCGCGCCGCCGCCCAGCGCCGCCACGACGAACTGGTAGCCGTGGCCGACGCCGACCACCGCCGCGACAGTGACCACCTCGGCCACGAGATCGCCGAAGCCGACGCTGTCATGCCCGCCGCGTTGGCTTCCTGGCTGGCCCCCGCCTGGACCGCCCGCGCCGCCCGCAGCGACGGCATCCGCCTCGGCGAGCTGCACGCCATGGACCGCGGCGGCCTGCGCGTGCCGTATTGCGTTCCGGTACCGCTGAATCGGCCACTGTGGGTCGACACCGAATCCTCCGCCGCGGCTTCACGCGTGGTCGGCGCACTGGTCGCCCGCCTGGTCGCCGCCATCCCCGACAAGCCGACCAGAGTCGACCTGATCGACCTCACCGGCGGCCTACGCGCCATCGCGACCCCCTTGACCCCGCTGCTGGCGGGCCCGGTGATCACCGACCACGGTGACATCTCCGCCCGCCTGGGCGCACTGTCCCATGCCGCCGAACTGGCCGAAATCGCTTACAACAGTGGACAAGCCGTCCCACCCACCGAACACCGCATCCTGGTCGCCGCCGACTTCCCCCACGGCTACCAGGCCAGCGACGTGATCCGCCTCGGCCAACTGATGGTCCGCGGCGACCTGATCGGCCTGTCCCTGCTCATCGTCGGCAGCGGCAGCGGCGATTCCGGCGACGGCCCGGTGGACCTACTAGCCCAATCCTGCCGCCACCTACCCACCATGCCAGGCACCCCCCTGTTCGACCCCTGGACCGGCAACGCCTGGGAACTCGACCTGGACATGCTCCCCGCCGAACCCGAACTACAGGCCCGCTACCTGCGCATGTAAGGCGGTATCAGTCCGGCACGCACGCGGGCCGTGAACTGACCCTGGCCTCCTTCGGCCGCAGGAACTGCGGCAGCCACGGCAGCAGCGGATCGGGAGCGCGATCCAGAATGCCGCCGGCGGGATCGTCGACGAAGTCGCGTCGCACCAGATCGTCTTGCGGGCGCAGGATCTCGTAGATGATCAGCGCGCACAGCCCGAGCACCGCCAAGTCACGCAACACCACAGTTCCGGTGAACCACTGCTCGGGCAGACCCTTGTTGTCCTCGCCGAGGTAGTAGTACATCCGAGGCACCCACACCAGAGCGTCAATAGTCATCCACGCCAACAGAATTCGCCGATGCGGCAACGCGAGCACCGCCAGCGGCACCAACCACAGCGAGTACTGCGGACTCCATACCTTGTTGGTGAGCAGGAACGCCGCCACCACCAGGAAACACAGCTGGGTCAGTCGAGGGCGACGCGGCGCGGTGAGCGCCAGGTAGGCGATGCCGAGGCAGGCGGCGAGGAAGGCCAGCAGTGACACCGCGTTCAGAATGGTCGGCGGTTCACCGTGCCCGATCGACCCGTCGAACCCGGCCCACCCGGTGAACGAGGTGATCACGTTGTAGATCGAATCGGGGTCCGCGTGCCGAGTGGTGTTGAGCCGGAAGAACTCTCGCCACCCTTCCGGGTACAGCGCGGCGATCGGCAGGTTCACCGCCGCCCACGTCCCCAACGCGGCGACCACGGCCAACGTAGCCGCACCTAACGGCGTCTCTCGCAACCAGCTCCGCGCAGCCTCGACACTGTCGATATCGCGCAACCGCAGCCCCGCAGGCGAAATCCGCAAGCACAGCACCACAATCGGACCCAGCAGCAACAGTGGATACAACTTCGCCGCCCCACCCAAGCCCAGCAGAACCCCCGCCAGCACCGGCTTACGCCGAGCCCACGCCAACAACCCGGTAGCCGCGAAAGCCGTTGCGAGAGCGTCGAAGTTGGTGAACATGTGCACGATCACCAACGGCGACACCGCGACCAACGCCGCATCCCACACCCGCCGCCCGGCTAATCGCGAGGTCGCCCACACCGTGATCAACCACCCGACGCACAGACCCAGCGCCACCACATTGAAATAGACCACCACCGACATCGCACCCGGCAACGGCAGGTGGTCCCACACATTGCCGATCTGCATCGCCACGTACTGGTACAGCCCCGAAAGCACCGGATACTCCATGTATCTGGTCTCGGTGCCGCCGTCGGGCGTGGATTCGGTCCAGGACTTCTTGTACGGGAACGCGCCCTCGTTGAGCCGTTCGGCGCCGTACAGCGGCACCGTGTCGGAGTAGCACATGGCCACGTATTGGCGGCCGTTGTTCCAGTCCAGTGTCAGCCCGCCGTTGCCGTCGTCGGTCTGCTGGATGCAGCCGGCCTTGGCGGTCCAGCCCAGCGCCAGGAAGATCACGGTGAACGCGAACAGCACCCGCAGCGGCGTCCAGAACCGCACCCGCCCGATCAGCGCGTGCTCGCCGACCGGGCCGCCGATCACGGTGGACAGCTGCGCGGTCAGCGAGTCGTTGCGGCTGGGCAGGTCGCGGGCGTCGATCGACCGCAGGTCCGGTGCCAGTGGGGCAGGCGCCACATACCCCACCCCACGGCCCGGCCTGGTACTGCTGGTCGCCGGGGATTCCGTGAGTTGCTGATCGGTCACGACATCCGAGGCTACCGGTGGCTACCGGGATCGGGTCGGCGTGGTTCCCGCGCCGCTGCTCTCGTCGTCGTTGCCGGTGGCGCCACCGCCCGGTCTGGGAGTGCCGCCGTTGCCGTTGCCCGGTGTACCCGGTCCCGCCGTCGGCTGGCCCGGCAGCGGCCCCGCACCGGTCTCGGGAGCCTGCTGCGACTGCGGCACGGCGGGCTGCTGGATGCCGGGCACCGGAATCCGCACGCCGGGCAGGATCTCCACTTCCGAGGGCACGATCACCGGCGGCACGAGCACCGGCGCGGTGGTCTCGGGCGCGGTGTACGGCGCCGACCACTCCGGCACACCGGCCTGGCCCTTGATCGGGGCGGGCTTGGGGAACGACTCGTTCGGCGTGCCCGACAGCGCGCCGTCCATCGCCGACTTCCAGATATCGGACGGCAGTCCGGAACCGTAGATGATGCTGCCGCCGTAGTTCTTGATCGCCTCGCCCTGCTCGGTACCGATCCACACCGCGGTCGACAGCGACGGGGTGTACCCGACCATCCAGGCGTCGCGGTTGTTGCCGGTGTCGCCGAGCTGGTGAGTGCCGGTCTTGGCCGCGGACTCCCGGCCGCCCGCGAGGTTGTGGTTGCGCGAGTAGGCCGCGATCGGCTTCATCGCCGCGGTGACGTTGTCGGCCACGGCCGCGCTGATGCGCTGTTCACCGGCGGGCTCGCCGCGGTCGAGCAGCACCTCACCCTTGGCCGTGACCACGCGCTGCACGAAATGCGGTGCGTGATAGACACCCGACGCCGCGAACGTGGCGTAGGCCGAGGCCATATCCAGCGGGCGCGACTGGTACTGGCCGAGCACGATGCCGTTGTTGGGGCCCACGCCGCCGGGCTCGGTCAGCGTGGGGCCGATGCCGGGCAGTTCCTTGGCGATGCCGAGCTTGTGGCCCATGTCGGCGATCTTCTGCGGACCGTTCTGCATGTCCAGCTGCATCCGGTAGAAGCTGGTGTTCAGCGAGCGCTTCATCGCCTCGGCGATGGTGCACATGCCGCAACCCTCGCCCTCGACATTGCCGATCTGAATGCCGTTGACGGTGATCGGCGAGCTGTCGTACAGCTGCGAAAGCGGAACGCCCTGTTCGAGATTGGCGGCCAGACCGATCGCCTTGAACGAAGAACCGGTCGGCAGACCGGCATTGGCGAAGTCGTAGCCCTGCCCGTCGGCGCCGCCGTAGTAGGCACGCACCGCACCGCTGCGCGGGTCGATGGACACCACCGCGGTGCGCAGGTTCTCGGGCTCACCCTCCAGCTTGCCCTGCGCGGCCTTGATCGCGGCGTCCTGCGCCTTCTTGTCGATGGTGGTGGTGATCTGCAGGCCCTCGGTGTTGAGCTGCTGCTCGCTGATGCCCGCTTCGGACAGCTCCTTGAGCACCTGGTTCTTCACCAGACCCTCCGGCCCGCTGTCACCGGCCTTCTCGCCCAGCGATTCCAGCGTGACCACCTGCGGGTACTGCATCGACGCGCGTTCGGTGGCGGGCAGGTTGTTCTCCGCGACCATGCCGTCGAGCACGTAGTTCCAGCGCGACCGCGCGCCGTCGGGGTTCTTCTCCGGGTCCAGCAGCGACGGCAGCTGAATCGTGGCGGCCAGCACCGCGCCCTCGGACACGGTCAGTTCCTGCACCGGCTTGCCGAAGTACGCCTTGGCGGCGGCGTCGATGCCGTACGCGCCACGACCGAAGTAGATGGTGTTGAGGTAGGCGGCGAGGATGTCTTCCTTGCTCCACTGCCGCGCCATCTTCGCCGAGATCACCAGCTCGTGCATCTTGCGGGTCATCGACCGTTCGTCGCCGACCAGCGCGTTCTTCACGTACTGCTGGGTGATCGTGGAACCACCACCGGCGCTTTCCTTGCCGAGGATGTTGTCGCGCGCGGCCCGGGCGAAGCCCGACACCGAGAAGCCGGGGTTGGTGTAGAAGTCGCGGTCCTCGGCGGCGATCACCGCGTTGCGCACGTGCGGCGGGATCTGATCGATCGACACCTCGGTGCGGTTGCCTTGCGGCGGAACGACTTTGCTGATCTCGGTGGTGCCGTCGGCGGCGAAGATCGTCGCGACCTGGTTGGTCTGCAGATCACCGGGCTTGGGCACCGACACCGCGGTGTAGGCGACCAGGAACACGGCGCTGGGCACCACGATGGCCAGTGCCATCAGGACGTAGACGGTCCGGCGAACAAGTCGCCACGGCGATTTCTTCACCGCACCATCACTACCGGAGCCATCGTCGCCCCCGCCACCGTCGCGACGGTTACGTGGGCCACTCGGCGGGGGGCCGCCGGGGCGACCCGGACCGGTGCCACGACGTTCGCCCGCGAGCGGACCACCCGCAGCGGACGCGCGACGTTCGCCGGTGGTCGGACCACCCGCGGTCGCGCGACGTTCACCGGAGACGGGACCGCCGGGACGACGAGCCGCACCGGCACGCGCGGCAGCAGCCGCACCACCAGCGCGCACGGTCCGATCACCCGAGCGCACGGTCGGCTCGTCGGGACTGCCGGGACGCGGAAGTTTCTGAGTGGCATTGGCAGCGGGCGGCGGCACCGGACGACCCGGCTGACCGGGCCTACCCTGCGGCGGCCTGCCCTGCACGGGCCCACCCTGCGGCACACCCGGACGCTGCGGCGGCGGACCCGGTCGACGCGGCGGTACCCCACCCGGCGGCGGAGCCTGTCCACGCCCGGGCGGCGGCCCCTGCGGACCACGCCCACCGGGCACCGGACCACCCTGCGGCCGACCACCCTGCACGGGTCCACCCTGTGGACCGCCATTGCCTGGAAGCCGCGGCGGCGGACCACCGCGTCGATCACCCGACTGTGGGGGGAGACCCGGCTGTGCGCCGCGTGCCGGACGGCCGCCGCGCGGATCATCGCCGTGGGGGGAGGATTCGTAGGGCGAACTCACTGACCAGATCTCCATAACTTGTAAGGTTCAACGCCGCACATGACATCCGCGCCGGAGAACCGGCGCGGATGAGGTGCACCCCGAACAGTGGCGCAGCACGCGGTGGCCACCATCACTTGTGCGAGCACTTCTTCACTCGGCAGCAGAGCGCCGGACTCGTGAACTGGTTCGTCGCGAAGCCGGTGCCGGCGCTGTGCCGAGTACGTAGGACTGCACCAGATGGTTCCAGCTGCACGAACGACAGACCTCGACCACGTGCACCGAGAACTCTTCGTTCGACTCTGCCATCCGCGTCAATTCCTCGGGTGTGCGCGCCGACCCGGCCGCTTGGCCCAGCCCGTCGCCGAACACCCAGGAAACCAACGTCAGCTGCTCTTTTCGACAGATCGGGCAGGTCACCTCACTGCCCCGGCCGTGAAATTTCGCGGCCTTGAGCAGATAGGGATTGGCGTCGCACACTTCCGCGACACCGACCCGCCCCGCGGAGACATCGGCCAGCAGTGACCTGCGCCGGAGCGCATAGTCCACCACCTGCCGCTGAATTCGCACGATCACCAGAGTAGCGGGGATTGATTTCCGTTGCCGGTGCCTTGGTCGCCGTCAGTGATCTGCGCCATCCTCGCGCCGCTTGTTGTGTGATCTGCCTATCCACAGATGTATCGCTCCGATATAGTGGGAACTCGCATCCACGGTTAGGTCCGTTCGGCCTGTCAGGTCGTCATAGTCAGGGAGTGAGGTCGGCATGCTCGAATTGGCGATTCTCGGCCTGCTCCTCGACGCGCCCATGCACGGTTACGAGCTGCGCAAGCGGTTGACGGGCCTGCTCGGAGCGTTCCGGGCCTTCTCCTACGGTTCGCTCTACCCGACGCTGCGCAGGATGCAGTCCGACGGGTTGATCGCCGAGGAGCTTCCGGACGGCGCGCTCGCGCGTCGTGCGCGCCGCGTCTACCGGCTCACACCGGTCGGCCGGGAACGGTTCTCCGAACTCCTTGCCGACACCGGTCCGCAGAACTACACCGATGACGGCTTCGGCGTTCACCTGGCCTTCTTCAGTCGCACTCCCGCCGAGGCGAGAATGCGGATTCTGGAAGGCAGGCGGCGTCAGGTCGAGGAGCGCCGAGAGGGCCTGCGGGAAGCGATCAAGAAGGCCAGCGGGTCTCTGGATCGCTACACCAAGCAGCTCCACCAGCTCGGATTGGAATCAAGCGAGCGCGAAGTGCGCTGGCTCAACGAGTTGATTGCGGCGGAGCAATCAACGAAGGCGGCACCACAGAAAGAGGGAAGCAGCGGCCATGAGTGATGACAACAAGGTTGGATCCGGCGAAGTCCGCGTAGCGATCGTCGGTGTGGGCAACTGCGCATCGTCGCTCGTGCAGGGCGTGCAGTACTACCAGGACGCCGACGAGAACGCGGTCGTCCCCGGCCTCATGCACGTGAAGTTCGGTAGCTACCACGTGCGTGACGTGAAGTTCGTGGCCGCGTTCGATGTCGACGCGAAGAAGGTCGGCTTCGACCTGGCCGAGGCCATCTTCGCCAGCGAGAACAACACCATCAAGATCTCCGATGTGCCGCCCACCGGCGTGACGGTCCTGCGTGGCCCGACCCTGGACGGCATCGGCAAGTACTACGCGATGACCATCGAGCAGTCCGAAGCCCCCGCGGTCGACGTGGTCAAGGCGCTCAAGGATGCCAAGGTCGACGTGCTGGTCTCCTACCTGCCCGTGGGTTCGGAAGAGGCCGACAAGTTCTACGCGCAGTGCGCGATCGACGCCGATGTCGCGTTCGTCAACGCGCTGCCGGTGTTCATCGCCTCGGACCCGGTCTGGGCGAAGAAGTTCACCGACGCCGGTGTGCCGATCGTCGGCGACGACATCAAGTCCCAGGTCGGCGCGACCATCACCCACCGCGTGATGGCCAAGCTGTTCGAAGACCGCGGCGTGGTGCTGGATCGCACCTACCAGCTCAATGTCGGCGGCAACATGGACTTCAAGAACATGCTCGAGCGCGATCGCCTCGAGTCCAAGAAGGTCTCCAAGACCCAGGCCGTCACCTCGAACCTCACCGGTTCGCTGGCGGGCAAGGTCCACGACCGCAACGTCCACATCGGTCCCTCGGACTACGTGGAGTGGCTCGACGACCGCAAGTGGGCCTACGTGCGCCTCGAGGGTCGCGCCTTCGGTGACGCCCCGATCAGCCTGGAGTACAAGCTCGAGGTGTGGGATTCGCCGAACTCGGCCGGCATCATCATCGACGCGGTGCGCGCGGCGAAGATCGCCAAGGACCGTGGCATCGGCGGACCGGTCATCCCGGCCTCGGCCTACCTGATGAAGTCCCCGCCCGAGCAGATCGCCGACGATGTCGCGCGTACTCAGCTCGAGGCGTTCATCATCGGTGCCGATTAATCACTGAACGAAAAGAGCCGGTGCGCACGAACTTTCGTGCCCACCGGCTCTTTTTGTCTCAATCCAGCGAGACGTAGACCTCGACCGAGGTGGGGCCGGTGTAGCGCTCCAGTTCGGCGGTGTGGGAGCGGGTGATGGTGCCCGCGTTCTCGGCTTTGATCACCTGGGCCCATGCGGTGCGCAGCAGGTCGTACGGCTTGTCGGAGACTACGAATTTGGCGTAGCGGCCCGCCGGAATGCGAGTGAGGACGTCGCCTTCGTCCACATCTTCCAGGCCGGTGACCTCGTAGCCCAGCACCGCCACGGCGTGGTCGTTCTGGCCGATGTAGGCGGCCGAGCGCGGTACCGATTTCTCGCGGGACAGGTAGCGGTCCCAGGTGAAGTTCACCAGGTCCAGGTCGCGTGCGGTCACTTCGCGGCCGGTCAGGGGCACGGTCAGGCCCGCGATCAGGCCGTCTTCGAGGGTGACGATATCGAAATCCACGGCCATCAGGCGTCCTTCTCCTCGGTCAGCGACACGAAGATCTCGACGGTGCGCTCGTCGGGATACTGCTCGCAGTCGCCGGTATAGGCGCGCACGAATTCACCGGAGGCTTCGGCGTCCCAGATCCGGCGCCACAGCCCCACGATGGTGTCGCCGCGGTCATCGCCGCTGGCCACGAACCGCGCGTACCGTCCCGCCGGTATCCGACCCAGCACGTCGCCGGGCTGCAGGTCGGCCAGCGTTTTGCACTCGTAGCCGACGATGTGGGTGAGGTAGGAGTTGATCTCCGGCGCGAAATCGACATAACCCGTCGCGACCGGCCCCGGTAACGTCCGCGCCCGCAGGTGTTGCCACGCCTCGACCACCTTGGCCCGGCGCGGCCCCTCCACCGCGAGCGCGGGACTGCGGAGCACCGTGCCCGCGATCAGCGTCTCGGGACGGTCAACGACATTGAAATCCACCTGCGTAGCCCCTATGTCTAGTCTCGTCGCTCGGTCCGACCGCACATCTTCCCGCATCGGTGCGACCGGTTCGGCGCCGGGATCGGTGGATCCCCTGCCGGGTCCGTGCTCTGGGCAACGATGTTGCCATGTCCGCAGGGTAGTCGGGCCACGCTGCGCCAACTCGTGATCTATCGCGGTCCTTCACCCCCGAGGCCCGGAAACAATTCGCCGGGTACGGCCGGGGTCGGCGCGGGCGGGATGATGATCAGCGGCGGCGGGTTGCGCGGCGAGTTGGTCGGCGGATTGAGAATGTCGAAGCCGCCCGGTGGCCGCCTGGTGCCCGGCGACGGGATCAGCGGCGGGGGAGTGGGCAGCGGCGGCACGTCGAACTGTTCGACCGGACTGCCCATCAGCGCGCTGTCCATCGTCTGCTTCCAGATGTCGGCGGGCAGCCCCGACCCCCAGATGGGCCCACCGCGCCCGGTGCGCAACGGCTGCGGGTGTTCGGTGCCCACCCACACCGCGGTCGACAGCGACGGCGTGAACCCGACCATCCACGCGTCCTTGTTGTCCTTGCTCTCCCCGAGCTGCGTGGTGCCCGACTTGGCCGCCGACGGCCTGCCGTCGGCCAACCCGTGCCCGTTGGAGTAGTCGGCGATCGGCAGCATCGCCGACGTGGTGGCATCGGCGATCGCGGCGGTGATGCGCCGCTCGGGCTCCGAAAGCGGCCTGCCCACACTGGTTTCCGTGCCGCGATCGATCAGCACCCGCCCGTCGCCGGTCATCACCTTCTGCACGAAGTACGGCTGGTGGTAGATCCCCGAGGCCGCGAGCGTCGCATAGGCCGAGGCCATGTCGATGGGCCGGACCAGGTACTGCCCGAGCACGATCCCGTTGAGCGGGTACCCGTCGGGCTCGGTCAGGCTCATGCCCTCCACGCCCGGAATGTATTCGGGGATGCCGGCCAGGTGCGCGGCCTCGGCGATCGACCGCGGCCCGTCGGCCATGGTCATGGTCAGCCGGTAGAAGCTGGTGTTCAGTGAGCGTTTGAGCGCTTCGGCCAGTGAACAGCGCCCACAGGATTCGCCTTCGACGTTGGTGATGGTGGTGCCGCGGTCGGTGATCGGCGAACTGTCCATCGCCCGCGTGACCGGAATGCCCTGCCGTTGCGCGGCGACCAACGCGAAAACCTTGAAGGCGGAACCGGTTTGGAGAGGCGCCTGCGCGAAATCGAACCCGGTCCCGTCCTCGCCGCCGTAATACGCACGCACCGCCCCATTGCGCGGATCGATAGACACCACCGCCGACCGCAGCTCGGGCGGCTGCCACGAAAGCCGTTCGCGCACAGAATTAACCGCACCATCCTGCGCAGCGGCATCGATGGTCGTGACGATTTGCAGTGCGCCAGTGTTGATGTCGGCATCGTCCAGACCCGCCGCCCGCAACTCGCGCAGCACCTGGGTCCGAATGTGCCCCTCCGGCCCGAGCGCGACCGCTTCCTCGACCACCTCGTCGAGCGGGATGATCGGCGGAAACAATGTCGCGTCCCGATCGCCCGGCGCGAGCACGTTCATCTCGACCATCCCGTCGATCACGTACTGCCAGCGCGCCCGCAGCTGATCGAAATGGTTCTCCGGATCCAGCACCGAGGGCGAGCGGATCACCGCCGCCAACACCGCGCCTTCGGCCAGGGTCAATTCCGGTACCGGCTTGTCGAAATAGGCCTTGGCCGCGGACGCGATCCCGTAGGCTCCGCGCCCGAAGTAGATGGTGTTCAGGTACGCGGACAGGATCTCGTCCTTGCTCCACTGCCGCGCCATCTTCGCCGCGATGATCAACTCCCGCATCTTCCTGGTGACGGTGCGTTCGGAGCTGAGGAAGGCGTTCTTCACGTACTGCTGGGTGATCGTGGACCCGCCGCCGGCGTTGTCCTGGCCGGTCAGGTTGTCGCGGGCGGCGCGCAGGAAGCCGCTGGTGGAGTAGCCGGCATTGGTATAGAAGGTGCGGTCCTCGGCGGCCAACACCGCGTCGCGCACCGGGTACGGCACATCGGTGAGCGGGATCGGGATCCGATTTCCTTGTGGTGGAATGAATTTCGTCAACACGGTGGTGCCGTCGGAAGCCAGCACGGTGGCGGGCTGTTCGACCGCGACCTCCGCCGGTTCGGGGATCTCAGAACTCCAGTACACCGCCACGAACAGCAGCGCGGGCACACACACGAACAGCACGAACAACGCCAGCAGCAATCGCCGGATGCGACGACCTCTGGTGCTGGGTTCGCGTTGTGGGGGATCTTCGGCGAAGCCCATTTTCTCGGCCTGCGCTCGACGTGCCGCACCCTTGTCGCGCGGTGGCGGGGGATCGTCGGTGGCGGCAAGTTTCGCGGCCTGCGCCCTGCGCGCCGCACCTTTGACCGGCTGTTGCGCGTTGGCCAGCGGATCGCGGAACCCGGCTATCGACGAATACGGCGCGTCCGGTTCGGAACGCCCGCGTCCGCGCTGGGAGGCCACACGATCTCCTTTCGGAGCGAGCAGAAGAACTCACCTGCACCGACGTCGATATCGGTGCAGGTGACTCTACCCGTGGGCGGTGACAGAACCCGGTAGGTCAGCTCTTGACGCCACCAGCGGTGAGACCGGAGATGATGCGACGCTGGAAGATCAGCACCATGATCACCAGCGGCACGGTGACGATCACACCCGCCGCCATGATCGCCGCGTACGGCTGCACCAGCGGATCGTTGCCCGAGAAGCTGGCGATCGCCACGGTCACCGGCTTGGTGTCGTTGCCCGACAGCAGCCGGGCCAGCAGGTACTCGTTGATCGAGGCGATGAAGGCCAGGATCGCGGTGGTGAACACCGCGGGCGCGGCCAGCGGCAGCATGATCAACCGGAACGCCTGGAACTTGCTCGCACCGTCGATACGCGCGGCTTCTTCCAGCTCCCACGGCAATTCGGCGAAGAACGACGCCAGGATGTACACCGTCATCGGCAGCACGAACGAGATGTTCGGGATGATCATCGCCTGGTACTGGCCGATCCAGCCCAGATCGGTGAACAGCTGGAACAGCGGCGTCACCAGCACCACGGCCGGGAACATCGACGCCGACAGGATCAGCCCCGACACCAGGTACTTGCCCGCGAAGGTCATGCGCGCCAGCGCGTAGGCCGCGAGCACGCCCAGCAGCAGCGCGACCGCGGTGGTCGCCGAACCGATGATCACACTGTTGAGCAGCGCCCTGCCGAAGTTGTTGCCGCGGCTGGTGTCGAAGGCGTTGCGGAAGTTCTCCAGCGTCACGTGGGTGGGCCACGGGGTGCTGTCGAAGGTGTGCGCCGGGTCGCGGAAGGCGACAACGGCCATCCAGTAGAACGGGCCGAGGCCCCAGATCAGCACGATCGCGACACCGAGGTACAGCCGCACCGTGCCGATCCGCTTCCGCCACGAAACCGGCTGCACCGGAAGCGGATTCGACTCTGGTTCTTTGGTCATCGACATGCTCATCAGTTCGCCTTCCGCTGTTCTTCCTGCGTGCGAACAGCATTGGCGCCGAGCACTTTCACCAACACGAACGCGATACCGAAGATGAGCAAGAAGGTGATCACCGACAGTGCCGCAGCACTATTGGGACCTTGACGCACCTGCTCGACCACCAGGATCGACAGCGTGTTGGTCGACGGGTTGCCCAGCGTCATGATCGCGGGCAGGTCGTACATGCGCAGCGCGTCCATGGTGCGGAACAGCACCGCCACCAGCAGTGCGGGCTTGAGCAGCGGCAGCGTGATGTGCACGAACCGCTGCCACGCCGACGCACCGTCGACCCTGGCCGCCTCGTACACATCGTTCGGAATCACTTGCAGGCCGGCAAGAATCAGCAGCGCCATGAACGGGGTGGTCTTCCACACGTCGGCCACGACCACCGCGAACCGCGACGCCCACACATCCGAGGTCCACAGAATGTGCGTGCCCAGCAGCCGGTTCACGACACCGTCGTACTGGAACATGAACTCCCACAACCGCGCTGTGACAGCGGTCGGGATCGCCCACGGAATCAGCACCGCCGCGCGCAACAGCGCCCGACCGCGGAAGGTCTTGCCCATCACCATGGCCATGCCGAGACCGAGGGTCGCCTCGATCGTCACGGTCACCACGGTGAAGAACAGGGTGACCCCGACCGCGGACCAGAACTGCGAACCCAGCGTGCCGGTCGGGCACGACACCTCACCGCTCAGCGTCGCGCACCGCTGCAACAGCCAGTGCGTGTAGTTGCTGAATCCGGCGCCGCCGCCCTCGACGAACATCCCGGTGGCCGCGTCGATCCCGGAGTCCTTCTGCGTGGACATCCAGACCGCCTCGACCACCGGATATCCGATGACCACGGCCAGTGCGACGAGCACAGGCGCGACGAACAGCCACGCCTTGCCCGATTGTCGCAGTTGCAGCGCTAGCCCGCGCTGCTTGGGTCCCGAAGGATCCGACACCGTTTCTACTCTCCTACGGTCTGGTCGGGTCCGCTGCGCGTGCTGCTACGAACCGGCGGTCTCGATGCCCTTTTGCATGCCGGCGACCGCGTCGTCGACAGACTTGGCGCCGGTCAGTGCAGCATAGGCGTTGTCCTGAATGGCCTTGGACACTGCCGGATAGAACGGGGTGACCGGACGCGGCACGGCGCCTGCGATGGATTCCTTCAGCGCGGGCAGGTACGGCATCTTCGCGATCAGGGCCGGGTCGTCGTACAGCGAGGCACGCACCGGGGGCAGCGCACCCGAGGCGATGATCTGCTGTGCCTCTTCGCTGACCAGGTAGCGGGTGAAGTCCGCGGCGGTGGCCTTGTTCTTGGAGAACGCGCTGATCGCGGCGTTGTAGCCACCCAGCGTCGAGGCGCCCACGCCGGTGTTGCCCGGCAGCGGGGCGACACCGAACTTGTCCTTCACCGAGGAACCGTCGGCATTGGCCTGGGCGTACAGGTACGGCCAGTTGCGCAGGAACAGCAGCTTGCCCGACTCGAACGCGCTGGCGCTCTCACCCTCCTTGAAGGTGATGGCTTCCTTGGGGATATCGCCGTTCTTGTACGCGTCGACCAGAACCTTCAGGCCGGCCTTGGACTCCGGGCTGTTCACGGTCGGGGTTTTGCCGTCGGCGCCCACGAAGCTGCCGCCGAACGCGTTGATGACCTCCGAGGTGTTCACGGTCAGGCCCTCGTACGGGGCGAGCTGACCGGCGTAGCAGCCGATGTTGTTCTCACGCGCCACCTGGCACTGACCGAGCATCTCGGTCCAGGTCTTCGGCGGGTTGGGCAGCAGGTCCTTGCGGTAGTACAGCAGGCCACCGTTGGTGTTCTTCGGTGCCGCGTACAGCTTGCCGTTGTAGGTGGCGCTGGCCACGGTCGGCGCGAGCAGCGGCGCGGTGTCGATCGCGAAGTTGCCCTCGAGCGGCTGCACCCAGCCCTTCGCGGCGAACTCGGCGGTCCACGGCACATCGAGCGCGACCACGTCGTAGCCGTCCTGCTTGGCACGGAAGTGCTCGGCCAGGTCGTCGTGCTGCTGGGTACCGTCCGCGGACTGCTCCTTGAACGTCACCTGCTCGTTGGGGTGCGCGGCGTTCCACCGGTCGATGAGCTGCTTGACCACACCGGTTTCGGTGGTGTCCTTACCCTCGACGTAGGTGATGGGGCCGCGGCCCGACAGGTTCTGATCCAGTGGGTTGCCGCCGTTATCTTCGGTGCAACCACTGGCGAACGTGGCGGTGAGCAACGCGATCGAGGCAGCAGCCATCGTCGCGCGGGGGACAAACTTCAAGGCCATCGCGGACACTCCAGGGTCAAGACGTGAGCAGCAGCACACCTTGTGCGGTGCAACAGGCAACATACAGTATTTTCGGCGGCGCGGGTGCCGCGTGTTCTCGGCCCTGAGGCCTCGATCTTCCCTCCCTACGGGCACTCCTTCGTCGCACCCTTCGGTCAGTCCAGATCAAGGCGGCCGAGAACGGGCAAAGACTTGCACAGTTTTGGTGTCGGTGGGGTGGCTTAGGGTCTTTGCTTGTGACAAGTCCCGCGACCCCTGATCGGATGCTCACCCGCATCGGTGGTTTGCTGCGCAAGGCCGAGTCCACCGACAACGCCCACGAGGCCGAGGCCTTTCTCGCCGCCGCCCAGCGCCTGGCGACGAAATCCTCGATCGATCTCGCGGTGGCCCGCTCCCATGTCGCCTCGCGCGAGCGCAGGTCGGCGCCGGTGCAGCGGATCATCCCGATCGGCGAACCCGGCCGAAAAGGCCTGCGCACCTACGTCCAACTGTTCGTCGCGATCGCCACGGCCAATGACGTTCGCTGCGATGTCGCCCGCACCTCCGCCCAGGTCTACGCCTACGGCTTCGCCGCCGACATCGACACCTGCGAAGCGCTGTACGCCAGCCTGCTCATCCAGATGGTCCGAGCGTCGGATCACTACATCAAATCCGGTGCCTATCGCGAGGCCACGGTCGTCAAGGTCGTCACCGAGAAGCGACTCGGCCGCGCTGTTCGCCGCAAGGTGGAGGTCCCGGTCGCCGGGGTGACCGCACGGCTGAACTTCCAGATGGCCTTCGCCGCTCGCATCGGCGCCCGCCTGGCCGAGGTGAAAGCCGAAGTCGTCGCCGAGGAATCCGCCACCGAGTCGACCGGAACGGCCTTGGCCCTGCGCGACAAAGAAGTAGCCCTCACCGACTTCTACACGTCCACCTCCGAAGCCCGCGGAACCTGGCGCGGACCACAGACTTCCACCGGCCACTCCGCCGCTGCCCGACGCGCGGGGGACCGCGCAGGCCGCACGGCCCGCTTGGGCACCTCCCCGGAACTGCCTGCCGCGCGCCGAAAACTCACGGACCGATGAGTTCGTGGAATGCGTTGATGACGCCCGCGAGGCCTCGCGGGCGCGCACGGACGGCTGCCCGCGCGAGCGGGTCGACGGATCGCGGGTCGACCACTCGGCGGAGCGTCCGAGCGAGTCCGGCGACGGCCGATCGGACACGCTGTGCCGCACAGTGATTCGGACGGTCCGCGGCGTGACAGTCAGCGAGCCAAGGTGTACGACGGTGAGCAATTGGTGCGCGGGGTGTTCGACCGCGCCGACGAGTTCGGGCATCGCACAGTCGACGTCTATGGCTCGCAGCTGACGTTGCCGGTGGAGCGGCGTTTCGCGTCCGTGGAGTCGGTGCAGAGTTATGTCGACAAGGTGCTGGCACTGAATTGGGTTCGCGCGCAAGGGGAGCGGGCTGCGGTGCCGGTTCGTGTCCGCGCGCGTAGCGGATCCGCGGCGGCTCACTATGAGCCCGCGAATGCTGTTCTTGCCGTGCCGCTCCACACCGGTTCGACTGCTTGGGCGCTTCGTGAACTGGTGGTCCTGCACGAACTCGCCCACCATTTGGCCGATCCTGCGGAAGCTGCGCACGGTCCTGAATTCTGTACCCGGTACGTCGAATTGGTCGACGGCGTTATCGGTGTGGAGGCCGGGTTGTTGATCCGAACGACATTTGCCGGCTGTGGTGTTCGGTTCGGTTAGGCTGACCCTCTAGGTTTGCCGTCCCGGGTGGTTTGAGGCTGTGTTTTTGGAGCGCTGGCGCGCTCGAGCGGGGCCCCGGAGGGCCCCGATCTTCCCTCCCTCCGGGTACTCCTTCGTCGCACCCTCCGGTCAGTCCAGATCGGGGCGGGCCCCTTCGGTAGAGACTGCCTGGTGATTACCGATCGAGTAGGGCGCTGACCCGGTCGTACCGGCGCAACCACCAGTCGACCCGTTCGGGGTCGGGGTGTCGGTACTTGTCGAGCAATGCGGGGTCGGGCTCCGGCGGTGCGGTCGGCACTGGCAACCACCCGTCCACCGGCAGCAGCGACTCCGCGACCAGATCACCTTCGAACAGTGCGAGAGTGCCTAACCCGCAAGCGAATTCGAGCTCGGGCAACGCCCCGGCCAGCGCCAACTGCGCGGACAATCCGACACTGGTCTCCAGCGCCGACGACACAACGGTAGGCAACCCCGCCGCCCCGGCGACTGCCAGCGCCCGCCGCACCCCACCCAGCGGCGTGCACTTGAGCACCGCCACATCAGCCGCCCCCGCCACCGCGACCCGCATCGGATCCTCGGCCCGCCGAATCGACTCATCTGCGGCGATCGGTACCGAAACCCGAGCCCGAACCTCCGCCAATTCCTCGATGGTCCGACACGGTTGCTCTACATACTCCAAACCCCCAGCAGCCCTATCAATCTCCCCGATATGCCGAACCGCCGTCTCCACATCCCACACCGCATTCGCATCAACCCGAACAGCTCCCGATTCCCCGATCGCCTCCCGCACCGCCGCCACCCGCGCCAAATCCTCAGCCAGAGAATCCGGATGATCAGCCACTTTCACTTTCGCAGTCGCACAACCGGATTCCCGCACAATCCGCCCCGCGCGCTCCGCATCCACCGCGGGCACAGTGCAATTCACCGGAATCCGATCACGCACCGGCGCAGGCCACCCCACCGTCACCTGCTCAACAGCAGTAGCCAACCATCCCGCCGCCTCCCGATCCCCATACTCGGGAAACGCGCAGAACTCCCCCCACCCCAACTCACCGCGAATCAACATCCCCTCGCGCACGGTGATCCCCCGAAACCGCGTCCGCAACGGAATCGCATACACAAACAGGTCGGCGTCCACCCGACCGATCGTAGATGCCGGCAGCGGTTCCTCTCCCCGGCAGCGCCATCGCAACCTGAGCCGGAAGGCGGCGCTCACAGGTGAGCGCCGCCCGGATGCTACGGAGGCGGGGCCGGCTTCGAGGTGCTCGCGCCGTCGTCGTTCACAACCGTTCGATGATGGTGGCGTTGGCGAGGCCGCCCGCTTCGCACATCGTCTGCAATCCGAAACGCGCCCCACGCTGTTGCATGGCGTGGACCAGCGTCGTCATCAACCGCGCCCCGGACGCACCGAGCGGATGCCCGAGCGCGATCGCCCCACCGTTGACGTTCACCCGGCTCATATCGACCCCGGTCTCCTTCGCCCACGCCAGCACAACCGGCGAAAACGCCTCATTGATCTCGAACAGGTCGATGTCGGAGATATCGAGACCCGCTCGCCGCAAAACCTTCTCGGTCGCCGGGATAACCGCCGTGAGCATCAGCAACGGATCGTCGCCCGCGACGGAGAAGCTGTGCAGCCGCGCCAACGGCCGCAGTCCGAGCTGCTCGGCACGTTCGCCGGACATGATCAGCACCGCCGAACTCCCGTCGCTGACCTGACTGGCCGAGGCGGCGGTGATCTCCCAGCCGATCTGCGGGAATCGCGCCGCCATCGCGGGGTCGTAATAGGCCGGCTTCAGTTTCACGAGGGTATCGAGGGTGCTGCCGACCCGGATCCCCTCATCCGTGCTCAGCCCGTTGATCGGCGCGAGCTCATCCGCGAACAGGCCGTCTTTGGTTGCCCGAGCGGCCTTTTCGTGACTCCCGAGCGCGAACTCGTCGAGCTGGGTACGAGTCAACCCCCACTTGGCAGCGATCAGCTCGGCACTGATCCCCTGCGGGACAAGATCCTCGGGATAGCGCTCCGCGAAAGCAACGCCCGACAGATCGGTGGCTCCAACAAGATTGGCCCCCATGGGAACTCGCCCCATCGATTCCACACCCGCGGCCACCACGATGTCATAGGCGCCCGCGATAACCCCTTGTGCCGCAAAGTGAATCGCCTGCTGACTACTACCGCACTGCCGATCCACCGTCGTGGCGGGCACCGATTCCGGATATCCGGCGGCGAGGGCGGCCCGCCGCGTCATATTCGACCCCTGTTCGCCGACCTGGGTGACGATCCCGCCGATCACATCGTCGATCAGCACCGGATCGATCCCGCTGCGCTCGACCACCGCCCGCAGGCTGTGCGCCAGTAGATCCACAGGATGAACGTCGTGCAGTGCGCCGTTCGGCTTACCCCGCCCGATCGGGGTGCGTACCGCTTCGACGATGACCGCGTCTCGCATGGGAAGTCCTCTTTCGACAACGCTGACTCTATCTGACAATAGTCAGCGTAAGCGCTAACTATGATCAACTCAAGTCAGAAGAGCTATGATGTTCGGCATGGCAGCCGTGATGGAAGGACCCCTGGCCGATCTCAACAAATGGAACACCGAGGGCTGTTCCATCGCCAAAGCCATGGACCTCATCGGCACGCGCTCCGCGATGCTGATCCTGCGCGAGGCCTACTACGGCACCCGCCGCTTCGACGGTTTCGCCCGCCGCGTCGGCATCACCGACGCCGCCGCCTCCGCCCAGCTGCGCAAACTCACCGCCGCCGGCCTGCTGGAAAAACGCCCCTACCAGGAAGAAGGCCAGCGCACCCGCCACGAATACACCCTCACGCAAATGGGCACGGACCTACTCCCGGCGGTAGTGGCCCTATGGCAATGGGGCGACACCTACCTGCAGCCGGGCCCCGCCCCCCTGCTTCGCGTGGACGCCGAAACCGGCGCCCCGGTCACCGTCGACCTACGCACCGAAGACGGAACCGCCGTCCCACTGGACCGCCTGGCGATCCGAGTCAACCAGCCCTACCTCGACCACCGCGCCGAGCGCCGAAAGGCGGATAGCTGACCACGCTGTGGTGGCGGACCGCACTCGACCGATGCCGCCACCACAGCGTGGTGATCAACTGTTCAACAAGGTGAGTCAGCGCAGACGTCGGCCGTCCGCGCTGAAGAAGTACACGTGCTCGGGGTTCACGGTCAGGGACAGGCGTTCGCCCTTGCGCGGCGGGTTGCGCCAATCCACCCGCGCCACAATGGTTTCGCCGGTCTGGCCGCTGGCGCCGTAGGACAGCGCGCGCCCGTAGACGTACGCGTCGGAGCCCAGCTCCTCCACCACGTCGACCTCCATTTCGAGCCCACCGTCGCCCACCTCGAGATGCTCGGGCCGGATGCCGAGCACCACCGAACCCTGGCCCGCGTCGGCCACCCCGCGCGGCACCCGCACCGGATACCCGCCGATGGTGACGGCCCCGTTGTGCACGGGCAGCGTGAACAGGTTCATCGCGGGCGACCCCATGAACCCGGCCACGAACATGTTCGCCGGATCCCGGTAGAGGTCGCGCGGCGACGCACACTGTTGCAGCAGACCATCTTTGAGCACCGCCACCCGGTCGCCCATGGTCATCGCCTCGACCTGGTCGTGCGTCACGTACACCGTGGTGGTCCCCAGCCGCCGCTGCAACTGCGCGATCTGCGTACGGGTCTGCACGCGCAGCTTGGCGTCGAGGTTCGACAGCGGTTCGTCCATCAGGAACACCCGAGGCTGCCGCACGATCGCCCGCCCCATCGCGACTCGCTGCCGCTGCCCACCGGACAGCGCCTTCGGCTTGCGGTCCAGGTACTGCTCGAGGTCGAGCAGCTTGGCCGCCTCCAACACCCGCTCATCGCGCTCGGCCTTGGACACCTTGGCCAGTTTCAGCGCGAACCCCATGTTCTCCGCCACCGACATATGCGGGTACAGCGCATAGTTCTGGAAAACCATCGCGATATCGCGATCCTTGGGCTCGGCGTTCGTCACATCTTTATCGCCGATCCGAATACACCCACCATTGACCTCTTCGAGCCCGGCCAACATCCGCAACGAAGTGGACTTCCCACACCCCGACGGCCCGACGAGCACCAGGAACTCGCCATCAGCGATCTCGAGATCGAGCGCGTCGACCGCGGGTTTGGTAGCACCGGCATAAAGCCGAGTAGCGCGGTCGAAAGTAACAGTAGCCATGCGTAGATCAACATCCCATCCCGGCAGGAACGTGCCGGACGATCCGAGTACAGGGTCTCCACTCTTACGAGCGCCATCACATTAGCCGCCGGGGCGACGGCCTGCTCAGATCCACCGTTCGTACTGATCGGCGGGCATGAGTTTCGGGAAGAACCGCGCTCGAAGATCGGCGATCAGGTGAGCATGATCATCGTCTGGGGAGTCGACGGCAGTTCCCAGCGTTGTGAACACTGCTTGCAGAGGCTCGCGGTGGAGTGCTTCCTGGATCGAATACATGGCCCGCACGGCGTGCTGGTTGTCGCCCGCCGATTCGGTGATGTGGTCGGCGAGCGCGTACCGATCCGTGGAACCGAACGGCTCGGGAAGGGGGTTGCGCTCTGTCAACGCCACCAGGGCGGTCCGTACCCAGTCGATTTGATCGGCTCGACTTGTAGCGCAGGCGCGGTGTGCCGCCCAGACAGCGATGTTGCGCAGTTTCGGTTCGCGGGTTCGGGCGATGGCGTCGACCAGCGCCCGGTCGAGGTAGGCGAACTCCTCGGCGCGGTTCAGTCCACGGATCTTGTCGGTCGGCGGCCGCCCACCCCATCGGCGCGCTTTGTCCTTAGCCCATTGCGCGACCTGTTCGTAGCCGTACCGCAGGGCGATCGTCGCATCGGCCGCCGGGTCCGGGTCCCACCAGTTGCGGCCGGGATGAACCACGATGTCTTCGCCGAATGCCTTGTCGGACTTGTGAAGTCGAGTCATGGGGGTCGGTCGCGCGACCTTCCAGAGCTGCACCAGATAGGACTCCGAAGGTTCCGACACTTCCAGATCCCAATGCTCGTCGCGGCCCTCGCCTGACACCCGGCAGCGGTAGCGGCCTCGACCGACGGCGACCCGATCGAACCCCGCTGTCCGCTCACCGTCGAGACCGAGCACGTGGATCGCCTTGGTGATCTGCACGTCCGCTTCCTCGATCACTTCCCAGCCCGACCCTTCGGTGCTCTCGGACGGTGCACTGTCGACGATCGCTACCGTGAGTGTCACGGGCCCGTACGCAACGCCGGTTTTGACGGTGACGAAGTTCGGCCCGACCTCCATCACGCTGCCCGACTCAGTCGGTTCGTAGGTCTCGGCGGCTTGTGCGCCGACTACGAACTGATGGTGGTCGACCGCGACCGGGCAGGATTGCGACATCCGCCCATTATGAAGAGAAGGGACTCGGCCGTGCGAAGAGCCAAAACCTGGGCGATTGCGATGGCTGCAGGTCCGATCGTATTCCCGCTGGTGGCGATCGGTGTGGCGTACGTAGTCGACGCGATCACCGGGGCAGGTGCCGACGTCGCTTGGTACTTGCTGTTCGTGCTCGTGGCGGGCAGCGGGTTCGTCATACCTGGGATAGGTGTGACGCTGGTCGGCGCTGCACTGCTACCGCGCCGTGCTGGAACGGTTACCACCGTCATCGGGCTGCTGCTGCAGGTTGCCGCGGCCGCGTTGCTGACGGTCGGGGTGTTCGGCGACACCCTCGACGCCGTCGACGGCCAACCGCGGATGGTTGCCCGGTTGTCGATCGCGGAGGCGGTTGCTTTCGCGGTGCCTTACGCCTTGGTCATTGTCGGCAGTATCTATGTCGCCTATCGAGTGATCGCGGCCGCGCGGCATCGTTGCGAAATGCCCGCGCCGATCGCTGCCGGATAGCGTTCGTCGATCCGTAGGCGCGTGATCGGCTGGACCGTGGCGGCCTGGAACAGTGCCCGGTAGCCTCGGTGACGGAGTCGATCCGAGCCCTCGAGGAGCTAACGGTATGAGTCGTCCGGTGCGTATCGGAGTTCAGCTTCAGCCTCAGCATGCGCCTGATTACGGGCTTATTCGGGATGCGGTGTTGCGGGCGGAGGAGGTGGGGGTTGATGTCGTGTTCAACTGGGATCACTTCTTTCCGTTGACCGGTGATCCCGAGGGGGCGCACTTCGAGTGTTGGACGATGCTCGGGGCGTGGGCGGAGCAGACCGAGCGGGTGGAGTTGGGGGCGTTGGTTACCGGGGGTGGGTATCGCAACCCTGATCTGTTGGCCGATATGGCGCGCACGGTGGACAACATCAGTGGGGGTCGGCTGATTCTGGGGATCGGGGCGGGCTGGTTCGAGCGGGATTATGACGAGTACGGGTACGAATTCGGCACTGCGGGAAGCCGATTGGCGTTGTTGAAGGAGAGTCTGGCCCGCATCGATGCTCGCTTGGCGAAGCTGAATCCGCCGCCGGTGCGGAAACTGCCGATTCTCATCGGTGGTGGTGGCGAACGGAAGACTTTGCGCTTGGTCGCCGAGTACGCCGATATCTGGCATTCGTTCGCCGATGTGGCGACGTTGACGCATAAGAACGAGGTCTTGGCGCAGCACGCGGCGCAGGTCGGGACCGACGCGGCGCGGATCGAGCGGTCGGTGCAGTGGCAGGGGCGCGACAGTGCGAAGGCGCTGCACGATATCGGCGTCACGCTGTTCACCGTCGGTGTCTCGGGTCCCGAGTACGACCTCACGGAGGTTCGCCGTGCGATCGAATGGCGCGACGAGGTGAACCCCGAACTGCTCGAGGGTCTGGCCTGAGCCGGTCCGGAACTCTCGCCCGCGCTGTGCTGGTGGCAACTCCCGGATCTGCACGGATCGGCAATGCCGCCGACGATTCCGGTAGGACCTGCGTCATACCGCCGCGCTGCGTAACCTTCGATTCGTAAGGTTGCGGCTAGGGTTTATCGCCATGGCAGGTGTACGAACCAAGGCGCGGATCGCCGCCCTCTTGCTCCTCGTCGGCGTCGCGGCGACCGGCTGCGGTGGCTCCGACAGCAGCACCGCACGCGACCTCTGTTCCCCGCCGGGCGCGTCCGCTGCGTCCGCCGCCCCGGCCAATCTCGCCGCCGGGGAAACCGCGGGCCCCGACCGCTACACCACCGCCACCACGGCCCCCGTCGACACGATCGACACCTCGAAACTCGGCCTGCTCAACCCGGGCGTGCTCAGCGTCGGCACCCTGTCCGACGCCCCGCCGAGCATCTGCGTCAACAGCAAGGGCTCGTTCACCGGCTTCGACAACGAACTACTCGCCGCGATGGCCGCGAAACTCGGTCTGCGCGTGGAGTTCTCGGGCACCGAGTTCGCCGGCCTGCTGGCTCAGGTGTCGGGTAAGCGTTTCGATGTCGGCTCGTCCAACATCACCACCACCGACGCCCGCCGCGAAATGGTCGGCTTCACCAACGGCTACGACTTCGGCTACTTCTCCCTGGTCGTCCCGCAGAACAGCGCGGTGAAGGGCTTCGGCGACTTGACCGGCAGCTCGCGCATCGCGGTGGTGCAGGGCACGGTGCAGGACGAGTTCGTGGTGAACCAGCTGAAGCTGGACCCGGTGAAGTTCCCCGATTACAACACCGCGTACGCGAACTTGAAGTCCGGCCAGGTCGACGCCTGGGTCGCGCCGTCCGCGCAGGCCGAGGGTGCGATCAAGCCCGGCGACGGAATCGTGGTCTCGCAGAACACGTTCAGCCTCGACAACTTCGTCGGCTACGCGGTGGCCAAGAACAATCAACCGCTGATCGATGCACTGAACTCCGGCCTGGACGCGGTGATCGCCGACGGCACCTATGCCCGCCTCTACGCCGACTGGGTCCCGCGCGAACTCCCGCCCGGCTGGAAGCCCGGTTCGAAAGCCGCACCCGCACCACAACTTCCGGATTTCAAAGCGCTGGCAGCCGAAAAGACCCCGGAGACAGAACAAGTCGCGCAGAAGTCGACCCTGCAGCAGTTGAAGGACACCTTCTTCGACTGGTCGCTGTACCGCCAGGCCTTCCCCGACCTGATCAAGACCGGCTTGCCGAATACCCTTATCCTGGCCCTGGTTTCGGGCATTCTCGGCACCGTGATCGGCATGTTGCTGGCGGTGATGGGCATTTCCAGAACCCGCTGGTTGCGCTGGCCCGCCCGCGTCTACACCGACATCTTCCGCGGCCTGCCCGCCGTGGTGATCATCCTGCTGATCGGCCTCGGCATCGGCCCGGTGGTCCGCAATATCACCGGCGGCAACCCGTACTGGCTCGGCGCGGTCGCGCTTGCCCTGCTGTCGTCGGCCTATATCGGCGAGATCTTCCGCTCCGGCATCCAGTCGGTGGAGCCCGGCCAGCTCGAGGCCGCGCGCGCGATCGGTTTCGGGTATCGCCAGGCCATGACGCTGGTGGTGATCCCGCAGGGTGTGCGCCGGGTGCTGCCCGCGCTGATGAACCAGTTCATCGCGCTGATCAAGGACTCGTCGCTGATCTACTTCCTCGGCCTGCTCGCCTCCCAGCGCGAACTGTTCGCGGTGGGCCGCGATCTCAACGCGCAGACCGGCAACCTGTCCCCGTTGGTCGCCGCGGGCCTGATGTACCTGGTGCTCACGATCCCGCTCACCCACCTGGTCAATTACATCGACCAGCGCATGCGCACCGGCAAACCGACCCCGGCCGACCCGCTCGAGCAGGCCGTCATCACAGAAGGGCGAGGCGCGTGAGTGCATCGTTGACCGGCACCGATCTCAACCTCACGCTCGGGAACAACCACATCCTGCGCGGCGTCGACATCCACGTCGAGGCGGGCCACGCCACCACCGTGATCGGCCCGTCCGGTTCGGGCAAATCGACCCTGCTGCGCGTGCTCAACCGCCTGCACGAACCCGACTCCGGCGACGTGCTGCTCGACGGCAAATCGGTGCTGAAGGACAACCCCGACAAGCTGCGCCAACGCATCGGCATGGTCTTCCAGCAGTTCAACCTGTTCCCGCACAAGACCGTCGCCGACAACATCGTGCTCGGCCCCCGCAAGTTGCGCGGCCTGTCTGCCGACGAGGCAAGGGCGGTGGCGATGGAGCAGCTCGAGATCGTCGGCCTGGCCGACAAGGCCGACGCCCGCCCTGGTTCGCTGTCGGGTGGCCAGCAACAGCGGGTGGCGATCGCGCGCGCACTGGCGATGAAACCGGAACTGATGTTCTTCGACGAGGCCACCTCCGCGCTGGACCCGGAGCTGGTCAAGGGCGTTCTCGCGCTGATGGCGGACCTGGCTTCCGGCGGCATGTCGATGATCGTGGTCACCCACGAAATGGGTTTCGCGCGCGAGGTCTCCGACAGTGTCGTGTTCATGGATCAGGGCGTGGTCGTGGAGACCGGCACCCCCGACGCCCTGTTCGACGACGCCCAAACTCCCCGCCTGCGCCGCTTCCTCGATCAGGTCCTGTAACCAGGCTCGACCAACTGTCGGTGCGCCCGATACTGTCTGTCTTCTGGCGGTCTGCGTGATGTCCGCCACGTGATAGATGGGGACGATTTCCGCCGATGGGCAAAACAATCAGGCGCGCACTGGCTTTCGGTGTCGTCGGCAGTGTGCTGGCCGCGTGTGTCGCGACGTTCGGCGCGGGCATCAGCCTGGCCGACGGCCGCGATCCGATCGTGGAATCCAAGAAACTGTTCGCGTCCACGGCCACCGCCAACGGTTCGAACATCCTGTCCAGCCGCATCGATGGTCGAGAGCTGACGATGCTGGTGTTCTCCGCGTCGATGAACAAGGGCATCACGGTCCGGGTCCAGCGTCCCGAGGACGCGTCCGTGCCCCGCCCGGTCCTGTACCTGCTGAACGGTGCGGGCGGCGGCGAGGACCGTGCGACGTGGTGGCGCAACACCGACGTCGGCAATTTCCTGGCCACCAAGGACGTCAATGTGGTGATGCCGGTCGGTGGCGCCTGGGCGTACTACACCGACTGGCAGCACGACGACCCGGCGCTGGGCCGCAACAAATGGCGCACCTTCCTGCTCGACGAACTCCCGCCCCTGGTCGACGCCGCGCTGGGCACCAACGGCGTCAACGCCATCGCCGCCAACTCGATGACCGCGACCGCGGTTCTTCAACTGGCACAGGCGAAGCCGGGCTTCTACCAGTCGGTGGCCGGCTACAGCGGCTGCGCGCAGATCTCCGACCCGATCGGCAAGCAGTTCACCAAACTGGTCGTGGAAACCTACGGCGGCGGCGACGTCCGCAACATGTACGGCCCCGACGACGACCCGGCGTGGGTAGCCAACGACCCGGTCGTGCACGCCGAAAAGCTGCGCGGCACAAGGCTGTACATCTCCGACGCCTCAGGCCTGCCCGGCCCGCACGACCACATCGGCGACCCGAACATGATGAACCCCACGCCCGTCGGGCTGGCCAACCAACTGGTCCTCGGCGGCATCATCGAAGCAGCAGTCAGCTGGTGCACCCGCAACCTCGAATCCCGCCTGACCGCCCTGAACATCCCCGCCACCTTCGACCACCAACCCACCGGCACCCACTCCTGGGGCTACTGGCAAGACGCCTTCTACCGCTCCTGGCCAACCCTCGCGTCAGGCCTCGGCCTGCCCGAATAACTCAGCCGGTGACGGTGGCGAAGGCTGCCCACAGGAGGGGGGAGTTTTCGGGGGTGGGGGTGGTTTGCCAGGTGGCGAGGCGGGATCTTTGCCAGGTCAGGAGGGTGGGGATGGGTGTGGGGGAATCGTGGGCGGTGTCTACGGCGCAGATGGCGGCTTGGAGGGGGTAGGTGTTGGTGGGGGTGAGGGTGTGGAAGGCGTGGTCGGTGGGGAGTGGCCAGCGGGTGGCGGTGACAAGTTCCGCGCCTGCGGACAGGGCGGCGGTGGTCAGGCCCAGGGCCTCGGTGAAGCGGAGGTCGCCGCCGCTTTCGCAGGCGATGAGGGCGACTCGGCTCGGCATCGGCCAGAGGTCGCGGCCAGCGGTCGGCGTCGGGTCGAGGGAATGGGTGCCAAGGAGGAAATCCTTCGCCGAGAGGGGGCGGTGGGTGCGGTTCGGGGTGGCGAAGCCGCGGGTGTCGGCGGTGCAGCTCAGGTGCAGTTCGGCGTGTTCGCTGTAGCCGGATTCCGGTGTGGCAGAGGTGACATGGCCGACGTAGACGAGTCGGCTCGCGCCTTGACGGAGGACGTCGGACAGCCAGTCGCGGTCGGTGTCGATGCGGCGGAAGAGGTCGACCGGATCTGATGCGTGGGGGAGAAGGCGAGTGCCGTAGAGGCTGAAGTGTTGGGCCACTGTGCTTTCCGCGTGTGGGCGGCCTAGTACCGAGCCGAGCTCGGAGTCCGCGCGGAAACCGGGCACGCGGGGATCGAGTATCGCGACCACGGGTAGATCACGAGTGTCGTTCCAGCGGTGCACTATTCGCTCCGGCGAATGAACCACCGATACCGGCGCCAGCAGACTCACATCGGCGATATCGAGCAGACGTATCGCGGGGTCGGGCGCAATGATCTCCCAGGGGACCTGTGCGAGTCGCGGCGACGGTTGAATTCGAAGATGCGGCCGGATGCCGCGTTGCGACAGTTCGTACAGTTGTACGGCCAACCCGTAGGGCAGCAGGGTGCGTGACAATGCCTGTGCCAGCGCACTTTCCGCTGCGGGATCGACGAGAGCGCCCTCGGTCATGACCCGCCGCAGATCCTCGGGTCGTGCGGGATTCGGTACCGCGCCGGCCAGCATTCGCAGCACCTCGCGCACCTCGTCGCGAGGCAGCACCGCGACGCCGCGCGCCAAGGCATCATCGGCCCACCGCCACGACACGTAGACGTCGCCCGCGTCCGCCATCCGCAGGAAGGCAGTCGGCGAGGTTACCGCTCCGGACGGCAGGGTGCTCGTTGGCGACGAAGCCACTGCTGAGGAGGCATCCTCTGAGGTCAGGGGCATGGCCGTGTGGTCAGGCGGTGCCGATTCCGCGCCGGTCTCGTTCGGTCTGCGGTTCGGCGGCTGTGGGTTCACAGTGCGATCATTCGCTGGTCGCGGACGGGGCGGCCGTAGCGTTGTTCGGCGTAGGAAATGAAGTCTGACAGCACAATTCGATCACCGTCGACGAGGCGTGGCGGGGGTGCGACGGGGATGCCCGCCGCTGCGGCGACCTCGGCGAGCGCGGCGCCGAGTTGTAGTGCGGGCGTGGCCATTTGCTCAGGCTGGGTGGGGTCGAGTAGTTCGAAGCCGAGCGTAGGGGCGACCGGCTCGGTGAAGGCGGCGAGATCGAGAGCTGTTCCCGCGCACTGTGTGTCGATCAGATCGCTGACCAGCTGGCCGTTGCCGGAGGCGGCGGCGCAGTGGAAGGCCAGGCGCATGGCGGGTTCGGCGACGGCGCGGTGCCAGTGTTCGCGCTGGTTGCCGTTGGGGAGTGTGTGGCGAACGGCGTCGATGGCGAGGGCGGCGGGCACGGCCAGGGCTACCATGCGGCTGAGCAGGGCCGGATCTGGTTGTGCCGCTTCCTCGATCGCGTCGTGCAGCAGTTCCGCATGCCAGTAGTCGAGTTGGGCGCAGTGCATTCCGAGTCCGTGTGCGGCGTAGACGGCGAACGACACGTCGAGTAGTTCTTCGGCGGCGCCGAGATCACCCTCGGCGCCGGCGACGGTGGCGAGTCGCAGTCGCACATCGGCCGCGTCCACCACGGCACCGGTGGCGTCGAACTGCTTCAGCGCGGTCTCGTAATGCGCACGGGCCGCGCCTGGTTCACCTCGACGCTCGGCGAGAAAGCCCATCGTCTTGGCCCCGATCCCGGACCGATGCCCCAGCTCCGCCGCCTCGAAGAACGCCTGACTGGCCCGCAACGGCTCCTCGGCCTCGTCGAAGTGCCCCGCCCGCACCAGCATTGTCGCCAGGTTCTGTCGTGACTCGGCGACGGAGGCCTCCGCGCCCGCTGCGGCGAAGGCGGCCACCGCCTGTCGAGCGAAGTCGACGGCGAGTTCCCAGCGCCCGGTTTCGAACGAGCAGGCAGCCAGGTTCATCAGCGGATGACCGGCCAGCTCCGGTGCGAAACGCTCTGTCACGCCGAGTGATTCGGTGGCCAATTCGCCCGCGCGCGCCCACTGCTGCCGATACAACGCCACGGCCGTCAGCGACAAAAGGCACGCCACCCGCAGGAATCCTTGGTCGGTGCTGTCCGCGAGCAGTGCCCGCGCCTCCTCGAGCACGTCTTGCGCCGCATCGAACTCGCCCAGATGCTGAAAAGCTTGCGACAGGTTCACCAACGCCGCAGGTCGCTGATGTGCGGCATCCTCCGGCATCTCGGCGAGAGCAGTCCGGAACAGGGCCACCGCCCGCCGATGATCCCCGAGCTCGTCGGCCATGCTCGCCGCGTTGACCAGCGCCGCACTGCGCAATCGAGGCGCCGCACCGTCGGCCGCCTTCTCGAAGATATCCAGCGCGGTAGCCACCTCGCCCCGCTGGTAGGCGGCGTATCCCGCGGTGAGCTGCGCGTCGTCCCGGTCGGATGTTCGGCCGGTGGCTGCCATCTACGTGCTCCCGTCTGGTCGCGCCCACGCTGGACGGACATTCTTCGCGCCGATGGTCGGATTTCGCACCATCGTGGCAAGAAATGGACGCTCAGCGTGGCGCATCAAAAGTCCTCATCCGACTCGGCTGCCGCGACCTCGGCATCCAGCCCCGCACCCGCAGCACCGCCGAGACGGCGGCGGGCGAACCCACGAACCCGATCGCGAGCCGCCACATCGTCCACTGGATCGGCAGGCCCGACCGCAGGAACGAAAACGGTGACCTCGAGCGAGGTGTCCGGTGTCCCGGGGATCTCGGCCGTTCCCGTCCAGACGTCCCCGCGCAGAAGCAACGCGATCTCCACGCCGGCAGACGGGAGCGACCCTGCGTGATCATCTCGGGCGGACGAATGACCCCGCTCGGTGGCCGACGAATGCGGTTCCGCGCCATCGTCAGCGGGCGACGCCTCGTTCTGCTCGGTGGCAGCTAGCAACCGCACGCGTGCGAAGGGTCGAAGATGTTCGGGGACAGCGCCTCGGCAATCGGGTGCGGCGACCACATTGACCTGCACCCTCGATACCCCGGCCGCCCGCGTCACCTGCCACGACACCGCGCGCTCACTCGCATCGAGGATCCCAGGCGGGCAACGCCGCCAATCCCATCCACCACTCCCACGCACGACAATCAGGCCGCCACCCTGATCCTGACCACCTGCCGCCAACGCGTAATCATCAGCCCGCCCGCCTGATTCACCGCGCGCACCTGCATCGCGCCCGGTGACCCCACCGTGCTCCCCTCCGTCCGACGCGGCGCCGCTGACGTCCTGACTACCCGACGTGGCCCCGCCGGCGTCCCGACCACCCGGCGCGATCCCGTCGTCGATACCCGCATAGTCACCGTGCTCGATCACCATTCGACGGAGCGCATCGTCGGCTCCCTCATCGAGCACCATTTCGCAAGTCCCGGTGAGTGATTCGATCTCGTCCAGCAGCAGCCGAGCATCCAGCGACGGAATCCCATCGACAGTCGACGCGGGCCACCACCGACTTGCCCAGTGCGCGTACGCAAGCCGACGCAGCGCGGTCACCAGTTCCGGCCGAGCTGGAACGGCTGTGAGTGACTGTGGATAGTTCTCGGCAACGGCCAATGCGACCTCTTCGCCAAAAACTGCCCACACCCAATCCTGCGCAGCCTCGACATCATCGAGCACCGCAGCAGGCAGGTCTCCACCATCGAGAACCCAACTCAAATGGCCACCAACAACTTCGAGCACCAGCACGTCGATCCCAAGCGAACCATCGGTGACCAACGGCGCACCGTCGACACCGATCACAAGCAACCCAGGTTCGACTCGGCGAAGTTCGACAACAGTCATCAACTGGCCCTCACTTCCACCACAGCCGCCTCAGCGGTGAGCACCTGTTTGACCCGCGCACGGTGATCCAGCATCACCGACCGCGCGACCCCGTCGAGCAGATCCCACAGCTCACCCGGCTCGTACACCGGCATCTCCCGCACGTCCCGCCCATGCAATCGCACCCACAACCTGCGCAGATACGGCCGCCACGGAGTCCGTAACTCGGCCGCCACCGCCGCCAGCGGCCCCACCCCGTCGACCATGTGCACCGCATACCGTCGCGCCTGCAGCACATACCCCTCACGCCGCCACCGACTGTTGACCACCTCGTGCGCACGGGAAGTCATGCCGGATGCGCCCACGTTCCGCAAATCAGCGGCGCTCGGTCCGGATACGGGCCGTCCCGACACGAGATCCGTAAGTCCAGGTACGGGCGAGAGACCTAGCGCCAGTTCACAACCCGCCGCGGCGGCAACCCGCAGCGACTCATCGAGCAACCCCCACGGCGAACAACTGCGCGAAATCTCCCGCGTCACCAGCTCCGGAATCTCCGGCAGGTCGGTCCGATCGAGACTGCCCTGCAGCACCGTGAACACCCGCTCGTACACGGTCCGGTCGAAGGGCAGCCCCAGATTCGAGGTCGACGCCGACGAGCCCAACTCGGGTCGCCGCGGACTCGTATGCGCGGTGAGCCCCAGGTCATCGGCACCGTGAGCCGGATGCTCCAACCACAGGGCGATTCCGCGATGAGTGCCGGCCCGGTCGTCGACGATGTCGTCGAACAGTGGCCCGGCATCGGCGGGATCACCTTCGCGCGCCAGCGTGCACGCTTCGAGTAGTTCGGTCAGCTCGGCCGCCAGATCGCGAGCGCCATAGGGCGCGAGGGGCCGTCGAGACCAGGCGATGTCGAGCAGCGCATTCAACTCGGCTACTCGATCAACCTCTGTCACATAGCTTTTCAGTGCGGCAGTAGTCCGCCCACCCGTACTCTCGTGGACCTCGCGCAACGTCTGCTCGGCCCGCGCCCGTCCATCATCGCCGGGCGCACCGCACATGATCGCAAGCTCGAAGCACCGCTGAAAGTACAGATCCTGCGCGTTCCCCTCGGTGATCCGCAAGGCCCGCCGCACCTGCTTGAGCACCGTGAACCACCCCGCACACGCCCGCAGGGTGTCGGACTGCCCGTGCACCAGCTTGGTCAACAGCGCGATCCCGTCGGCATCGAGCACGCTCGCCGCCAGCGCCGGATGCTGCATCGGCCGCAACACCAGCGGATCGAGGATCAACTTCACCGTCCGCCGCAACGGCCCACCGGCGGCCCCGCTCAGCGCGTCGACCCCGTCCAACTCCCGCCACACCTCATCGAGAACCATGGCGCGCGGTCTGAGCATTCGACCAGGTTATAGGTATTTCCGGCCACCGGCGCCCCGGTTCGAAACCCTCGCACCGCCCCAAAGTTGGGATCGGTAGGCGGCGCGAAGTTTCTACCTTTCTCTCAACGGGTTACCAACCAGACCCACTCCAGAGAAACGGAAACACCATGAACACCAAGCTGATCGCCGCCCTCGCCGCCACCGCCACCGCACTGGTCGTCACCGGCTGCAGCGACACCCCCGCCACCACCACCTCCCCGAGCTCGTCGGCCTCCGCGCCGGCCGGCAACTCCACCGCCAGCGTCGACGGCAAGGAATTCACCGCCAAGTTCGACACCACCTGCGCCAAGCAGGCAGGCACCCTGGCCCTCGCCCTGACCGACACCGCCAACCCCACTTACGGCAGCCTCTCGGTCAGCGCCTCGATCGAGGGCGACAAGGTCCAGGCCGTCGCCATCGGCGGCAGCCAGGGCGGCGCCAACGGAATGCCGTACGCGGTCGGCTACGGCAACGGCCAGCCCGGCGGTTCCGCCACCCTGACCAAGGACGGCAACACCTACCGCGTCACCGGCGAGGGCATCAGCGCCGACATGACCAACCCGCTGGCAGGCCCGTCGACCGCGAAGTTCGACATCACCTTCGCCTGCTCCACCATCGTCGGCGCCTGACCCATCCGCGACCCGGTCGCACAAGGAGAAATCTTATGAAGTCCAAGCTCCGTGCGGCCGCGGTCGCTTTCGGAATCCTCGCAGTCGGCTACTACCTCTACTACGGCCTCACCTACACCCCCGACGAATACACCGGCGCGATGCTCGGCTGGGTCGGCCCGCACATGGCCCTGCCGATCATCGCCCTCACCCTCGTCCCGATGGTCTTCGCCTTCACCGGCGACGGCATCCTCGAGGCCTTCACCGGCCGCAACAGCGGCGAATTCCGCGATGCTGAAGTGGGCATCGGCACCATCGTCTCCTTCCGCCAGACCGGCGTTTCGGTGAACGACCAACCGCAGGTCAAGATCGCTTTCCGGGTCGAGGGGTCCGATGGAAAGGTCTTCGACTCGCACGCCAAGATGATCGTGCCGCTCACCGAACTGGCCTTGCTGCAGCCGGGCGTGGTCCTGCCGGTCCGCTACCTGCCGGGCCGCACGGACAAGGTCGAGATCGACCGTTCCGGCGACAACGGCGCAGCTCAGCGCGCCATGAACGAGTCGCTGATCCGCAAGGGCATCACCACCCGAGGCAAGCTCGACATCGCCGAACGCGGGATCGCCGCCCAGGCCGTGGTGCGCAGTCTCGACGTCCCCGGTCACATCCGCGGCGGTTACACCCAGATCGGACTCGGCCTGGTGGTCACCCGCCCCGACGGCTCCACGTTCGAGACTCGTGCCGAAAAGTTCCTTCCCCCAACGGCAATCGCGTCGGTGCAGGTCGGCCGGATCGTCCAGGTGCACTACCTGCCCGGCGACGAGCAGGAGGTGGTGATCGCCCTCCCGGTCAACGCCTGATGACAATTCGCTCGGCGCGCCATGCCCCGATCCCCGTGATCTAGGCATGGCGCGCCGAGTTTTGGTCAGTCGTTCATCTTCACGTTCCCGACGGCTCGCTTGGACTGCATACGGTGCCCGAAGTCCGTTCTACTCAGGAGTCACCGTGAGTCCGAAACCGCTCGCCCTGTTCGTCAAGCATGACGGTCAGTCGGCACGCGCCGCCTTGACCTGTGAATACAAGTGTGGCAATGCCTGCTTCCACGAGCCCCCGAACACCTCCGGGGGTGCTTACTTCGGTGACATCGTCAGCGGCCTCAACCGCCGTGGTCTGATCAAGGGTGGCGCGGCCGCCGTGCTGGCCGTCGGTGCGGTGAGTGCGCTGGCTGCCTGCGGCGACGACAGCTCCGAGGTCAGCACCCCGAAGCCGACGCCGGTCGGAACCCCCGGCACCGGAACAGCTTTCACCGCCGTCGCGCCGAACAAGGAAGACGCGCTGACGATTCCGGAGGGCTACGAGTCGCAGGTCGTAATCCGCTGGGGCGACCCGATTTTCGCCGACGCGCCCGCTTTCGACTTCGACAAGCAGACCGTCGCCGCGCAGCTGAAGCAGTTCGGTGCCAACAACGACTTCGCCGCGTTGATGCCGATCGAAGGGCAGCCCAACAGCTACCTGCTCGTGGTCAACCACGAGTACACCACCGGCCCGATGATGTTCCGCGGGTACGACAAGGACAAGCCCACCGACGAGCAGATCGCCATCACCAAGGCCGCGCACGGCATGTCCGTGGTGGAGCTCAAGGGTGAAGCCGGTTCGGGCAAGCTGACCACGGTGTTCGGTAAGAACAACCGTCGCATCACCGCCGACACCGAGTTCCTGCTCACCGGTCCGGCCGCGGGCAGCGCGTTCACCGTGACCAGCGCGGACCCGTCGGGCACCAAGGTGCTGGGCACCTTCGCCAACTGCGCCGGTGGCGTGACCCCTTGGGGCACAGTGCTTTCCGGTGAAGAGAACTTCAACGGCTACTTCGCCAACGGCGACAAGGCGTCCGATCCGAAGGGCCGCGTCAAGCGCTACGGCTTCCCCAAGGGCGGCACGCCGAACCAGTGGGAGCGCACCGACAAGCGTTTCGATCTGAGTCAGGAACCCAACGAGGCCAACCGTTTCGGTTACGTCGTCGAGGTCAACCCGTGGGACGCCTCCTCCACGCCGATCAAGCACTCTGCCATGGGTCGTCTCAAGCACGAGGGCGCGTCGATCTACGTCACCGAAAAGGGTGACGTCATCTCCTACACCGGCGATGACGAGAAGTTCGACTACATGTACAAGTTCGTGTCCTCGCGCAAGATCCAGTCGGGCACCGGCGCTTCCGCGATGCGGCACAACATGACCATCCTGGACGCGGGCACCCTGTACGTGGCCAAGCTCACCGGCGACCACGCCGCCGAGATCGACGGCTCCGGCAAGGTCCCCACCGGCGGTTTCACCGGCAAGGGCCAGTGGATCCCGATCCTGGAGACCGGCGACGACGGCAAGGGCAAGTCCCTGGTCGACGGCATGACCGCCGCCGAGGTCGCGGTGTTCACCCGCCTGGCAGGCGACAAGGTCGGCGCCACCAAGATGGACCGCCCCGAGGACTTCGAGGCCAACCCGTACACCGGCAAGGTCTACGTGGCACTGACCAACAACGACAACCGCGCCAAGGACGACAAGCCCGGCGTCGACGAGGCCAACCCGCGCAAGCTGAACAAGAACGGCCAGGTTCTCGAGCTCACCGACAACCACACCGGCACCGACTTCACCTGGTCGCTGCTGCTGGTCTGCGGTGACCCCGCCGCCGCCGACACCTACTTCGCCGGCTTCGACAAGACCAAGGTCAGCCCGATCTCCTGCCCGGACAACCTGGCCTTCGACCCGCACGGCAACCTGTGGATCTCCACCGACGGCAACGCCCTCAAGACCAACGACGGCCTGTTCTCGGTGATCCTGGACGGCCCCAACCGCGGTGAGACCAAGCAGTTCCTGACCGTGCCCAAGGGCGCGGAAACCTGCGGTCCGATCGTCACCGAAACCCACGTCATCGTCGCCGTCCAGCACCCGGGCGAGTCCGACGACGCCACCCCCGACAACCCGCAGTCCCACTGGCCCGACGGCGGCGACTCCCAGCCCCGTCCGTCCATCGCGGTCGTCTGGAAGAAGAACGGCGGACGAATCGGCGTCTAGCCGACCCCCGATCCGCTGACGAAACCGCTACTCGGCTGGGCGAGTAGCGGTTTCGTCATTTTCAGCGGATCACGTCCGATAGATGTCCCTTCGACCAGGGTTGACTCCCGCCGCCGATCGATGTCGAACCCAGCCAGTCGAGAACCGAGACGGACGTCCAGGGCGGTGAGCGTGTCCGGCGGGGCCCGTATGTTGGTGCGGACATCGGCTGACGGGAGTAGTGGGCATGGCGCGTAAGGGTGAGGTGCGGTTCGAGCCTGGGGTGGCGAAGGTGGGGGCGTTGCGTCCGGGCGTTTCGCCTGGTGACGATCCGGTCGACGAGTTGACCGTGACCGATGTCGAGTATCGGGATGTGGATTTCGCGGAGAGTCACGTGTCCGGCATGAGTGTCGAGGCGTGTCTGTTCGACGGTGTGCGGTTCCCGAGTACGCTGCGGCACACCACGATTGCCGAGTCCACGCTGCGGGTGTGCGATCTGGCCAATGTGCAGGCCGATGATTCCACGATGATCGAATCCCTGATCGAACACGGACGACTCACCGGATTGTCTTGGACCGCAGGTGTTCTCCGTGATGTGTTGATCGAGTCGACCCGCGCCGACCTGTCCTCGTTCGCCCAATCACGGTTGCGCACAGTGGTATTCCGCGATTGCGACCTGCGACAAGCCGACTTCCAGGGCACTGAGTTCCGCAATGTTCGCTTCGAACGCTGCAACCTGGTCGGTGCCCGATTCGCGGGCGCCCGCATCCAGCAGAACCTGCGCTTCGAAGACTGCGACCTGACCGGCATCTACGGCATCACCGCACTGCGTGGTGCCACTATTCAAGGTGGTGACTTACAGGGATTGGCGTCAACGCTCGCGCGTGAACTCGGCATCACTGTCGAGTGGCAGATCTACGCCGGTGAGCACTAGCCGAGCCAATCGAGAACCGAAGCCGCAGTCCAGGATTGCTGCATACTGCCGAGCGGTTTACCGGTGAACGGTTCGTAGTACTCGGCGAAACTTCCGTCCGACGCCTGGCGCAAACCTTCCGCGCGCAGCATGTAGGAACGTTCGGCCCACCCTCGACGGGCGAAGGCCCAGGAGAACAGCCAGCTCATGACCGGCCAGACCGGGCCGCGCCAGTATTCGCGGGGGCGGAACTCTTTCGCGACAGGGGAAGTCGACGGCGGTAGGGCGTAGCGCAGGTCAGGGTGGCCGCAGAAGCGGGGGCCTTCGAAGGTGTTGAGTAGGGCGCGTTCCGCGTGGCGGGGGAGGCCGCCCGACAGCAAAGGCGCGAACATCGCGAGGGTGTCGGTGCTGATCCAGCGTTGCAGGCGGACGTCGTAATCCCTTGCAGCGCCGCTGCGTTCGTCGGCGGTAGCGACCACGCCCTTGCGGAAACGGTCGGCCCAACCGTGCAGTTCGCGCACGTCGGCAAGCGGTTGTTTGTACTCCTCGCCGATGTCGGCCAGCACCTCGCAGGCCAGCGCGAAGATCGCCGAGACGAACACGTCCTCCACGGCGAAACTCATCACCGAAGTCAGTTGGTAGTCATCGTAATTCGCGCGCCGCATCTGCTCGACCAACCACAGGTAGCGGTCGTACTCGCGGTCGCTGGGCCGCTGCGAGAGGTCGGAGATGATCGCGGTATCCGCACGTCGATAAGGCGGAAGGTCCAGGCCGGGAACAACATTGGCGTAGGCGCGATCCCAGCGCGGCGAGTTGTCCATCCCGGATTCCCACCCGTGGTACAGCGTGATCCGCCCGGTTTCCTTGGGGTCGCGGGCGTGCGCGAGCCACCGGTGCCAGCGCACCAGATCCGGCCAGCGGCGGTTCAGGAACTCCTCGGCCACCGCGCGGGTGGAGCGGCCGTGCCTGCGGGAATGGTCGAGGATGCGCTGCACGGCGATGGCGTGCACCGGCGGCTGGGTGATGCCGGAGGTGTCGGGGCCGTCGGGTGCGTTCGCGGCCAGCTTGCGACACTCCCAGCGCGCGGGCCCCGGAAAATACCCGTCCACACCGTTGGCGAACACGATGTGCGGGATCATCCCGTTCTTCCACTGCGCCGACAGCAACGTGTCGAGCTCGACCACCGCCCGCTCCACGCTCAACGGCGCCAACCCCACCGCGACGAACGCCGCGTCCCAGCTCCACATGTGCGGGTAGAGGCGGGGCGCGGCGCTGGTCATCGTGCCCAGGTCGTTGCCGCGCAGGAGGTAGGCGGCGCGGGCCGCGAGCTGCGTGGGGGTGAAACCCGGGTCGGTCATCTCCCTATTTTGCGGCGTAGTGGCCGCTATGGCATCTCGGCAGCGGTGTGACGGTCAGTACCCGGCTTGACGCGGCGTGTTCTGGGCGGCCGACCCGACCGAACTCAACATCGTGGTGATGCACAGGCCGACCAGCAGGTTGATCGCCGCGGTCGCGATCTTGGCATCCAGGTCGGCGACCAGCGTGAACGGCAGAATCACCGCCACCGCCGTGAGCAGCAGACAGATCCAGGTGAAGAAGGTGAGCGGGCTCGGCATGGCCAGCAGCAACACCATCAGCAGCGCCGTAGCCAGCAGCGCGGCACCCGCGGCGGCGATGGCATACGACGTGGTGGAGACCGTGCCGTAGGTGCCTGCCCCCTCGGGCGACAGGATCGCGATGCCCAGCACCCCGCGGATCAACATGATCGCGACGACCACCAGCAACGCGGCCACCACGGCCGTGCCGATCCCGCCCGCCCACAGCTTGCCCACATTCACCTTGGGCTCCGGCTCGCCCTGGGAATACTGTGGCTGACCATGCGGCTGGCCCTGGTGCTGGGGATACTGCGGGTTGTCTTGGCCGTAGTTGTACCGGGGATCGGTCATAGTCCGACGGTACTAGTCGGTGCGGACATCCGCGCGCGGAAACGGCCACGGTGTCGAGATCGTGGCGTCACGCCCTACCGTGAACGCATGACGGTGACAAGCACGCCCGCCCCGACCGCCCTCATCACCGGCGCCAGCCGTGGCCTCGGCGCCGCGATCGCCCGCGAACTCGCGCCCACCCACGACCTGCTGCTCGGTGCTCGTTCCGCCGACGCGTTGAAGCCGATTCTCACCGAACTGCCCGACGCGACGGGTTGGCCGGTGGCGCTCACCGATTACACCGCCGTCGCGGAGGCCGCCGAGCGGATCTCCCGCCTGGACGTCCTCGTTCACAACGCGGGCATCGCCGACCTGGGCACCGTCGCCGACTCCTCGGTGCAGCAGTGGCGCGAAACCCTCGAGGTGAACCTGATCGCCGTCGCCGAGCTGACGCGAGTACTACTTCCCGCCCTGCGCGCCGCGAACGGCCATGTGGTGCTGATCAATTCGGGTGCGGGGATGCGTGCGCACCCCGGCTGGGGTTCCTACGCGGCGAGCAAATTCGGCCTGCGCGCCTTCGCCGACGCACTGCGTCAGGAGGAGCCCACGCTGCGGGTCACCTCGATCTTCCCCGGCCGCATCGACACCGATATGCAGCGGGCGATCGTCGCCGACGAGGGTCGCGAGTATCGGCCAGAGGAATTCCTCACCGCCGAGTCCGTGGCACTGGCGGTGCGCAACGCCGTCGATACTCCGCGCGACTGCCACCCGACCGAGATCGTCCTGCGCCCGGCGTAATCGACCAATTCGATCGACTTCAGGCCGAAAACGGGCCTTCGAGGCCGCCGATTGTACGATTTCGCCGGTCGGGTTCCTTCGCTCCTTGCCGGTCGCACCTATCCTCACCGGCGCAAAGGGTATTGTCGCGAGGCGCGAACAGCCTTCCAAGGGGTCGATGCTGTTCGCGTCGATGTGCCCGAGGGTTCGCCTACTCGACGGATTCCCCGGGTACTTTTCCGCGGCACGCAATTGACTCGAGTAGGGGTTCGGAATAGTGGATAGACGTCGAATGCTGGCTTTGTTGGCCGCGGGTACGGCCGTGGCGTTGACCGGCTGCGCGACGGCCGAGGGTGAGCCCGTCGCGGCCGGTTCCGGTGGGGGAGAGATCCCCGTTCCGCCGCCCGCTCCTCGTCCGCCTCTGCTCCCGCTCCCGCCGGGCGGCCCCAAGTCGATCATTCCGCCGAAGACCATCACCGCGCTGCCCGGTCAGGGCATGTCGATGGCGTTGACGGTCGATGACGGCGCGAGCCCCGAGGTCGTCGGCGCGTACGTGAAATGGGCCAAGGACACCGGCGCCCGCTTCACCTTCTTCGTCACCGGCTACTACGAATCGTGGACCATCCACCGCGACGCCATGCGTCCCCTGGTGGAGTCCGGCCAGATCCAGCTCGCCAACCACAGCTGGGATCACCCCGACCTCACCAAGATCAGCGCCAGTGCGGTCGCCTCACAATTGGAACGCACGAAAACGTTCCTGCACAATAACTTCGGTGTAGACGGTGTCCCCTTCTTCCGCCCACCCTTCGGCAATCACAACGCCACCGTCGACAAGGTAGCCGCCGACCTCGGCTACACCGTCCCCACCATGTGGTACGGCTCCCTGTCCGACTCGGGCCTGATCACCGAGGAATACCTGATCGAGTGCGCGCACAAATACTTCGCCGCCCAATCGATCATCATCGGCCACGCCAACTTCCCCCCGGTCACCCATTGCTACGGCCAACTGGTCGACATCATCAGGGAGCGCAACCTGTCGTTGGTCACCCTGAATGACGTTCTGCAGGTTCAGGTCTGACGGAGAAAGCCCCGGCAATCAATGCCGGGGCCTCTGCCGTAAAAGGTATTCCGTCGTAGAACTCAGGGAACGATGTTCACCATTTTCCCGGGCACGACGATGATCTTGCGCGGTGCCTGACCCTCGAGCAGGGCGACGACCTTTTCATCGGCCAGCGCCGCCGCTTCGATCGTGGCGACATCAGCGTCGGCCGGAACCTGAATTCGGCTGCGCACCTTGCCCTTCACCTGAATCGGGTACTCCACCGAATCCGCCACCAGCAGCGCCGGATCCGCGATCGGGAAGGGGCCGTGAGCCAGGGAAGTGGTGTGGCCCAGGCGTTCCCAGAGTTCTTCGGCGATGTGCGGGGCCAGCGGGGCCAGCATCAGGACCAGCGGTTCCACCGCGGCGCGGGGGGCGCCGGTGGGGTAGTTCTTGGTCAGATGGTTGGTGAGCTCGATCAGCTTGGCACCGGCGGTGTTGTCGCGCAGGGCGGCCAGGTCCTCGTCGACGCCGGCGATGGTGCGGTGCACCAGGCGCAGGGTTTCGTCGGACGGCAGGGTGTCGGTGGCCTTGAGCGTGCCGGTTTCCTCGTCGACGACCAGGCGCCACACGCGCTGCAGGAAGCGGTGCGCGCCCACGACGTCCTTGGTCGCCCACGGGCGCGAGGTGTCCAGCGGGCCCATCGACATCTCGTAGAAGCGGAAGGTGTCCGCGCCGTACGCGTCGCACATCTCGTCGGGCGAGATGGCGTTCTTCAGCGACTTGCCGATCTTGCCGTACTCCTGGAAGACCTCGATCTCGACGCCGTCGGGACCGGTCCAGTAGAACTTCGCGTCGCGTTCGACGATCTCCGCGGCAGGCACGTACGCGCCACGCTCGTCGGTGTAGGCGTAGGCCTGCACGTAACCCTGGTTGTACAGGCGGCGGTAGGGCTCGCTACCCGACACATCGCCCAGGTCGAACAGCACTTTCTGCCAGAATCGCGCGTACAACAGGTGCAGCACGGCGTGCTCGACGCCGCCCACGTACAGGTCGACACCGCCGGGGTCGTTCGGGCCGTGCTGCGGGCCCAGCCAGTACTTCTCGTTCTCGGGCGCGCAGAACGTCTCGGTGTTGGTCGGGTCCGCGTAACGCAGCTGGTACCAGGAGGATCCGGCCCAGTTGGGCATCACGTTGGTGTCGCGCCGGTACTGCTTGGGCCCGTCGCCCAGATCCAGTTCGACGTTGACCCAGTCGGTGGCCTTGGCCAGCGGTGGGGACGGTTCGGAGTCGGCGTCGTCGGCGTCGAAGGTGACCGGCGCGAAGTCCTCCATCTCCGGAAGTTCCACGGGCAGCATGGATTCGGGCAGGGCGTGTGCGACACCGTCGGCGTCGTAGACGATCGGGAACGGTTCGCCCCAGTAGCGCTGGCGTGCGAACAGCCAGTCGCGCAGTTTGTACTGGACGGTGCCGGTGCCGTGGCCTTCGGCTTCGAGGTGGCCGATCATGGTCGCCTTGGCCTCGTCGACCGGAAGTCCGTTCAGGAAGCCGGAATTCACCAGTTCGCCGTCGCCGGAGTAGGCGGCTTCGGACACGTCGCCGCCCGCGATCACCTCGATGATCGGCAGGCCCAGCGTGGTCGCGAAGTCCCAGTCGCGGCTGTCGTGGCCGGGCACCGCCATGATGGCGCCGGTGCCGTAGCCGCTGAGCACGTAGTCGGCGATGAAGATCGGCACCTGCGCGCCGTTGGCGGGGTTGGTGGCGTAGGAGCCGAGGAAGACGCCGGTCTTCTCCTTGTTCTCCTGCCGTTCGAGATCCGACTTGGCCGCGATCGACTTGCGGTATGCGGCAACGGCTTCGGCGGGAGTGGCGCTGTCGTTGGTCCAGCGGGCGTCGGTGGCGGCGGGCCAGGTGGCGGCGGTCAGCTTGTCGACCAGCTCGTGTTCGGGCGCCAGTACGACATACGTTGCGCCGAACAGGGTGTCGGGGCGGGTGGTGAACACCTCGATGGTGTCGTCGGCCGCGTCGAATCGGACCTGGGCGCCGCGCGAGCGCCCGATCCAGTTGCGCTGCATGGACTTCACGTTGTCGGGCCAGTCCAGCGTGTCCAGGTCGTCGACCAGGCGGTCGGAGTAGGAGGTGATGCGCATCATCCACTGCCACATGCGCTTACGGAACACGGGGAAGTTGCCGCGCTCGCTGCGCCCGTCGCCGGTGACCTCTTCGTTCGACAGCACTGTGCCGAGACCGGGGCACCAGTTGACGATCGAATCCGACTGGTACACAAGGCGATACGAGTCGATCAGCGCACCACGTTCGGTGGCCGACAGGGTGTTCCAGTCGCCCTCGGGAACCGGACGCGCGCCGGTGGCGAACTGCTCTTCCAGATCGGCGATCGGACGGGCCTTACCGGCCTCCTGGTCATACCAGGCGTTGTAGATGCGCAGGAAGATCCACTGCGTCCACCGGTAGTACTCGGGATCGGTGGTGGCGAACGAACGCCGCGGGTCGTGGCCCAAGCCGAGGCGGTCCAGCTGACGCTGCATCGTGGCGATATTGGCCTCGGTGGTCACGCGCGGGTGCGCGCCGGTCTGCACGGCGTACTGCTCGGCGGGCAGGCCGAACGCGTCGTAGCCCAGCGCGTGCAACACGTTGCGGCCACGCATGCGGTGGTAGCGGCCGAACACGTCGGTGGCGATGTAGCCCAGCGGGTGACCCACGTGCAGGCCCGCGCCCGAGGGGAACGGGAACATGTCCTGGATGAACAGCTTGTCCGGCGGCGTCTCACCGGCCAGCGGGCCGACCGGGTTGGGCGCCTGGAAGGTGCCGCGCTCGGTCCAGTTCCGCTGCCAGCGGCGCTCGATCCGCCCAGCCAGCTCGGCGTTGTACCGGTGCTGAGGTACGTCAGTCTCGGTTGCACGAGTGTCCTGCACGGTCCCGCCTTCTTGTTCTCGCCGATCCCCGGTAAACATCGTCTAACAGCGTAGAACGTGACGGCCACCGGTTTACGTATGGGCTGAGCCAACCGCGCCGGTGTGTGGGCGGTCACCTTCGGTGGGGAGCTCGCGATCGGCCCCGGCGCGGGTGCGCTAGCCTGCAGGAATGGTCGTCGTCGCTTCCCTGTTGTTCGCGCTGGCCGCGGTCGCGATCGTGACCGGCGCGCTCGGACTGCTGGGCAAACTGCCCCGCAACCGCTTCCTCGGTGTCACCACCGAAGCGGCGCTGCACAGCGACGACAATTTCCGCATCGCCAACCGCATCGCCGCCCCTACCTCGGTCGGCGCGGGCGCGCTGCTGTTCGCCGGTGGGCTGGTCGTGCTGGTCGCCGGTGGTTTCGCGGGGCTGGCCGTTGCCGCGATCGTCGCTGTAATCGCCGTGTTCACCCTCGGCGCGGGCGCCAACGCCGCAGCCCGCACGGTCGAACCCCTCATGCCCCCCGCTCCCGTCGGCGGCTGCGGCTCCTCGTGCGGCGGCTGCTCGCTGCGCGAGACCTGCGAACCCGCCAACTGACTGCCGTAGCGGCGACTGCCTTCCGGTACGACGCAAGCATGGTCTGAACGGGGATTCACCATGTTTTCGTGGCGACACCCCTGGTTGCGGCATTCCTGACGCCCGTACTCGAGGCCGGTTGCGCCACAAGGGAATTGCAAGGGGGCGCGGTTACCGTGGGATTCGACGTCCGATCCGGCGGGGTGGACGCGAAACACACGCGGATCGCCGCGTAAGAACCGATAGGGGGAGTCATGAAGGTACTCGGTTTCGGGCTGGGACTGTTCGTTCTCGGATTGGCCGTCGGGGCATTCGTACCATTGCTCGGCGTGCCGGTCATCTTGGCCGCGTTCATCTTCATCGCCGCAGGCAGCGTCCGCCTGTCGCGCGTTTCCGGACGCGCGGGTGGCCGCGGTGCCGGTTGGGCCGCGGGCAGCGGTGGATCGGCGGGCACAGCCGGCTGGAGTGGCGGCGGTGACAGCGGTGGAAGCAGCAGTAGCTGTGGCGGGGGTGGCTGTGGTGGTGGCGGTGGCGGCGGGGGCTGCTGACCTCGCCGTATCGATCCAGACAGGAGAGTTCCGTGCTCGCTGAAATTCTCATGACAGTGGCGGCGATTTTCTTCATGCTGGTCGTGGTCACCGTGGTCATCGGCGTACCGATCGCGCTCATCACGCGCAGTAACAGGTCCACGAACAACACGCCGGTCCCGCGCGCACCCGCTGTTCGCCAGCGCCCGCGCACGACCAGGACGGCTCAGGCCCAGCGGGCACGGAGCCGGCGCCGGTCGGACGGGGGCGAGTCCGGCGGCGGCGATTGGTCCAGCGGCAGCGATTGGTCGTGGAGTGACAGCGGGAGTTCCAGCGGCTGCAGTAGCTGCGGTGGAGGGGGCGGGGACTGACGGGCACGAGACGGGACGCGTTCTATGGGGGATCATGGAATGACGTCCCGTCTGCTCGACAGTCGCAGGAGGTTTCCGATGGCAACAACGCGCTTCGACCTGCGGGGGAGCAGGTTGTCTCTGGTGGGGGCCGTGGGGTTGGTCGTGGTCGGGGTGGGGTTCGCGGCGTTCGGGTCGATGTATGCCGCGGCGATTCTGTTCGCGGCGCTGGTGTTGTTCGTCCTCGGTATCAGTCGGATCATGCTGTCGCCGAAACCGCGCGGGGGCGGCAAGGCGGGGAGGGTCGCGGCGGGTAGTGCCAGTGCGGGGTTCGCTGGTACCGCGGATGGTGGGTGTGGTGACGGCGGCGGGAGTTGCGGTGGCGGGGGCGGTTGCGGTGGGGGCGGCGGGAGCTGCTGAAACGGTCGGGGATCGAGGGCTGAAAACTCACTCTTGTGTGTACGTACACTTATACGTATAGTGAGTTCATGCCCAACAAGACGATCTACGTTTCCGACGACGACCTCCCCGTATTCCAGCGGGCGCAGGAGCTCGTGGGCGGCAACCTCTCCAGCACGGTGGTCGCCGCGCTGCGCAGGCTCATCGAGCTGGAGGAAGGCCGCGAGGCCGGCTTCGAGGAGATCACGCTGCAGGTGGGTCGCGACGGAGTCCGGCAGGTGCGCTTTCAGGGCACGCTGCTGGGCGAGGTGCGCGATGCCGGCGACAAGCAGGCGCTGCACCAGGCGGTGTACCGCAGTCGCAAGGGCAAGCTCGTGCTCTACACGCACTCGGCCAAGTGGGAGGACTACCCGATCGGTGAGGCCGCCGGTGACATGAAGGAATGGAAGTATTGGCGCCGCATGTTCGGCATCGGCGCCGCGCCGTGGGATTGGGGCGACTACGAGTACGAGATCCTCGACGACCTGAGCGAGCTGAAGGGGCGCGTTCCCGCCAAGCTCTACCGCAAGGTCGAGGACATGACCGCGCATCCCAAGATCGAGGAACTCGACATCTAAGTCCTTCCGCGACAACCACATACCCAACCTGAGCACCGCAGCCCCTGGGGGCTGTGTGGATCAAACATGCACTTATTCGCACCAATGAATGCAATTTTCTGGAAAGGGACGACCATGGTCAACTCGGCCATCACCGCACGCGGCCTGCGCAAGGCCTACGGCGACAAGACAGTGCTCGACGGCATCGACCTCACCGTCGCGCAGGGCACCGTCTTCTCGCTACTGGGCCCCAACGGCGCGGGCAAGACCACCACCGTGCAAATCCTCACCACACTGATCGGCGCCGACGCGGGCGACATCACGGTCGGCGGCCACGACGTGACCACCGATGCCGCCGGAGTGCGCGCCATGATCGGTGTCACCGGCCAGTTCGCCGCCGTCGACGAACTGCTGACCGGTCGCGAGAACCTGCAGATGATGGGCGACCTGAACCATCTGCCCAAGCGCGAAACCCGCAGTCTGGCAACGGAACTACTGGAACGCTTCGACCTGGTCGAGGCCGCCGACAAACCGGCGAGCACCTACTCCGGCGGCATGACCCGCAGGCTCGACCTCGCGATGACGCTGGTGGGCAACCCGCAGGTGATCTTCCTCGACGAGCCGACCACCGGTCTGGACCCGCGCAGCCGCCGCGCCATCTGGGACATCATCCGCGCGCTGGTCGACGACCTCGGCGTCACCGTGTTCCTGACCACCCAGTACCTGGAGGAGGCCGACCACCTGGCCGACCGCATCGCGGTACTGGACAACGGCCGCATCGTCGCCGAAGGCACTGCGGCAGAACTGAAACGGCTGATCCCCGGCGGCCACATCCGCATCGATTTCGGCGACCAGACCGCCCTGGACGCGGCCCGCTACGCCTTCGGCTCCACCGCCCAGGTGTTGGAAGGCAGCGACGGGCTCACCCTCGCGGTGCCCGGCGACGGTGGCGTGCGCTCGCTGCGCGCGGTGCTCGATCTGCTCGATGCCGAAAACATCGAAGCGGGCGGCATTTCCGTGCACACCCCCAATCTCGACGACGTCTTCCTCACCCTCACCGGCCGCACCACCATCACCGAGCAGGAGTCAGTGCGATGACCACCCAGACCAAGTCCTACGCGTTCGCCGACACGATGACGATGTTGCGGCGCAACATGATTCACGCCAAGCGCTACCCCAGCATGGTCTTCAGCATCATCATCATGCCGACCGTGTTGATGCTGATCTTCAACTTCGTGTTCGGCGGCGCGCTGGAGAAATCGTCGGGCGGCAACTACATCGACTATCTGGCACCGGGCATGTTGTTGCTGCTGCCCGCGTATATGACGGTGTCGGTGGCGGTGTCGATCGCCAGTGACGCGAGCAAGGGCATCGTGAATCGCTTTCGAGTGATGTCGATTTCGCAGTCCTCGATGCTCACCGGACAGGTGCTCGGCTCGCTGCTGCAGGCGATCGGCGGCATCGCCATGATGCTCGGCGTGGCCCTGCTGATCGGGTTCCGGCCCTCGGCCGGCGTCGTCGAGTGGATCGCCGCGCTGGGTCTGCTAGTGCTGGTGACCTTCGCCTTCTCCTGGCTTGCCATCGCGTTGGGCCTGATCTCGCCCAACGTCGAAAGTGCCAGCAACGCACCGTTTCCCATCGTGATGATGCCGTTCCTCGGCAGCGGCCTGGTGGCTACCGACACCATGCCGGTGGGCTTGCGTCAGTTCGCCGAGTACCAGCCCTTCACGCCCATCACCGAAACCCTGCGCGGGCTACTGATGGGTACCGAGATCGGCATCAACGGCTGGGTCTCGCTGGCCTGGTGCGTGGTGATCGCGGGCGGCGGCTTCCTCTGGTCGAAGTCGATCTTCCGCAAGCAAGCGAAATAGGCTGCGGCGCACACGATCCGGTCTCCCACGCGGAGACCGGATCAGTTGCGTTCGAGTTCGATCGGGTGGGTCGCCAGCAGAGCCAGCGGCAACGGTTGACGGCGCAACACCGCGGCCCACAGGTCGTGGCGATCGGTGGCGACCGGGTCCGACGGCAGCGCCGACACCACGATCCAGTCCTCGTTGTCGAGCTCACCGTCGAGCTGGCCCATCGACCATCCCGCGTACCCGGCGAACACCCGGATCTGCTCGATGAGCGGGCGGATCTCGGCCGGATCGGCGTCCAGATCCACCAGCACCACCCGGCCGTCCACCCGGCGCAGCCCGCGCACCTCACTGATGTCGACACCCTCGCGCAGCACGGCCAGACACAGCGCCGCATCGCGTTTGACCGGGCCGCCGATATACAGATCGTCGGGGCTGGCGGCCAGATCCGCCCAGGCCGGCAGCACATCGACCACCGGGGTCTCGCTCGGCCGGTTCAACACCACGCCCAGACTGCCCGCGTCGTTGTGCTCGATCACGTACACCACGGTGCGCCGGAACGTCGGTTCCACCAGGTCGATCGCCGACACCAGCAGGTTGCCCGCGCGGACTCCCACCGCGGGCTGCCCGCGCCGCCGATCGTCGCCGTGCCCGTCGCGAGTCCGGCGCTCGTCCGGGTCGTCTCCGCCTGCCACGCTGCCATCATCGCATTGCCACGGCCCCGCGCGCTTCCCACGCAACGGATCGAAACCGGAATTTCTCCGCGCGCGGGCCTTCGAGCGCGCCGGTAAGGTCGCCCTATGCCTGTGCCCGAAGTCCTGCTCGATGACAACGACGCCGTGTACGACTACTACCTGCGTCATCAGCAGAACAGGTGGAAGGCGCTGGCCTCGTACGCGGTGCTGGCCCGGCGTTTCCGGCCGCGCGTGATGTTCGCCGACGGTGCGAAACAGCAGCTGACAGCGTTGATCCGCAGCGGGCGGCCGGTGATCTACGCGATCAACCACCTGTCCACCAGCGACCCGTACACGGTCGCGGCCACGGCCTGGCGGTCACCGTTGCGGTCGAAGATCGGGCGGGTGCGGGTGCTGGCCAAAGACGAGCTGTTCGTCGAGCCCGAGCAGCGGCGCAAGGTCGACATGATGGGCGGGATTCCGGTGTTCCGGGGCAAGGACCACGGGATCCGCGCGGTCAATGCCGCGGGTCAGCGGATGATGGATGTGTGCGCGCAGCGGTTGGTCGCCGGTGATCACCTGGCGATCTTTCCCGAGGGCACGTGCAACGAGGTCGACCACACGAAGGTGCAGGCGGTGGGCAGCGGGATCGGGCACATCGCGTTCCGGGCGGCCAAGTTGGATGCCGCGCCCGCGTTGGTCGCTATCGGGATGAATTACGGGCAACATGTGCCGTCTGCTGTCGGGCCCAGTGCCGCTGAGGTGGTTTCCGGCGTCGCGTACTTCCGGGCGCCGATTCTCGAGCTGCCGCAACGGCCCGGCGATATCGCCAAGCTGGTCAAAGACGAACTGCAACTGGCCGTCGACGGGGCCGTCGCGCGCTACTGAGGCAGGCCGAAGATCGCCCTGGATCGTTGCGGGACGAACGCGATGTACTCGGGATGGGTGGTGATGAAATGCAGAACCACCGGACACATCGGCAGGATGGCGAAACCTTCTTCACGGCTGGTGTCCAGGGCGGATTCGATCAGCGTGCTCGCGAAGCCGCGGCCTTCGAACTCGGGGAAGATCTCGGTGTGGACCATGGCTCGTTCGTCGCCGGTGTCCTGGTATTCGATGTAGCCGACGGGGCGACCGTCGCTGGTGAGTTCGAACCGCTCCATGGCGGTGTTCTTGCGGACCTGCGTCGACATATGCTGACGCTACCGTGGATTACAGGCCGAATTCGCGGGGAGAGGCGGAACCGATGACTCACCGACCGCTGGTTGTGCTTGCTCCCGACAAGTTCAAGGGGTCGCTGAGTGCGCCTGAGGTAGCTCGCGCGTTGGCCAGGGGAATTTCTCGGCGGATGCCGGGGGCCGACGTGCGGTGTGTGCCGGTGGCCGATGGCGGCGACGGGATGGTCGACGCGTTCGCGGCGGCGGGGTGGACGCGGGTCGAGGTCGACGCACCGGGGCCCACCGGGGAACCTTCGACCGCTGTCTACGCGGTGCGGGGAGAGACCGCGGTGGTGGAGTTGGCGGCTGCGGTGGGGTTGGTGAAACTGCCGGGTGGACGGTTGGCACCGTTGCAGGCCAGCACTTTCGGGTTGGGGGTGGTGATCGCGCACGCGCTGGACGCGGGGGCGCGCGACATCGTGTTGGGGCTCGGCGGCAGCGCTTCCAGCGATGGTGGGGCCGGATTGTTGCGGGCGTTGGGGTTGCGGTTGCTGGACCGCGACGGGGTGGAGTTGGAGGTCGCGGGGGACGTGGCCGCGATGCTCGGACAGGTGATCGCGGTGGACCGCAGTGGGTTGCATCCTGCTGTTTCCACGGCGCGGTTCACGTTGGCCTGCGATGTGGACAATCCGCTGCTCGGGCCCGCCGGTGCGGTGGCGGTGTACGCGCCGCAGAAGGGGGCCAGTGTTCGGCAGATGGTGAAACTCGAAGCGGGGCTGACCAATTGGGCTGCTGTGCTGGGCACGGGGTATGCGGAGATCGGTGGGGCGGGGGCCGCGGGCGGTACCGGGTTCGGGGTGCTTGCGGTGTTGGGGGCGCAGGTGCGCAGCGGGATCGATGTGGTGCTCGAGCTGCTGGAATTCACCACGCTGGTGGGTGCGGCGACGCTGGTGGTGACCGGGGAGGGGTCGCTGGATCATCAGAGTATGCACGGGAAGGCGCCCGTGGGGGTGGCGGCGGCGGCCAAGGCGGCGGGGGTGCCGGTGGTTGCGGCGGTGGGACGAATGATGTTGTCGCTGGGGGAGATTCGGGCCGCGGGGTTCGCTGCTTGCTATCCGCTCAGCGATCTCGAGCCTGATCCCGCGCGGTCGATCATCGCCGCGGCGGAACTGTTGGAACGCATCGGCGAGCGAATCGCTATGAACCACTTGCCGTTACCGCGACTGTGAGGGCGACGCAGCCTGGTGGGCGCGAAACATTCTGAGCTGCTGACAGTTACAGCGCGACTTCGGCGGCGGGTACTTCCGGCACGCGAAGGCCGGCCGGGGTGGTCAACTCCGTGCGATGCGTGGCGCCCCAGACCTCGAGCGGTGCCAGTGCCTCGCGCAGGGTTTCACCGAGCGGGGTGAGCGAGTACTCCACGCGCGGTGGGATCTCGGGGAAGATCTCGCGATGCACCACTCCGCTGCTCTCCAGATGACGCAGATTCTCGGCGAGCACCTTCTCGCTCACCCCGTCGAGCAGCCGCCGGATCTGCCCGAACCGCTGCGGCCCATCGCCCAGCACCCACATCAGGTGCAGCTTCCATTTACCGCCGACGACGTCGATCGCCAGGCTCATACCGCACACATCGTGATCCGCGTCACTGCTCATCGCCGCCACACCCTTCTGACCGTATTTCGAACCTCTAGGTAAGCAACCCCATCACAACGTGCGGTCTTCCCGACGATACTCGCGCCGACCACCATGGAAAGCGGCGCCGAACCACCCAGTATCCGAGAACTGAAGGGCCACACCATGTCTGAGAAATCCGCTTCCGTTTCCGTGCTCGGCCTCGGCCCGATGGGCCAGTCCATGGTCAAGGCCTTCCTCGAGGCCGGCGTCGAGGTGACGGTGTGGAATCGCAGCACCGCCAAGGTCGACGCGATGGTGGCGCTGGGTGCCAAGCGCGCCGACACCGTCGCCGAAGCACTCGACGCCAACAAGGTCTCCGTGCTCAGCCTGACCCACTACGACGCCATGTACGACGTGCTCGGCCAGGCGATCGACCACCTGCCCGGCAAGGTGATCGCCAACCTGTCGTCGGATTCACCGGAGAAAGCGCGGGCAGGCGCGAAATGGGTCCGCGAACACGGCGCCGAATTCTTCTCCGGCGGTGTGATGTCGGCAGGCGACAATATCGCCCATCCCGCGTCCTACATCTTCTACAGCGGCCCCGAGGCGGTGTTCGACGCGCACGCCGAACTCCTGCGCCCGCTGAGCCCCCAGGAATACCTCGGCGCCGACGACGGCCTCGCCCAGGTCTTCTACCAGGCACTACTCACGATTTTCCACCCCTGGCTGCTCGCCTTCGACCAGGCGACCGCCGTGATCGCGAAGTCCGGGCACGACATCGCCCAGTTCGTACCGTTCGCGGTCCGCGCGAGCGAGGCGTTCCCGTACTTCATGGACGAGTTCTCGAAGGCGAACCAGAACGGCGGCTGGGCCGACCTGGCGAGCCTGAAGATGATGGACGCGGGCGCCCAGCACATCATCGACGCCAGCGAGGAAGTCGGCGTCGACGCGGGCTTGTCCCACCTCGCCCAGTCGTACTGGCGCAAGGCCCTCGCCGCGAGTGAGGCTGCGGGCGAACCGGTTTCGACCTACGCGCTGATGCTGGGCAAGGCCTCCTGATGCCGGGCCGATCCGTCACCGTGGTCGGGCTCGGCCCGATGGGGCAGCAGATCGTGCGCGCCTATCTCGCGGCCGGAGTCACGGTGACGGTCTGGAACCGCACCCCCGAGAAGGCCGACGGGCTCGGCGCCGAGCGCGCCGACTCGATCGCCGAAGCGGTGGCGGCGGCCGAGCTCATCGTGCTCAGCCTGACCCACTACGACGCGATGGACGCGGTCCTCGATTCCGTCGATCTGACCGGCAAGGTCGTGGTCAACCTGTCCTCGGATTCTCCACAGCGCACCAGGGAGGGCGCGGCGTTCGTCCGGGCCCGAGGTGGTGAGTTTCTCGCCGGTGGGGTGATGGCTCAGCCCGAAGAGCTCGCAGGCTCGTCGGCTTACATCTTCTACAGCGGACTCCCGGAAGTCTTCGAGGCGCAGCGAGAGTTGTTGCGGCCCTTGGCGACAGCGGAATATCTGGGTGCCGACGACGGCGCGGCCCAGGTCTACTACCAGGCGATGCTGGCCCTGTTCCTGCCGCTGCTGCTCGGCTACGAACAGGCGCTGGCGATCATCGAGCGGTCCGGCTCCGAGATCGCTCGGTTCCTGCCCTACGCCCAGCGCTCACTGGGCAGTCTCGGCGACCTGTACGCCGCGTGGGCGGGCATGGCGGAGGAAGGCGGCCTCGCTGATGCGGCCTACCTGCGGATGATGGCGGCCGGTGCGCGGCACGTCGTGGAGACCGGTACCGCGGTCGGCGTGGATACCGTGCTGGCGGAATCGGTTTCGTCCTTCTGGGACCGAGCCGTCGGCACGTCGGCCTCGACATTTCAGCTGCTTCGCCGATGACACCGAAACCGTCCGGCACAGGTGCTGCCGGACGGTTCGGTCGTGCTCAGGCGGTCTCGGCGCCCAGCCTCGGGAACGGCTCGGTCGAGAACACCACTTCCACAGCCACTTCGAAGTAGGCGGCCAGCCGTAAAGCCAGGTGCAGGCTGGGGCTGTATTCGCCGCGTTCGAGGTAGCCGACGGTTTGGTAGTGCACACCCAGCGCCTCGGCCAGTTCGCGTCGCGAGATGCCGCGTTCGGCGCGCAGCATCGCGATGCGGTTGTAGATGACTTCAGAAGGCACGCTGCATCGCCTTGTCCCTTCGCGCGGCCATCGTGGAACCGGATTCGTGACCGGCCATGCGGCGCAACACCATCGGGGCCAGCAGCAAACCGACCACCGCCCAGATCCCCAGCACCGCAACGGTTTCCAGGTGACGCCACGACTGGTCGAGTTCGATCGCGACCGCGTCGGCCGGTAGCAGGGCCGAGCGCATACCCAGGCCGAGCCAGTAGATCGGAAACACCTGTGCCAGGCCCTGGAGCCAGCCGGGCATCGCGGTGATCGGGTAGAAGATGCCCGAGATCGCGATCACGGCCATCAGCGGCATGGTCAGCAGGAAGCCGGTGCGGGCGTCGAGGACGCTGCCCAGGATCGCGCCCAGTGGCAACACCGCGAGCAGCCCGAGCACGACCACCCACGTGAAGGTCGCCAGCGCGCCGAGGCTGCTGATCGAGAAGCCGCCGATGATTGCCATGCTCACGCCGAGCACGATAGCCAGCTGCGCCAACACCGCGCCCGTGGTGGTCACGATCTTGCCCACGAAGTAGCCGACCATGCCCTTGGGTACGGCCTTGGCGCGCAACAGCGTGCCGTCTTCGCGATCCTGGACCAGCACGTTGAGCAGGGCGTACATGCCGTTGAACGAGATGATCGTGGACAGCAGGCCGGGCACGGCCAACTCGGCGACCGACAGGCCGGAGTTGTCGTACATGGTGTTCCGCAGCAGGAACAACACCAGCAGCGTGATGGCGGGGGTGAGGAACTGCCCGATCAGGTCGACGGGCGAGCTGTAGGCCTGACGCAACTCGATCAGGCCGCGGTTGATGCCGGTGCGGATCATCGGGTGACCTCCGTGAGGGTGTGCACGGCGGCGACTTCCTCGCCGGATTCCGCGCGGCGAACCAGGGTCATGTAGGTGTCCTCGAGCGAGGCCCGGCGCACCTCCAGGTCGCCGATGGCGTCGCCGTGCTGTTTGAACAGTTCGTGCACGTACTTGGTCGACTCGGTGGTGGTGTGCACGAAGCGCTGACCGTCGACGGTCCAGCTGACCTGCGCTTCACCGGCGATCGAACGGGACAGTTCGTCGGGGGAACCGTCGGCGATCACGCGCCCGCCTGCCAGGATCAGGATCCGGTCGGCCAGCTTCTCGGCCTCGTCGAGGTCGTGCGTGGTCAGCAGCACGGTGGTGTCTTCCAGGTCGGCCAGGCGGTGCACCAGGTCGTGGAAGTCGCGGCGCGCGGCCGGATCGAAACCGGCGGTCGGTTCGTCCATGAACAGCAGTTCGGGCTTGCCGACGATGCCGATCGCCACATCCAACCTGCGCCGCTGACCGCCCGACAGCGACGAGATCTTGGCATCGGCCTGTTCGGTCAACCCGACCAGGTCGATGAGTTCGGCGGTGTCCCAGGGCCGTTGGATGCGGGCCGTGGAATACGGGGCGTAGTAGGTGCCCAGGTGGCGAAGCAGTTCTGCCACACGCCATTTGGCGTGGTCGCGCCAGGACTGCAGGACCACGCCGATGCGGGCGCGCCAGAGTTCGTCACCGCGTTCGGGATCGGCCCCCAGCACGTCGACCTGACCGGCCGACCTCCTGCGGAACCCCTCGAGGATCTCGATCGTGGTGGTTTTGCCCGCGCCGTTGGGGCCGAGCATCACGAGCACTTCCCCGCGCCTGGCCTGGAATGTCACGTCGTGCAGCACGTCTGTGTCGTCGTACCGCATCCGCAATTGCTTGACGTCTAGTACGACGCCATCGTTCGAAGTCATGAGTGCCTCCCAGTCATCGACCTTCGATGAAATGTAGCATACGTACTACATTCCATTGCGGCAATACTTCGCTTGAATTGGACAATTCAGGAAGTGTGAGCACTGCTCTTGACTATCGGTTGTCGCGCGCGCATGCTTGTTCTCAACAGAGAGCAGTGCTCACGGTTTCAAGGAGTGAACGACATGGACAACGCCACCCGCTACCTCAGCCCCGCCGGCGCCGACGCGGTCTTCAACAAGATCGCCAACCTGCTGCCCAAGCTCGGGATCAGCATCATGGGTTCGCGACTGCTCGCGGTGCGCGGGCGCAAGAGCGGGGAATGGCGGACCACGATGGTGAACGTGATGACCGGCGCCGACGGGCAGCGTTATCTGGTCGCGCCGCGCGGGCACACGCAGTGGGTGCGCAACCTGCGCGTGGCGGGCGAGGGTGAGCTGCGGCTGGGGCGCAAGAGTGAAACCTTCAGTGCCACAGAGGTTCCCGACGTCGACAAGGTGCCGCTGCTGCGGTTGTACCTGGAGAAGTTCGGCTGGGAGGTCGGCAAGTTCTTCGAAGGAGTCACCAAAGACGCCACCGATGCCGAATTGACCGCTATCGCACCGGGATTCCCCGTTTTCCGGCTCGGCTAGGACTGGGCCAAGAACTCGATCGCGGCCGCGTAACCCTGGATACCCAAGCCCGCGATCACCGCGGTCGCGATCGGCGAGACGAAGGAATGGTGCCGAAACTCTTCGCGCGCATGGATATTGCTGATGTGCACTTCCACGATCGGCACCTCCGGGATGGCCAGTGCGTCGCGCAGCGCCACCGAGGTGTGGGTGAGGCCGCCGGGATTGATCACGATCGCCGACACCTCACCGCGCGCCTGCTGGATCCGGTCGATCAGCGCGCCTTCGTGATTGGACTGGAAGGCGACGACCGTGCGATCGAAGCGGGCGGCAGTTTTTTCGCACAGGGCGATGACGTCATCGAGGGTGTCGGCGCCGTAGATCTCGGGCTGCCGGGTACCGAGCATGTTCAGGTTCGGTCCATTGATGACCAGGATCGGACCAGTGGCCTGCACACTTTCCATGCAGGCCACTGTATATATAGCGGCTGGTGCCGCAGATTCTCGGCCTGTTCCCTCGATCTTCCCTCCCGCCGGGCACTCCTTCGTCGCACCCTCTGGTCAGTCCAGATCGAGGCGGCCGAGAATCACAGCCCCGTAGGACCCTCCGAGCGCAGGTCGTCGACCTTGCGCATGGCTTCGCGGAGTTCGGCCAGCCAGGTTTCGGCGTGTTTGCCCGCGAGTTTGACGGTCCAGGCGAGGGCGTCGGCGCGGGAGCGGGCAACGCCTGCGTCGATGAGGGTGTCCAGGACCTGGCGTTCGGGTTGGCGCAGGCGGGTCATGACCGGGACGGCCAGGTGGGTGAACAGGATTCGTTCGCCGTTGGATCGCACACCCCAGGCGACGCTGCGGCCGTAACGGCGTTGGGCCTCGTCGGCGATCTGCATGCGCGCGGGGCGGGTGGACTCGCGGAAGCGGGCCAGCGCGCCCTCCTTTGTGGCGGCGCTCGCGTCGTCGGGGACGGGCAGTACGCCGACCACGACGATCTCGTCGCGGTCGATCTCGATCTCGACTTCGCCGGTGAACCAGTCGGTGGGCAATCGTCCGGCGAACCAGTCGGCGGCGTCGGCGGGGTCGGGGAGGTCGGCTTGCTGCCAGCCGCCGGGACGGCCGAATCCGCGTTCGCGATGAGCGTTCCGCATGGAAATCACCTGCTATCTGTGTAGTGCATGTTGCAGTGATTACAAGATTACGCCGATATGCGCGCACGGGATTCCGCTGTGCGTGAACGGGCCCACACCGCAGGTGAGAAGGGGATACCGCGGGGTTGGGTGTCGGTGCCTTTGGGTACCCTCGCCTTGAATCGCCGGACAAATGCGAGATCCGCACTACCCGGCGTGGCGGTCGGTACGGTTGACACAGCAGTTGTTGTCGCTTACTGGGCGAGGTTGGAAATCGGACCCCCATCGGGGCGAGACTTCCGGCACAATCGAGGTGTCGAGGTCGGGCCAATGCCCGATTTGCCGGGGCATTGGAGACGGGTCAACTTCCGGTACGGTGGATTTGTTACCGGAGTGGCAAGAGTGAAGAGTGGGCGATATGGATGTGTGGGGATCCCGCCGCTTTCGCGTACGGGGCGCAATGGCTATCGCAGGGGTTGCGACCCTCGCCATGGCGTTGTGCTCGTGCGGAGTGGGTGGGAAGTCGAGCGAGTCGGAGACGGTGGTCACGCAGTTCGCCGATCTCCTCGACGAGCATGACTACGGCAAGGCAGCCGACCTGACCTCCTACCCCGCCGCCGCTTCGGCAACCATGAAGCAAATGTTCGAGGGCCTGCAGTCGGGCACCGTCGATTACGAGGCGTCGCAGGTGATCGACCTCGACTCCGAGTCGGCGATCTTCGCGATGGAAGTCGCCTGGAACTTCGGCGAGAAGAAGGACTGGACCTACACACTGCAGGGCACCGTCCGCAAGCTCGCGATCGGCTGGCGGATCTCCTGGGAGCCCGCGGTGGTGATGCCGCAGCTGGCCAACAATCGCACCGTCAAGCTCGTGCGCACCACGGCCAAGCCGCCGCCCAAGGTCGTCGACCTGCCGGGCGAAGTGCTCATGACCGAGCAGACACTCAACGTCATCAAGATCGATCCCACGCGCACCGGCGACCTCGTGGGCACCACCAACGCGCTGGCCGACGCCATCGAACCCGTCGCGCCGTTGATCACCGGGCCGTCGCTGATGCAGCAGCTGGCCGGGTCGCAGGGTCAGCCGATCGTCGCGGTGAACCTGCGCGACGGCGATTTCGCGATCCTGGAACCGCGCATGGCCAAGATCCCCGGCGTGGTGATGGAGAAGCAGCCCAAGCTGATCTCCGCGGACCGGCGCACGCGGTCGCCGATGCTGGACGCGTTGCGCAAGGTGTGGCAGGACAGCCTGGAAGCCACCGCGGGCTGGGGTGTGCAGATCTTCGAGGCCGACGGCAAGTTCGTCAACCAGGTGGCCGGCTATCAGGGACCGGCCGGGCCCGACATCGCCGCCACGATGGACCAGCGCCTGCAACGCGCCGCCGAGGACGCGGTGGTGAGTGTGGGCACCGCGGCGACCGTGGTGGCCATGCAGCCCTCCACCGGCGCGGTGGTCGCGGTCGCGCAGAACTCCTACGCCACCGACAAGGGTCCGATCGCCTTCACCGGACTGTTCCCCGCCGGCGGCACGATGGAGCTGTTCCGTGCTGTCGCCGCGGCGACCAAGAACAAGCCGGCGCAGGATGTCACGGTGCAGGAGGCGGCCGAGGCGGCCACCGCGCTGGGCGTCGGCGTCGACTTCAAGGTGCCGGGACTGGACGAGGTGACCGGGCGGATCAGCGCGCCGGGCCGCAGCACCGAGCAGGTGCGTCAAGGTGCCGGGGCGGATGCGGTGCAGGTCAGTCCGTTCGGCATGGCCATTGCCGCGGCCGCGATCTCGCGTGGTTCGGTGGTGCCGCCGATGATCGTGGCGGGCAGTCCCAGCACCACCGATACGCCGCCACCCGCGCTGCCACCGGCCGCGGTCGACCGGTTGCGCGCGATGATGCACGAGGGCATCGACAAGCCGGAAACCACCGCGCTGCGCGGATTCCGCGACATCACCGCGTTCGCCGCCAAGGGCGGACCCGACGGGTGGTTGCTGGCCACGATGGGCGATCTGGTGTTCGCGGTGCATATCGCCGATGCCGACAGTGGTGACGCCACTTCGCGTCTGGCCGCGGTACTGCTGAAGTCGTTGGCCACGCCCGAGGCCTGAGTTATCACTGGTCAGTGGTTGCTGACCGGTCTCGAAGTCGATCTTGACCGGTTACGCTACGTGCGTGAAAAGGTTCGCACCGTTCGGTATCGATGCCCTGCTGGTGGTCGTTTTCTGCGCGATCGGTCGGCGTAGTCACGATGAGGCCGTGCTGGCCGGACTGCTGAAAACGGTGTGGCCCTTCGGATTAGGGCTGATTCTCGGGTGGGCGCTGGCGGTGTTGGTCGCGCGCAGCACGCGGTTCGACGCAACGGCGTTGTGGCCCAGCGGAATTCTGATCTGGGCCTGCACACTGGTGGGCGGGATGGTCTTTCGCGCGGTCAGCGGGCAGGGGGTGGCGGTGAGTTTCGTGATCGTCGCGGCGTCGGTGCTCGCGCTGTTCCTGCTCGGCTGGCGGGCCGCGATTCGCGCCCTGCGGTGATCAGATTCGGCGCTGCTGCTTGAACTCTTCCTCGTACTCCTCGTCGTCGGCATGGGGGTTGCGGAACAGGAACGCGAACACGATCCAGCCCACGATCGCCACCAGGATGAAGCTGACGAACCGGTACACGAAGGCGGCCGCGACCGCGTGCGAGGCCGGCAGGCCCGCAGCCGCGGTGAGACCGTAGATCAGCGTGGCGTCCACGTAGACGATGCCGCCGGGCGCGAACGGAATCGACCCCACCGCCTTGCCCGCCGCGAACGCGATGAGCAGCCCGGACAACTTCGGATCGGCGCCGACCGCGAAACACGCCGCACCAAGACACGCCACATCGGCGAACCGGTGCACCAGCGCCCACACCCCGACCAGGGCCCCGTCCTTCTTGCCCAGATCCACCGACTCGAGCTGCGCCCGGAATTCGGCCAGCTTGGCGATGCCGTGATCGGCCGGCTTCTTCCGCAGCCGGTTGACCAGCGCGAGCACCCGTCGCAGGATCGCCTCGAGGGTGCCGGGGTGTCGGGCGAGGTAGTTGCCGGTGAACAGGATCAGGCCCAGCACCACCAGCGAGCCGATGAATTTGAACCCGATGCCCTGCCCGACCAGCGCCGCGCCGCCGATGCCGATCAGCGCAAGGCCCGCGGCGGCGACCACGCCGGAGAAGACCAGTTGCCAGGAGGCCACGATCGGGCTGGCGCCCCAGCGGCGGGTCTGCCGGTAGGTGAACGCGGTGGAGAACACCTGGCCCGCGGGCAACGTCAGCGACATCGCGGTCGCGCCGTAGACCACCGAGACCGATTTGCCCTGGCTCACGTCGACGCCACCGGCGTGTAGCAGTTGTTTCTGTACGCGGCCGAAACCGCTCATCGAAATGGCCTGGAGAACGATGCACAGCACCAGCCAACCCCAGTGGATCTCGGTGAGCGTGCGCCACGATTCGTGCAGGCGGGGCCAGAGATAGATGCCTTCGCCGATGAGCAGCGCGAGTACCACCACGCCGAGCAGCCACTTGACCCACCAGAATCGGCGGCGCGGGTGCTCCACTTCGCCTGCTAGGTCGCCGTCGGCCGTCACGGTCTCAGCTTAACGAAGGTTGTTGCTCTTCCTCGTCCGCGTTCGGCCCGTCGGCGGAGGGTTTCGGCCAGGCCAGCCGGGTTTTTCGGCGTCTGCCGCGCAACTGGACCTCGTCTCCGGTTACCCAATGTTCTTGCTCGCTTTCGTCGGCGAAGTACAGCGCGCTGCCCGAAGCGAGAACGCGGCCGGGATGATCTTTGGCCAATTCGGTGAGTCGCGACGCCTCGTTGACGGGGTCGCCGATCACGGTGTATTCGAAACGGTTTGCCGCACCGATGTTTCCGGCGACCGCCAGGCCCGCCGACACGCCGATGCCGATATCGAGACTGGTCACCTCGCGCAGCCGTTCGCGCAGATCACGGGCGGCGGCCAGCGCGGCACTGGGCGCGTCGGGGCGGTCCAGCGGTGCACCGAAGATCGCCAGCGCCGCATCGCCGACGAACTTGTTGACGAAGCCGTGATGGCTGTCGATCACGTCGACCACCACCCGGAAGAACTCGTTGAGCAGGCTGACCACCTCGGTGGGCGGGCGCTCGGCGGCGGCCGCGGTGGAACCGACCATGTCCACGAACAGCACCGCCACGAACCGCGTCTCACCGCCCAGCTCGGTGCCGTAGTCCAGCGCGCGCTGGGCCACGTCCTCGCCCACGTGCTGGCCGAACAGTTCCTGCAGCCTGCGGCGCTTGGCCGCCTCGTCCATCATCCGGTTGAAGCCCACCTGCAGCAGCCCGATCTCGCTGCCGTCGTAGACCTCCACCTGCACGTCACGCGCGCCCGCCTGCACCCGGTTGATGGCTTGCGACAGCTGCCGCACCGGGTCGGAGATCGACGATCCGGTCAGCATCGACAACGCCAGCGCCTGCAGGATCACCACGCCACACAGCAGCAGGATCGAGATGGCCAGCGACTTCGCCGAGAACTTCACGTCCGAGGAGATCTGCGTGACGCACAGCAGCACGATCGCGATCGTCGGCGCGAACGTGCCCATTCCCCAGGTCATCGCCATGCGAGTGCCCACGCCGGGGGTCAGCGTGTGGTCGAAGGTGCCCTCGGTCAGTGCCTCGGCGGCGACCGGGCGCAGGATGCGTTCGCCCAGCATGTAGGTGAAGCCGAACACGATGGTCGCGGCCATACATTCGGTGACGATCACCGCGCCCGCCAGCTCCGGCGACTCGGCGATGATCAACACGGCCAGGATCGCGCCGCCGATGATCCACAGGATCAGGTGCACGATCGACTGCCGCAGCGGCACATGCAACGCCGCCATCTGCTCACGTCTGCTGGGCGGCCCGCCCCGCATCTGCCAGCGCATCACCGGCCGCAACATCAGCGCGGCGGCGAAGATACTCAGCACCGCGGCGACACCGAACACCAACAGCGGCGCGAGCAGACCCGTCTGGCGCACCGCATCGGCTTCGCCTTCGGGAACCGGCAGGCCGTATTGGATGAACGCCCACACCAGCACGAAGCCGAACACGTTGGCCAGCAGCACCGACGTCAGATACAGCGGCCACCGCGTTCGCATGGTCTGTTTGACCGCTTCCAGAGGCGCCGACACGACAACCAATCTAGCGTTGCGACCGATAGGCTCTCTCGGGTGACCGACCAGAAGGTAGTTTCGGGGCCCGCGTCTTCGCCGTGGCGTTCGGATGCCGAGTCTGTACATCCCCTGGTTCGCAAGACCGCGGCCTGGAGTTGGCGGCTGCTGATCATCTTCGCCGCGCTGATCGCGGTGGGCATGCTGGTGCAGAAATTCGCCACGGTGGTGATCCCGTTGGCCATCGCACTGTTGGCCGCCGCGCTGCTCGCGCCGCTGGTGGATTGGTTGCAGCGGGTGGGGATCCCGCGGTGGCTCGGGGTGTTCGTGGCGCTGGTCGGGTCGATCGGGCTGCTTGCGGGGGTGATGACCTTTGTCGTGGAACAGTTCGTCGACGGGGTGCCGGGGCTGTCCAACGAGGTCACCAACAGCGTGCACAAGGTGCAGGACTGGTTGATCAACGGGCCGCCGCACATGAGTGACCAGCAGATCCGCAACGCCGGCGACACCATCGTGCGCACCATTCAGGACAACCGCGAGAGTCTGACCAGCGGTGCGCTGACCACCGCTACGGTCATCGGCCACATTCTGACCGGTGCGTTCTTGATCCTGTTCATCCTGATCTTCTTCCTCTACGGCGGGGATCAGATCTGGCGCTTCGTCACTCGGGTGATTCCTACCGCGCATCGCGAAAAGGTGCGCACTGCTGGTGAATTGGGGTTCGGGACGCTGGTCGGGTTCGTGCGGGCCACCGTGGTGGTCGCTGCCGTGGATGCGATCGGCATAGGTGCCGGGCTGGCGATTCTGCATGTGCCGCTTGCGTTGCCGTTGGCCTCGCTGGTGTTCATCAGTGCGTTCATTCCGATCATCGGTGCGGTGGTGGCCGGGTTCGTCGCGGTGTTCATCGCCTTGGTCACCAAGGGTTTGGTGACCGCGCTGATCGTGTTGGGCATCATCATCGCGGTCATGCAGCTGGAAGGGCATGTGCTGCAACCACTTCTGCTCGGTCGGGCGGTGAGCATCCATCCGCTGGCCGTGGTGTTGGCCATCACCGCCGGGTTGGTTGTCGGCGGGATCGCGGGCGCGCTGCTTGCTGTTCCGTTGATTGCGGTGGGCAACACCGCGATTCGCTATCTGCTGTCGGGCAGTCCCGAGGAGGTCTACGGCGAGATAGCCGCGGGTGAGGATCGAAAACTGTTCGCCGCGCAGCCCGACAAACCCGAACCCGCGGACCGCTTCGACGTGCGAAAGCGGTTGCGCGAGGAGGAAACCGAGCCCGGCGATGCGGACCCACACAGCTGAGTTGAGCACCACCGACGCCGCGACCGCGCCGCTGTGGCGGGCCGCGCAGGCGTTTCGGCTGGTCACGCTGCTGTATGCGATCGGGCAGCAGATCGCGTCGGTGCCGTACTACGAGCATCCGCGACTGAGCTGGGTGCTGATCGCGGTGATGGCGATCTGGTCCGGGACTTCGGCATTGCTGTTGTCGCAGTGGTACTTCCCCGAGGCGACCGGGAAGATTCGCGGCTGGGTGGTGTTCGGGGACCAGGTGGTGACCGTGGCATTGATCGCCTCGACACGCCTTGTCGCCGACTACGATTGGTATCACGGGCATCAGACACTGCCCACGACCCTGTGGATCGCGAACTCGGTGATCTCGATGGCGATTCTGCGCGGGCCTATCGCGGGAGTTGTTGCGGGACTGGCGATGGCGGCCGTGGTGGTGACCGTGCGGGGTCAGTGGGGGCAGGACGTGTGGGGCGATGCGACTGCGCCCGTGTTGGTTTCGGTGGGGTTGGCGCTGGGGCTTGCCGCCAATACGGCTCGGCGGGCGCAGGGGCAGTTGGAACATGCCTTGCGGATCACCGCCGCGGCGCAGGAGCGGGAGCGGTTGGCTCGCGAGGTGCACGACGGGGTGTTGCAGGTGTTGGCGTTCATCAAGCGGCGTGGGGATGAGATAGGCGGGCCCGCAATGGAACTCGTGCATCGGGCGGGGGAGCAGGAGGTGGCGTTGCGGGTGTTGTTGTCCGAGCAGGCGGAGGTTTCCGATTCCTCGTCGGGGGAAGTGGATTTGCGGCCGTTGTTGACCGCTCGCGCTACGCCTACGGTGTCGGTGGCTACGCCGGGTGATCCGGTGTTGGTCGGGCGGGTGGTGGCGCAGGAGATCGCCGCGGCGGTGACTACTGCGCTGTCGAATGTTGCGTTGCACGCGGGGGTTGGCGCGAAAGCCTATGTGCTGCTGGAGGATACCGGTGACATGCTGGTGGTGAGTGTGCGCGATGACGGGGTGGGGATTGCGGCCGGAAGGTTGGCGGCGGCGGAATCTGAAGGGCGGATGGGGGTTTCGCGGTCCATCGTCGGTCGGATCGCGGCGCTCGGGGGGAATGCCGAGTTGTTGACCGACGGGGACGGTACCGAGTGGGAATTCCGGATTCCGCGCCAACCGGCGCGCTGAGCAGAGGAGTTGGGCGATGCCGGTGATTACCGTGATGGTGGTCGACGACCATCCGATGTGGCGTGAGGGGGTGTCTCGCGATCTCGCCGAGGCGGGGTTCGAGGTGCTCGCTACCGCCGACGGGGTCGGTACGGCCGGTCGGCGGGCTGCGGCCGTGCAGCCGGATGTGGTGTTGATGGATATGCAGCTCACCGATGGGAACGGGGCTGCGGCTACCGCCGAGGTGTTGCGGGTTTCGCCGGGGAGTCGGGTGCTGGTGCTGTCGGCTTCGGCCGAGCGGGACGATGTGCTCGACGCGATCAAGGCCGGGGCCAGCGGGTATCTGGTCAAGAGTGCTTCGGCGGCTGAGTTGATCGATGCTGTTACCGCTACTGCCGCAGGTCAGCCGGTGTTCACGCCCGGTTTGGCCGGGTTGGTGCTCGGGGAGTATCGGCGGATGGCGACCGCGCCTGTTGCCGCTGATCAGCCGCATCGGCCCTCGTTGACCGAGCGGGAGACGGAGGTGTTGCGGATGGTGGCCAAGGGGTTGTCGGCCAAGCAGATCGCTACGCGGTTGAGTTTGTCGCATCGGACCGTGGAGAACCATGTGCAGGCGACGTTGCGGAAGTTGCAGCTGGCCAATCGGGTGGAGTTGACGCGGTATGCGATCGAGCAGGGGCTGGAATAGGGGTTTGCCCTGATGTGCAGGGTGCCCGTTCGTGGCTACCCTCGATGGCATGGGCGGTTCAGAATCCCTCTTCAAACCCGGTGTCGCGGCGGCAGGTCCCGTCAGCGACCGGGAGTTACGCGTGTCCGACGCCGAGCGTGAGCATGTGGGGCAGTTGCTGCAGCGTGCCGTCGGGCTCGGGATGTTGTCGCTCGGGGAGTTCACCGAGCGGATGGATACCGCGCTCGCCGCTAAAACCCGTGGTGAGCTCAACGCGGTGCTGGTCGATCTGCCCGGAATGCGGGTAGCGGGGGCGCCGCAGCCTGCCGCGATGCCTCGACCTCGGCCCGTTCCGGTGCCGTCCGGGGGCAGTAATCCCGGTGCGATTCGGAGTCGGTTATCGGGGGTGCATCGCCGTGGGCCGTGGCAGGTGCCGCCGGTGCTGCACCTGAACAACCTGATGTCCGGGGTGACGCTGGATTTCACCGAAGCGGTGATGCAGACGCAGATCGTGGAGATCCAGGTCGACGACTACTGCACCGGACTGACTCTGCTGGTGCCTGCCGCGGCGACTGTTGATCTGAACGGGCTCGATCTGGTGGGGTCCTCGGTCAACAACAAGGTGCGAACGGGGCCGCCGATCGGGCCGTTGCATCTGGTGGTGCACGGGCGGGTTCGGTTCGGGTCGGTGACGGCGAAGTATCCGTTGATGGTGCAATGGCGGCGGTTTCTCGGGGGATAGGCCGGGGATTCGGGTAGGAACTGGGCGGGGCCGGGGGTTTCTACTCATGTTCGGTGCCGGGTGGGGGTCGACTATGGAGTTATGAGTACTGCCATCGATCCCGCGCTGGTTGCGCGGCTCTCCGGAGAGTTCACCGCGCTCGGCGCGCACATGAGTCAGGTGGGCGGCGATTTGGATCTGCTGGCCGCGCAGTTGCGGGCGGAGGTGGGGTCGCGGGCTGGGGATGTGGAGTCGTCGGGGGAGGTGGCTGGGCGGGGCCGCGCTGAATCGTCGGGGGAGGGGTCTGCGAGTGGGGAGGGTGCTGATCCGGGCTCGGAATCCGGTTGGCGCCGGCCTGCAGAGGGTGATTCTGCGATGGGTCAGCCGGTGTCTGGTCCTGCGGAACCGCCTGCGCCCGGGCACGGTGGGCAGGTCGGGGTTGGCCAACCAGCGCCTAGCGGGGCTCGTGGCGGCTGGGCGGTTGGTGCAGCCGGTGAGGTGGGGCAGCCTGTTCCTGGGTTCGCTCCCGGGTATGGGCCGGGAGGTTGGGCTGCGCCTGGTGGGCAGGGCCCGGGCTACGGGCCGGGTGGGGTGCCTGCGCCTGGTGGGCAAGGCCCGGGTTGGGGGCCGGGTGGGGTGCCTGTGCCAGGTGGGCAGGCCCCGGGTTACGGGCCGGGTGGGGCGCCTGTGCCTGCGGGGAGGTCGGCAGGGCGGCCGGTTGGGTCGGGGTGGGGGTATGGCCCCGGTGGTCGGCCGGTGACGCCGATGGGGCAGATGGGGGCGGTGCCGCCGATGAGGCCGGTGCCGCCGGTGGGGGTTGGGCGCGGGCCGGGGCGGGGGGTTCGGACTCCGTGGTGGCAGCGGGAAGGCGTGATTTCTCGGGTTTTGGCGGTGGCTGGGGTGGGGGTGACCTTGGTGGGGGTGTTGATGCTTTTGGTGTTGGCCGCTCAGGCTGGATTCTTCGGGCCGGTGGCGAGAGTTGTTGCCGGGGGTGCGCTTTCGGTGGGGCTTGGTGCTGCTGGGTGGCGGGTGTTCGGGCGGCCTGGTGGTCGGGTCGGTGGGATTGCCTTGGTGGCCACCGGTATCGCTGGGCTGTATCTGGATGTTGTTGCGGTGACGGGGTATTACCGGTGGGTTCCGGGTGGGGTGGGGCTTGCGGTGGCCCTGGTGGTTGCCTTGGTGGGGGTGGGGATCGCTCTGCGGTGGCAGTCGCAGCCGCTGGCCGTGGGGGTTGTCGTGGGGGCGGCGGTGTTGTCGCCGGCGTTGACCACCGAGTTGATGTTGGTCGCGTTCCTGGTGGTGTTGCAGGCCGCGGGGGTTCCGGTGCAGATGCGCAGGAACTGGCCGGTGCTGCACATCGCGCGGACCCTGCCTGTGGTGCTCGCGATTCTGGTGTTCGTGGCGTTGAGCGGCATCGAGGGGGCGATCTCCGGGGAACAGGCGCAGCACCAGCGAGGGCTGTTGGTCGCGGCGATCGCGTGCGCGGTGGTCGGGTTGGTCGGGGCACTGCTGTCGGTGCGCTGCAGGCCCGGTGACATCACCGCGAGCATCACGATCGCGCTCACGGCGCTTCCCGTGCTCGCTGCCGCGATGCTGTTCGACCGTGCGGTGAGTGCGTCGATTACCGGCGTACTCGCCGCGATCTTGCTCGGCCTCGCGGCCACCGCCTTGATATCTCGGCGCGCGGGCATGGGCGTGCGCGGTTCAACAGACGTCGCAGTGGTCTTCGGTGCAGCCGCGGGGCCTGGTGCTGCGGCGCCCGTGGACTCACCGACGAATGGCGGGGCATCGTCGTCGATTACGGATGTCGGTGCGAACGCCACAGCTCACGGCTTTGCGAGTACGGCAGCCTCCGGTCCGGCGAGTACCGCGGGTCCCGGTCCGGTGAACATGGAGGGTCCCGGTCGGGCAGACACGGCAGTCCCCGGTCCGGTGAACATGGCGGGTCCCGGTCGGGCAGGCATGGCAGTCACCGGTTCGGGGACTGCCGAGACCGCAGGCCCCGTGGGGCGGTTGCGGATTGCGGGGCATACGGCGTTGGTCGCGGGGTTGACCGGGGCTGTGGCGTTGTTGCAGACGTGCACTGTTGCTACCGGTGGGAATCCTCGGTTGTTGCCGACTGCCTTGTTTGCGGTCGGGCTCGCGTTTCTTGCGGTGGGGGCGGTCAGTCGTACGCGGGTGGCGGCTGGGATCGGGGTGGCGTTCGCTTTGCTCGGTGGGTTGGTGATGTTGGCGATCGCTACGCCGGAAACGCTCGCGGTGCAAAGGCTTGCGGATCGGGAGCTCGATGTTTCGACGGCGGTGGCTGCCGTGGTCGGGTTGGGTGTGGCGGCGATGGTGGCGTGGACGGTGCCTCGGTTGCCGCGGTTCGACGATGCCGTGCTGGTCACGGGAGTGTGGTTCGCGGTCAGTGTTGCGGGGCTCTATTACGTGCTGGTCGCTGCCGTTTCGCTGGGTGTAACTCTCGGTGGGGCAGACGGATTCGTGGCCGGGCACAGCATCGCGACCATTGTGTGGATGGTGGTGGCTACCGCGTCGCTGTTCTACGGGTTGCGGCGACTGTCCGCATCGCCTGCGGTGGCGAAGGTGTGCCTGGTGTCCGGGTTGCTCGTCGCCGCGGCGGCCCTGGCGAAATTGTTCCTGTTCGACCTCGCCACACTGTCGGGGCTGGTTCGCGTGGCGGCGTTCCTGGTGGTCGGAATCCTGTTGCTGCTCACCGGGACTCGCTACGCCCGCGCCTTCGCGGACGCTGCTCCACCGCGCCCCGGCGCCTGATCGCGACGGATCACTCGAACGACGAAACCCACGGCACTCGATGGCCGTGGGTTTCGTTGTGTTCGTGGTGCTTTGGGGTTATTCGGTGTTGTCCTCGCGGCGGCGGAGGAGTTCGTTCACGCTGACCGTGCGGCCCTCGCCACCGTGGTGACGACCCTCGTCGGCGGGGGTGCCGCGCCGGGAGGAGCGTAGTTGGGCCATCCAGTTCTCGATCTCGTTGCGGGTGTCCGCTGCGGGTTCGCCCGATTCGGGTGCGGGGGAACTGGATTCGGTCGACGCGGCGGATTCCGCAGGAGTTTCCGGTGCTTGCGACGGTGCAGCGGTGGGCTCCGATGGCGACGTGGTCCGGGAGGGGACGGCGGTGAAGCCGGAGGGGGCCTGCCACTGGCCGGGGGTTTCGGTCGCATCCTGATCCGCGGTGAACGGCTCGTCACGGTCGGACGAGTGACGCGAAGCCGGGATCCGGGTGGATGCCTGTGCTGCGGTGTCGTCCGAATCCGTGCTGTCGTTCGGGGTGACGGCGGTGAATCCTGTCGGCGCGACCTGTGGGCGGGCCACCTCCGCCGCGCGGGGCGAGTTCGACTGGGGAACAGCCGGATTCGGTGCGCTGGCGATGTCGACCGGGTGATCGTCCGAGGGGCGGGCGTGGCCGTTGTCGGTGGCCGAGGTGAACCGTGCACCGCTGTCGGGCTCGGGGGTGGTGTAGCCGCGGGGGGTGCCGGGGCCCGTCATGCCGTTGTTCCACGGGGCAGGCGGTTGCTGCGGTTCCACGGGGACCGAGGTGCCGAAAACGTCCCGCGACGTGGTGTGCGAGTCGGCGGGGGTGGTCGGCTCGGGGGTGGAGGCAGGTGCGATCGGCCGGAAGTTCGACGCGGTCACGGGGTTGAATCCGGTGAACGTTCCGCTGGGCGGAGTGTCGTCCTCGGCGGGGGGATCAACCGGCTGCGGTGGTGTCAGCCTGCTCGGTTGCTGGTTGACGATGCTCGGCGCGGGCGGGGTGACGGTGCCGTGCGGCGGAGTTGCCGTACTCGGTCGCGCGGGCGGCACGATGCTGGGTCGCTGCGGCAAATCCGTTGCGGGCGCGCGGAATCCGGCGTCATCACCGGACTCGTGCGGCGTCGAGACCTGCGGCGTCTCACCGATCACGCCGGGGGTGTACCCCGCAGGGGGCTGTACCCGCTCGGAACCGCGCGGCGTGACACCGGGGATGCCGGTGGACAGGTCGAGCCCGGATCCGCCGTCTGCCGCCGGAGCGGGCCGGGAGATCGAAGGGGCTTCGAAGCCTGCACTCGGCGCGGTGTCGGCGGGAGTCCCGAGGCTCGGCCCCGAGGTGCGAGGCGCATCGCCCGACGTTCCGAAGCTCGGCCCGGTTACGGCAGAGGAGTTCCCGAAACCGGCGTCGGTCCCGAAGCTCGGACCGGATACGCGGGGTGTGTTGTCCGAGTTCCCGAGGTCGGTGCCGAAGCTCGGACCGGATACGCGGGGTGTGTTGTCCGAGTTCCCGAGGTCGGTGCCGAAGCTCGGTCCGGTGACGCCGGATGCGTTGCCCGCGGTTCCGAAGTCGGTGTACCCGTGGGAGTTCGGGGCCGCACCGTCGGAGCTGTCACGCGACGAGCCGAAGCGGGTGTCGTCGAGAGGGGATCCGTTGCTGAATCCCGCGCTCGAGTGGCCGACGCCGTTGGTGGGGCGGGTGGCTCCGCCGGGGCCGGTTTCGGGGTCGCCCAGGTCGGGGGGTGTGCCGAAGCTGGGGCCCGAGTAGCCGCGGTCGTTGTCCGTCGACGAGTCAGAGGTCGAATCGCTACCGGACCCGCCGAGTGTCTCAGCGGAAGGATCACGGCGCGGCCCGCCGAAGGTGTCTGCGGATGAATCGCGGCCGGGCCCGCCGAATGTGTCAGCGGACGAATCGCCATGGGATCCACCGAAGGTATCTGCGGGCGAATCGCCGCGATGTCCACCGTGGGAATCGGATTGTCCCGCAGCGGGATTCACCGCATCGGGCTTGACGATCGGGAGGATCTGGGTTGCCTCGCCGGAGTCGTACTTCGGCAGGTCGAGGCCGGCGTCCTTCGCGGGGGCGTCGTCGGGCTTTGTGCCCGGCTTCACCACCGGGAGTTCGCGGGTGGGTTCACCCGAGGACAGCATCGAGGCGCGGGGGCGCGTCGGGTCGGGGGATTTCGGCAGGCGGGGGCGGGTCGGTTCGGCGCTGTCGGCGTCGACGACCTTGTCCATGCGCTGGGTCGGGGCGTCGGCCTCGATCTCGGCGACTGTGCGCGGCCTGCGGGGGGTGCGGGCCAGTTTGGAGTCGGGGACCGCAGTCATCTGCATGGTCGGCGGGTCGGTGATCGGCGTGGTCTTCACCAGGTCGACCGCGCTGCTGTTGCCGGGGCGTTCGTCATCGAGGATGGGTTCGCCGAGGCCGATCTTCTCCTGGATGCGCTTCATCCACTTCGGCGCCCACCAGCAGTCGTCGCCGAGCAGCTTCATGATCGCGGGGACCAGCAACATGCGCAGGATCGTGGCGTCGATGAACAGCGCCGCGATCATGCCGTAGGCGATGTACTGCATCATCACCATGTCGGAGAACGCGAACGCACCGGTCACCACGAGCAGGATCAGGGCGGCGGCGGTGATGATCCGGCCGGTTTGGGCAGTACCGATTCGCACGGCCTCGGTGGTCGACGCACCTTGGGCGCGCGCTTCCACCATGCGGGACAGCAGGAAGACCTCGTAGTCGGTCGACAAGCCGTAGATGATCGCGATGATCAGCATCAACACCGGCGCACTGATCGGCTGTGGTGTGAAGTTCAGGAGTGTGGCTCCGTGGCCGTCGACGAAAATCAACGTCAGGATGCCCAGCGTCGAGCCGAGGCCCAGCGCACTCATCAACGCGGCCTTGATCGGTAGCACCAGCGAACCGAACGTCAAGAACATCAACACCGTGGTGGTGAGCAACACGATCAGGATCATCCATGGCATCAAATCCAGCAGCGTGTTGATGCTGTCGGCCATGAGCGCGGGCTGACCGGTGACGTACATCTGGACGCCGTCGGGTATTTCGATCGAACGCAGGTAGTCGATCGTGGGCTGGGCGTTGTTGGTGGGGTCGACCAGGGTCGCCGAGGTGCGGAACACCTCGGGGTTGGTCGGCGAACGGCCCGGCACTTCGAACGGACTGACCAGTCCGGGAGCCTGGTTGGCTTCCTTCCAGACCTTGCCGATGGCGTTGGTGTCGCCCGAGACGAAGACCAGCTGGATCGGGTCGGTCTTCTTCTGCGGGAAGACCTCGTAGAAGTGTTCGAGCGCGGACCGGGTCGGGTTGTCCGGCGGGAGGTACTTCTCGTTGATGCCGCCGAACGTCAGATCCTTGACCGGGATGATGAGCAGCAGCAGACCGATGGTGATCGGGATGGCGATCTTGAGCGGATGCCGCATGACCCAGCGGGTCAGGTTGCCCCAGAAACCGTTCTCGACCTGCTCGGCGGTCTTGTTCTTGCGGAATCGCTTGAGGCCGAGCATATCCACGCGCGGACCGAGGATGGACAGCATCGCGGGCAGAATCGTGACTGCGGTCAGCGCGGCCAGCGAGACCGCCGCGATGGTGCCGTAGGCGACCGAGCGCAGGAAGCCCTGCGGGAAGATCAGAATGCCGCCGATGCTGGCGATGATCATCGTCGCGGAGAACACCACTGTTCGTCCAGCGGTCATGACCGATCGACGGACGGCGGCGCGCGTGGAGTAGCCCTCGGCTAATTCCTCGCGGAAGCGGCTGACGATGAACAGGCCGTAGTCGATCGCGAGGCCGAGACCGATCATCGAGACGACAGCGGTGACGAAGAAATTGACTTCGACGAAGTTGGTCAACGCCATGACGATGCCGGTGGCACCGAGGACCGTCAGACCGCCGATGATCAGCGGCAACGAGGCGGCGACGATGCCACCGAAGATGAAGAACAGCAGGACCGCTACCGCAGGGAGGGCCAGGACTTCCATCCGCTTGACGTCGTGGTCCATGGTGTCGGTCAGGGTGACCGCGATGGCCTGCAAGCCCGAGACCTCGACGTCGATGCCGGGAATGTAAAAGACGTCCGCGATGGCGCGGTAGTTGGCCATCATGACGGTGTCGTTGTCACCGGCGATGGCAATCGACGCGAACGCGTGCTTTTTGTCCTTCGACCCGAAGATCGATGGCGCGGCGGCCGCGTCGCCCACCTTCCAGTACGTGCCGTTGATCTTGGCGAGCTGCTCAGGATGCTCGGCCATGACAGTGGTCAGGCTGTCGACAACCTTCCGTTGGAACTCGGGGTCGTCAATTGTTTTGCCCTCGGGGGCGTTGTACATGACGATCACGTCGGACAGATGGTCGCGTCCGTACGAGGAGTCGGCGAGCTGTGCGCCCACCACGGACTCCGAGCCCGGATCGAACCAACCGCTCTGGGACAGCCGAGGACCCAGCCCCATGCCGTACGCACCCAGCGCCAACATCGCCGCGCCGACAACAACGATGACGGCGAAACGGAACCGATAGACCAGATCGCCCCAGCGGGTGAACACTTAAGCGACTCCTTGACCGGGGCGAGAAGTGAGTAGCGCGGACAGCGGCCGGAACGGCTGCAGCCATGCGCCCTCGTCGGGCAGCGATTCGAGACTCACCCGCGGCAGCGGTTCCCGGAATACGCCCGGGATGTCTTCGAGATCGACGAACCCGAGGGTATCGGAAGTGACCGCCCAACTCGCGTGCTCACGGAAACCCAGCACCTGAGCTGGGATTCCTTTGGCCGCGATGGCCTCTAGCGGTTCGCGGAAGGCTTGACCGTCGGCCGAGGCGACCATGATTCCGGCCAGTCCACCGTCGCGTTGACGCGCGGCGATGTGGGCGAGCATGTCGGCGTCGACATCGGAGTCTTCGTCGATCTTGGGCTTGGCGAACACCGCGAAACCGACATTGCGCAGCGCTTCCACCCACGGGCGGACCACGTCGGCGGTGCCGGGCGCGATGTTGGTGAACACCGTGGCTTCGGCTTCGATGCGGCCCTTGGTTCCGACCGAGATCTCGGCCGTGCGGGCCAGCAGCCAGCGGCCGAGCGCGTCGAAACGGGGGCGATAAGCGGCGGTGGGACGTCCGCCGAGGATGGCGCCGAGGCCCATGTCGAGGTTCGGCGCGTCCCAGACCAGCAGGACACGTCGCACATCGGCACCGCCGGGCGCCTCGGATCCGGAGCCTGCCTGGGCGGGCACCGGCATCTCGGGGGCGATCTCACTCACGCTCATCTGTCGATCTTCCCCCATATGAACTCGTTGATGGCACTACCGGCACGCAGGCCTTTGTCCTCGAACTTGGTGACGGGCCGTTCGAAACCGATCGGCGCGGTGGTGCGGTTGGCGGCGCTGTCGCCACCGGTGGTGTCGTTCAGGCCGGTCAACAGCGGTTCCTTGGAGCCTACTTCGAGAATGTGCTCCGCGTAATCCGCGTGGTCGGTGGCCACGTGCAACACACCGCCGGGCTTGAGTCTGCTGGCGATCAGCGCGAATGTCGGCGCTTGCAGCAGCCTGCGCTTGTGGTGACGTGCCTTGGGCCACGGATCAGGGAAGAACACGCGAACCCCGATCAGCGACTCGGGAGCAACCATATTCTCCAGTACGTCCACGGCGTCGCCGCGCAGCAACCGGATGTTGTCGATGTCTTCACGTTCGATCTGCTGCACCAGCTGGGCCAGACCCGGCTCGTAGACCTCGATGCCGATCAGGTTCAGGTGCGGTTCGGCCTTGGCCATCGCGGCGGTGGCCGTGCCGGTTCCGGTACCGATCTCGATCACCAGTGGGGCTTCGCGCCCGAACCAGGCGTCGGCGTCGACGGGCTCGTTGGACACGTTGCGGCCGATCACCGGCCAGGTGCGGTCCCACGAAGTCTGCTGATTCGGCGTCAGCGCGCCCCGCCGCGTGCGGAAGCTCGTGACGCGGGGATACAGCCGGGAGCCGGTGAGCGAGCGTCGGCCCGCGTCGTGCGGCATCTCCGACAGCTTGTGGCTGGTCGGCTCGGCGTGGTCGGGGGCGTCGTTCACGTCGTCCATTGTCCAGCATGCGTGGAGTTACGCCACAGGCGAGTTGGTCGCACCGCTGATCGGGCAGGTCGGCAGAAGGTTCGGCGACCCTTTCCGTCTGACAGAATGCCCTCACGACAAGGGGGTGGGCACAATGTCGACAGCCACCGAATTCGCGCACACACGTCCCGCGGACCAGCTCGACGAGCTGATCTCGCGCCTCGGTACCGGTCGCGGCGGTGATCGCGCGATCGCCGCACAGGTGGCCGCGGCGGCCGCGCGACGCCGTCGTCAGCTGCACATCCAGATCACCGGGCGTGCGCTGAGCGGGCGAACCACCGTGTTGGACGCGCTGGCGCTGCTGTCGGCGCAGGAGACCGAGCCGGTCGACCAGCCCGAGCAGCCTGATCCGGTTCTCGACGGTGACCTGGTGATCTACGTGCTGGCCGGTTCGCCGCAGGCCGCGGACCATCGACTGCTGGCCGCGGTGCCCGCCGGGCGCGGGATCGTGGTGTTGAACAAGGCCGACGCGGTCGGTGCGCGGTGGAGTGAAGCGGTGGGCGCGGCGCAGCGGCTCGCGCAGGAATTGCGGATGCCCGTCGTGCCGATCGTGGCCTCGGTGGCCGCGCGGACCAGGGCGGGCGCGGTGGACGCCGCCGATCTCAGCGATCTGCGCAGGCTCGCCGTCGGGCCCGATGTGCCGTCGGTGCTGGCGGCTGATCTGTTCATCGGCAGTGGGTCCGACCAGGACGCGCGGCGGCGGTTGATCGCCCACTGGGATCTGTACGGCGTGGATTGCGCGTTGTCGGCGTTGCGCGCTGATCCGGATCTGCCCGCTTCGGCGATCATCCAGATCCTGCATTCCGCCAGTGGGATCGATCCGCTGCACAAGCTGGTTCATCGGCGATATGAGCAGGTGGAGGCTGTGCGCGGGGGTGAACTGCTCGACGAGTTGGTTCGATTGGCGGCTCGCGCGATGCCCGGTGACGGTGGGCGCGCTCGCGAACTGATCCAGCAGTATCTGGCCGGTGACGAGGCGTTGTGGGCCGGGTTGTGCGCGGGGTTGGCGTGCCCGCAGGTTTCGCATCTGGCCGCGGGGTATCCGTCGCCCGCGCCTGCTGACGCCGATGAGGCGTTGTCGCGGGCGACGCGGTGGCGGGCTGTGGTGTCCAGCGATATGCCGCCTGCTGCTCGGCGGGCGGCGCTGCGGGTTCACAACGGTTATGTGCGGGCCTGGGAGCGGATGAGCAGTGCGGGACTCTGAGGGTCCGGCAGGTCGGGGGCGTGCCGGTGATGGGATCGCGGGCGCCCCGCCGGCGGATCGAGTCGACGACGCAGGGGCGCTTCCGTCGGCCGTAGCTGCCGTGATCGATCGGTGGAATCCGCAGGGTGCGGCGTTGCTTCGGGCGATGGCATCGGCGGGTTCGGGGACCAGCGTCGACTTCTATGCACCCGACGATGCCAACACGACCCTGCTTCGCACGGAGCTCGCCCGCTTCGAACCTCACATCGATCTGTCTGATCCCACGCGAGGTGCTGATCCCACGCGTGGCGCTGATCCCATGCGTGGCGCTGACCCCGCCCTAGGCATCGATCCCATCCGAGGGGTCGATCCGATGCGTGGCACCGATCCCGCCGCAGCCCTGATCGTGTTCGACGCGGGCAGTGTCCTCGGCGCCGACATGTTCGTCCTGATCGACCGTCTCCGCACCGCAAATCGACCAATCCTGCTCGCCATGAACGGTTTTCACGCCTACCAAGACTGGCGCACAACTCGCGAACGCAACCTCGAACTCCTCGCCGCACGCGGCATCACCGACCTCGACATCGTCGCCGTCTCCGCCCGTATGGCCGCCGCCGCCCGCGCCGCCGACGACTCCGCCCTACTCGACCGCTCCGGCGTGGCAGGCCTGCACGCCACCCTCGCCGCAGCCACCGCGCACGGACCCGTCGACGGCTCGCAACGTCGAGCGGCCGTGCGCGCGCGGGTGCTCGCTGACACCAGGGCCAGGATCGACGAACAGATCACCGCCCTGCGATCGGGCACCGACACCGCCCGCCTGCGCGAGGAACGCATCGGCCTGCTCGCCGAACGCGACGGCGGCCGTCAGACCGGTCTGGCCGCGGTGCGCAGTCAGGTCCAGCTCGCGCGCGTTGACCTGACCACCGAGGTCGGCTCGATGGTCCGCGCGCTGCACACCCGTTCGCGCGCCGAACTCGACCGCTGCGACCGGGCCGAGCTGCGCGCCTACCCGCAGCGTCTCCAGCAAGCAGCGGGCGAATTGTCGGTTTCGGTCGATGCGGTAATCGACCAGCGGGTGATCGAAGCCGCCCGCCGCATCGGCACCGCCGCGCCGACCACCGTGCGCCGCGATCCGGCCCCGCGAGTCGGTCCCGATCCGGACAAAAGGCACCGCGGTGTTGAAGATCACCTCATGATCGCGCTCGGTGCTTCGGCCGGTGTCGGTCTCGGTCGACTGATCGTGGCGCCGCTGTCGCTGGTGCCCACGCTCGACGTGGCCAGCGTCCCCGTCACCCTGCTGCTCGGCGCCGGCGCGGCCGCGTGGGTCGTGCGCGCTCGCGGCCAACTCGCCGAGCGCAACCACATGGCCCAGTGGGTGTCCGAGGCGCTGGTCAACATCAAAGCCCAGCTGGAACAGCGTGTCGCGGGGGTATTGGTGGACGCGGAGGCCGAGTTGGCCGAGCACGTGGTGCGCGAATCGACGGCCCGCGCGGTGGCTGTGGACCAGCGCGTCACCGAGCTCGACATGCTCACTCGCAACCTGGTGGCCCAGCGTCCGGCGCAGCTGTCCGCGTGCGAGCGCGACCTCGCCACGCTGGATCAGAGATGAGCGCGGGATTGGCCAACTGACTCGTGGGTACCCATTAGGGAGCCCGATGCCGTATCGGTGGTCATATCGCGTTAACCTTGGGGTAGGAACCTGGGCGTCCGCTCTTGCCAGTCGATGCGCGGCCTGATGTCCGTGTGCGGCCTTCCTCAGCCGTGAAATCGGGGTTGTGCGCCGGCTGGTCACTGCGGACGCCTAAACCCGCCCATGGTGGCGATCGATGGATCGAACAACCGCCCATCTCAGGAGAGTTTTCATGACCTCAGCGACCATTCCTGGTCTTCGTGGATCCGACGGCAAGGCGCCGACCGAGCACAGTGAACTGCTCGCCTGGGTACAGGAAGTCGCAGAGCTCACTCAGCCCGATCGCGTTGTCTGGGCCGACGGCTCCGACGCGGAATGGGATCGCCTGACCACTCAACTGGTCGAGGCGGGCACGTTCAAGCAGCTGAACGAGGAGAAGAAGCCGAACTCCTTCCTAGCGCTGTCCGATCCCTCCGATGTGGCGCGCGTCGAATCGCGCACCTACATCTGTTCCAAGACCGAGGCCGACGCCGGTCCGACCAACAACTGGGTCGACCCCACCGAGATGCGCGCCACCATGACCGAGCTGTACCGCGGCTCGATGAAGGGCCGCACCATGTATGTGGTGCCGTTCTGCATGGGCCCGCTCGGCGCCGAGGACCCCAAGCTGGGCGTGGAGATCACCGACTCCGAGTACGTCGTCGTCTCGATGCGCGTGATGACCCGCATGGGCGCCGCCGCACTGGAGAAGCTGGGCACCGACCGCCCGTTCGTGAAGGCGCTGCACTCCGTGGGCGCGCCGCTGGCCGAGGGCCAGGCCGACGTGCCGTGGCCGTGCAGCGACACCAAGTACATCACCCACTTCCCCGAGGACCGCGAGATCTGGTCCTTCGGTTCGGGTTACGGCGGCAACGCGCTGCTTGGCAAGAAGTGCTACTCGCTGCGGATCGCCTCGGCGATGGCCCACGACGAGGGCTGGCTGGCCGAGCACATGCTCATCCTCAAGCTGATCTCGCCGGAGAACAAGAACTACTACATTGCCGCCGCGTTCCCGTCGGCCTGCGGCAAGACCAACCTCGCGATGATCCAGCCGACCATCCCGGGCTGGCGCGCGGAGACCCTGGGCGACGACATCGCCTGGATGCGTTTCGGCAAGGACGGTCAGCTCTACGCCGTGAACCCGGAGTTCGGCTTCTTCGGCGTCGCACCGGGCACCAACCACAGCTCCAACCCCAACGCGATGGCCACCATCGACGCGGGCAACACCGTCTACACCAACGTGGCCAACACCGACGACAACGATGTGTGGTGGGAGGGTCTCGAAGGCGACCCCCAGCACCTCATCGACTGGAAGGGCAACGACTGGACCCCCGAGTCCGGCACGCCCGCCGCGCACCCGAACTCGCGCTACTGCACCCCGATGTCGCAGTGCCCGACCCTGGCTCCCGAGTGGGACGACCCGCAGGGCGTGCCGATCTCGGCCATCCTGTTCGGCGGTCGCCGCAAGACCACCGTCCCGCTGGTGACCGAGTCGTTCGGCTGGGAGCACGGCGTGTTCATGGGCGCCACCATGGGCTCGGAGCAGACCGCCGCCGCCGAGGGCACCGTCGGCACCATCCGCCGCGACCCGATGGCCATGCTGCCGTTCCTCGGCTACCACGTGGGCGACTACCTCAACCACTGGATCGACCTCGGCAAGAACGCCGACGCGAACAAGCTGCCGAAGATCTTCTACGTCAACTGGTTCCGTCGTGGCGACGACGGCCGCTTCCTGTGGCCCGGATTCGGTGAGAACTCCCGCGTGCTGGAGTGGATCGTCGGCCGCATCGAAGGCACCTCGAACGCCTCCGCCACCGCCGTCGGCCACGTGCCGTCGGCCGCCGACCTCGACCTGGACGGCCTCGACGTGAACGCCGCCGACGTCGACGAGGCGCTGTCGGTGAACGCCGACGAGTGGCGCAAGGAGATCCCGTCGATCGAGGAATGGTTCGAGTTCGTCGGCGACAAGCTCCCCTCGGGCGTGCGCGACGAGTTCGAGGCCCTCAAGGAGCGCCTGGGCTGATCGCCCCTTTCAACACTGAACCGCCCGTACCGTTTGGCGATTTCTAGGGGTCGTCGCAACACCGCTGGTGTTAGACGGTGAGTAGATCACGCAGACGCTCGGCTGGGGTATCCCAGTCGAGCGTTTTGCG
>NZ_JBHXRG010000010.1:0-140850 GCF_042716995.1 Nocardia sp. NPDC058640
CTGGACAGGCGGAGAGGCTAAACGCCTGCGGAGGGACCGTAAGTCCTGCCGCCTAGCGGAAGGCACGTCCCTGTGAAACAGGAACCCACCGGAGAACCGCAAGGTTCAGGAGGAATCCCGGCCCTTCAGGGCCGGGAGGATGTCAAAGCTGTCACACAGCGCGAGTATCTTGGGCAGCGTGCGGTTGACCGAATTCCAGGAGCTGATGCACACCGAGTTCGGCGTCGCGCGCGCCGACGCCATGCTGACCGATCACGTGATACCCCAGTTGGGGCGCACGGGGGCGGTCGCGATCGACCAGGGTGTCGACCCGCGCGACGTGTGGCGGGCCCTGTGTGCCGACTTCGATGTCCCTCCGACCCGGTGGTGAGCAGGCAATGGCCGTGACAGCGCAGAACTCGGACACGCGACCGTATCGGTTCGACGAGCGGCTGCGCATGATCCCGGTCGACCCCGAAACCCTCGCGGCCCGGGTCGCGCTGGCCGACCCGCACGATTTCCCCGGCCTGCGCAGGCTGGGTATCGCGTTGATGCTGCTGGGCCGCCACGACGAGGCGCTGGACCGGCTCGACCAGGCCCTCGAACTGGCTGATACCGAACGGCGCCGGATCACCGTCTGGATCAACCTGGCCGACGTCTACCGCTACCAGGGCGAGCCCACCCACGCCGAAATCCTGTACCGCCGGGCCCTGCACGCCAGCCGCGCGCTCGACCCGGATCTGGTCTCCTTCGCCGCCCACCACCTGGGCAAATCCCTGGCCGAACAGCACCGCCCACAGGAAGCGCGCGAGCTGCTCAACGAGGCCATGCGCCTGCGGGTGGCCGACGGCGATTCCGAACTCATCGAATCCACCCGCGCGGCCCTGGACCACCTCGACGAGCTGGCCCTGCCGCTGCCGCCGACGATCGAGACGCTGCTGGGACCGGTGCCCGCGTGGTCGGACGAGCACGAGGGCCGTGACGGCAACCTGGTGCGTTCGGGCCAGTACTGGATCAAACGTGGGCCGCGCGCGGTGGCCGAGTTCCATCGGCTGACCTGGTTGCGGGACAAGGGAATTCCGGTACCCGACGTGGCCGCCTTCGCCGAAGACGTGTTGGTGCTCGACGATGCCGGGGTGGGATCGCTTGCCGGACAAGCTGATCCGGCCGAGGTCGGCACGCAGATGGGTCAGACCCTGCGCGCGCTACACGACCTTCCGGTGGCGGACTGCCCGTTCGACGGTGGTCTCGACGTCACCCTCGCCCGCGCCCGCCGGCACGTAGTCGAAGGTTTCGTCGACACAACGGATTTCGACGATGACCACCGCGACCTCGCTCCTGCGGCGATGCTGGAACAACTACGCGAACAGCGCCCGGCCACCGAGGATCTGGTCGTCACGCACGGCGATTTCACGCCGGGCAACGTGCTCACCGGCGGCCTGCTGATCGATGTCGCGGCACTGGGCCGCGGTGACCGCTACCGCGACCTGGCACTGGCCGAACGCGACCTGGCCGCAGACTTCGGCAGCGAGGCGGTCACGGCCTTCTTCACCGCCTACGGGTCGACCGAACCCGATCGCACCAAACTCGACTACTACCGCCTGCTCGACGAACTGTTCTGACCGGGCGGGTCGGTCAGCTGCCCTTGGCGTAGTGCCGCGCCGCCTTGGTGCGATTGCCGCACGTCGCCATCGAATGCCAGCGGCGGGTGCCGTTCTTGGACGTGTCGTAGAAGAACAGCACGCAGTCGGGGTGCGCGCACTGGCGGATCCGGTGCGGTGCCTCACCGATCAGGTGCAGCAGATTGTCGGCGGCGAGCCAGCCCGGTAGCCATGCTGGGTCGTCGACCTCGGGGATGTCGCGCGGTCCCTCGTCGATGAGCTCGCGACGGATGCGCCCGGTGGCCAGGACGCGATTGAGCGCGGCGTGCTCGGTCCGGGTGACCGCGTCGTGCACGGCGTCGCGCGCGGTGTGCAGCGCGGTGAGGGTGTGCTCGTCGACGGGCACGCGGTCGGCCAGACCGAGCAGCTCCAACCAGGTGCGCAGGCCGTCGAGATCGGAGAGCAGATCGCCGGGTTCGGCGCCCGCCCACCGGGTGTTGAGCAGGTCCAGAGCAGGGGGTTCGCCGGTGTGCGGACGGGGATCGCGCATGCCCGAGGTTATCAACACGCCGTTCCTAACTGTCTAAAAGTATTTCAAGGGTTGACGAAGGGTGGAGTCCATCGTATGTTCTAACTGTTCAACAACCAATAGCTGGTTAACCATTCCGGGAGGAAATCACGACCGCCGTCATCGCACCCGTGCTCACCACCGGCCACATCGGCCTCAATGTCGCCGACCTCGATCGATCCGTGGACTTCTATCGCCGAGGCCTGGGCTTCGAACCGCTGGGTATCGGCGCGAACGGTGAACAGCGGTGGGCGTTCCTGGGCCGAGGTGGGGCGCTGGTGCTCACGCTGTGGCAGCAGAGCAGCGGCGAATTCTCCACCAGCACACCGGGTTTGCACCACCTGTCGTTCCAGGTCGACGATGTCGACACGGTGCGCGCCGTCGAGTCGGCGTTGCGCGACCTGGACGCGGAGTTCTTCCACGACGGCGTGGTCGCGCACGGGGAGGGTGCGTCCTCGGGCGGCATCTTCTTCGCCGATCCCGACGGCATCCGGCTCGAGGTGTACGCCCCGGCGGGCGCCGAGACCGCACCCGCACCGGCGGCATCCGCGCCGACGTGCGGATTCTTCTGAGCCACCGGCGATTTCACGTCATCGATTGAGGAGAATCAGCATGTTTCACTCCGGTGAGCTGGCCGTGCAGCAGCGCCTGGGACAGGCCGAGACTGCCGCACACGTCGGGCGCTCGATCCGTTCGCAGATCCCGGCGGTGGCCGCGTCCTTCCTGGCGCAGCAGCCGATGGTGGTGCTGTCCGCCGCGGACCCGGCGGGCCGCCTGTGGTGCAGCCCGCTCACCGGGCCCGCCGGTTTCGTCCATGCAATCGATGACGTCACGATCGGTATCGACACCGTGCCCGCCGCCGACGATCCACTGTCGGCGGCGTTGGCAGGCGACGTCGCGGTCGGCATAATCGCGCTGGAACCGCAGCGCCGCAGGCGAATGCGCGTGAACGGCACCTCCACCGCTCGGGCGGACGGGCTACGGATCACCACCGAACAGGTCTACGCGAACTGCCCGAAGTACATCTCACGCAGGCACATTCAGGAAATCGCAGCTGCCTCGATCGAACCCGTGTGGCGTGGAACAGAACTGACCACGGCGGCAGTCGAGATGATCGGCGGTGCCGACACCTTCTTCGTCGCCACCGCCGACGCCGAAGGGCATGCCGACGCCTCTCACCGTGGGGGCAATCCCGGTTTCTTGCAGGTACTTTCAGCAAACCGGCTGCGCTGGCCGGACTACCGCGGCAACTCGATGTTCATGACACTGGGCAATATCGCCGTCCAACCACGCTGCGGCCTGCTGATCGCCGACTGGTCGACCGGCGCTTTGCTGCAGCTCACCGGACATGCCGAAATCCTCTGGGACACAGAAACATTGACCGCCGGAGCGCAGTGCGCGGTCGACTTCACCATCGAACAGATAGTCGAAAGGCCGGGCGCGCTCGCCCTACGCTGGGGACCATCCGAACTGTCCCCGGTCAACCCCTGATCACCGAAAGGCCTTCTCCCATGCGACCTCCCCTGCCACCGTTCGACCTGGAATCCGCGCGCGCGAAGGTGCTCGCCGCCGAAAACGCCTGGAACACCAAGGATCCCGAACGCGTCGCCGCCGCGTACACCGAGGACTCGGTGTGGCGTAACCGCGACGAGTTCTTCACCGGCCACGCCGCGATCGTGGACTTCCTGACCCGCAAGTGGTCGACCGAGAACGGCTACGCGCTGCGCAAGGATCTGTGGGCCTTCCACGACAACCGCATCGCCGTGCGCTTCCAGTACGAATGGCACGACGAGTCGGGGCAGTGGTGGCGCAGCTACGGCAACGAGCAGTGGGAGTTCGCGCCCGACGGGCGGATGGCGCGGCGGGAAGCCAGCATCAACGATGTGCGCATCGACCAGGCGCAGCGGCGGATCTTCGGGCCGCGGGCCGAGGGCGACGAGTCGGTGCTGCCACCGCACTGACCGCCGGTAACGCTGTCGGATTGCTGGTCGGAGGGGCTGCTTCGCGTGTTGCCGGGCGCGTCGCTTGACTCGAATGGGTGTTCGACTAACGTGGGCGCCAGAACTTGTCGGTGCCGGCCTCTACTGTGGGCGCCAACCAGAGAGACACTCAGCTCGAGAAGGGGCACACAACATGGCACCGCAGGCCTACGATCGCGACAAAGCGCTGGAACTGGCACTGGCGCAGGTGGAGAAGAGCTTCGGCAAGGGCGCGGTGATGCGCCTGGGCGAAGAGACCCGGCAGCCGATCGCCGTCATCCCCACCGGGTCCATCGCGCTGGACGTCGCGCTGGGAATCGGCGGGTTGCCGCGTGGTCGCGTCGTGGAGATCTACGGCCCGGAATCCTCGGGTAAGACCACCGTCGCGCTGCACGCGGTGGCCAACGCGCAGGCCGCGGGCGGTGTCGCCGCCTTCATCGACGCCGAGCACGCGCTGGACCCCGACTACGCCCGCAAGCTGGGCGTGGACACCGACGCACTGCTGGTCTCCCAGCCCGATACCGGTGAGCAGGCCCTGGAGATCGCCGACATGCTCGTGCGCTCGGGCGCCATCGACATCCTGGTCATCGACTCCGTGGCCGCCCTGGTGCCGCGCGCGGAAATCGAAGGCGAGATGGGCGACAGCCACGTCGGCCTGCAGGCCCGCCTGATGAGCCAGGCGCTGCGCAAGATGACCGGTGCGCTGAGCAACTCCAACACCACCGCGATCTTCATCAACCAGCTGCGCGAGAAGATCGGCGTGATGTTCGGCTCGCCCGAGACCACCACCGGTGGTAAGGCGCTGAAGTTCTACGCCTCGGTGCGCCTGGACGTGCGCCGCATCGAAACCCTCAAGGACGGCAGCGACGCGGTCGGCAACCGCACCCGCGTGAAGGTGGTCAAGAACAAGGTCGCCCCGCCGTTCAAGCAGGCCGAGTTCGACATCCTCTACGGGCACGGCATCTCCAAGGAGGGCTCGCTCATCGACATGGGTGTCGAGCACGGCTTCATCCGCAAGTCCGGCTCCTGGTACACCTACGAGGGTGACCAGCTGGGTCAGGGCAAGGAGAACGCCCGCAAGTTCCTGCTGGAGAACAAGGACGTGTGCGACGAGGTCGAGAAGAAGATCAAGGAGAAGCTGGGCATCGGCGCGGTACTGACCGCCGAGGCCGACGCTCCCGCCGACTTCTGAGCCGATGAGCACGCCGAGCCCCGGCGGCCACCGCGATCGGGTCGACGTCGATCCGGTGCAGGACATGCGTCAGCAGCTGGCCCGCCTCGGTATCGAGGTGGAGCCGGAGCCGCTGATCGTGCCCACAGCAGGTCGCGGCCGGGGTGAGGCCGATGGACTCGTCCGATCGGCTCGAGACAATCGAGCCGATCAGGACGCGGAGGGGATTCGGTCGGGTGCGGGCGACCCGCAGCGCGCGCACCCGACCGGATTCACCGATCGTGACAAACCACCGCATTTCGCTGCGCGGGTTGGTGATGATCATGAAGAGTGGAGCAGGCAGGGTCGGCAACGGCCCCGCGGCGCACGACGCGAACGCAAGTCCGCGCGGCGCGACGAATTCTCCCTGTCGTCCGTCGTCGGTGGTGACGACGGCAGGCAGGTGGATCCGGTGGCGGCCGGATCCCAGCCGGGAGAGCCCGACAGGCGGGCCGGCACACGCCGGCTCGCCCCGGGCGACCGTCCCGACGCGACCCTGGAACAGGCCAAGGAAGCGTGCTTGCGGCTGCTGTCCGTGCGCGCCCGCAGCCGCGCCGAACTGGAGAAACGGCTCGGCGAGAAGGGGTTCCGGGTCGAGGTCACCGAGGCGGCACTGGAACGGTTCACCGAAATCGGCCTGATCAACGACGCCTCCTTCGCCGAACAGTGGGTGCACGAACGACACACCTACTCCGGGCGGGGCAAGAAAGCCCTGCAACGGGAGCTACGCGAGAAAGGCGTCGCTCCCGGCGATGCCGAGCAGGCGCTGTCGATCGTCACCGACGATGCCGAACAGGCCCGCGCCGCCGACCTGGTCCGCCGCAAACTGCGCACCCTGTCCGCGGAGATGGACCGCGACAAGGCGGTTCGTCGTCTGGTGGGCATGCTCGCTCGTCGCGGCTACGACCAATCCACCGCCTTCGCCGTGGTCACCGCCGAACTGGACGAAGCGGGTTTCGCGCGCACGTCCGCCGCAGCGGTCCGGGCGAACAGGTCCGGCGACACCGCGGACGGATCGGCGGCGGACGAAACCGCCGCTGCCACAGCGGAGCCGGACGCTCCCGGCTACGCGTCACGCAGGCCGACACCCGGCGACGAACAAGCCGCGATCGACCTGGTCCGCCGCAAACTGCGCGCCATGCCCGCCGATCTGGACCGCGCCAAAGCCACCCGCCGCCTGGTCGACATGCTGGCCCGCCGTGGATACAGCCCCTCGGTGGCCTACGCGGTAGTGAAAGAAGAACTGTCACAGGCAGACCGATAGGCCCTCGCGGGAATGCCGGTTCGGTGGCTCACAGCAAGTGGCGTCGACGGTGATCGATCAGCGGCCTGGTAAGTGGTCGGCATTGTCCGAATCGGCGCGGGGGTTGTTCGCGAGGCGTAGCATGATCATGCTGGCGAAACCTGGTTTCGCACAGGCTAATTCGCCGATGCCATGCCTCGGAATGGGGTGTGTTTTCGGGGAGCAGGGCCGTAGGTGGCCGTCGTTCGACGGGGGAGGGCATCCTGGACGCGTTGTGGTCGTTCGTGGTGAACCGGCGGGAACAGCTGCTGGTCGATTCTTATCTGCATGTGTCGGCGGTGGTGCAATCGCTGGTGCTGGCGACGCTGATCGCGGTGGCACTGGGTGTGCTGGTGTACCGGAGCCCGCTGGGGTCCGCCGCCGCGACCGCCTCGGCGGGGGCGATTCTCACCGTGCCCTCGTTCGCGTTGCTGGGGTTGTTGATTCCGTTCCTCGGCCTGGGGGTCGCGCCCACGATCGTGGCCCTGGTGCTGTACGCGCTGCTGCCGATTCTGCGTAATACGGTGCTCGGGTTGTCGTCGGTGGATCCGGCGGTGACCGATGCCGCGCGCGGTGTCGGCATGAACCAGGTGCGGTTGCTGACCACAATCGAACTGCCGCTGGCCTGGCCGTCCATTCTCACGGGGATGCGGGTCAGCACCCAGATGATCATGGGCATCCTGGCGCTGGCGGCCTATGCGAAGGGCCCCGGTCTGGGCAACCTGATCATCTCCGGGCTGGGTCGTCTCGGGAGTCCGAACGCGATCCCGCAGGCGCTGACCGGCACCGTCCTCATCGTCGTGCTCGCACTCGCACTCGACGGCGTGCTCGTCCTGCTCGGACGGCTCACTATTCCGAGGGGAATTCGTGACTGACATCGACATCGCCAAGCCGACATCCAGTGCGGTGAAACCCGCGGTCTCCGGCGAGGAGATCGTGCTGGACCGGGTCACCAAACGCTATCCAGAACAGGCGCAACCCGCGGTCGAAGAGGTCTCCATGACCATCCCGGCCGGGGAGATCGTGGTGCTGGTCGGCCCGTCGGGCTGTGGCAAGACCACCACGATGCGGATGATCAACCGGCTGATCGAACCCACCTCGGGCACCGTCACCATCGGCGGCCGGAACGCCGGCGCGATCGACGCCGACGAATTGCGCCGCGGCATCGGCTATTCGATCCAGCAGGCGGGCCTGTTCCCGCACATGACCGTGGCCAAGAACATCGCCACGGTGCCGGGTCTGCTGGGCTGGGACCGCCGCCGCATCGCCGAACGCACCGACGAAATGCTCACCCTGGTGGGCCTGGACCCCGACACCTACCGCAACCGCTACCCCCGCCAACTGTCGGGCGGACAGCAGCAGCGCGTCGGCGTGGCCAGGGCGTTGGCCGCCGACCCGCCGGTGCTGCTCATGGACGAACCCTTCGGCGCCGTCGACCCGATCACCCGCGGCCTGCTTCAAGACGAATTGCTGCGCCTGCAAAGCGAACTCGGCAAGACGATCGTGTTCGTCACCCACGATTTCGGTGAAGCCGTGAAACTGGGTGACCGCATCGCCGTGCTGGGCGACCGTTCCCGCATCCTGCAATACGACACCCCCGCCGCGATCCTGGCCGCTCCCGCCGACGAAACGGTCGCCGGGTTCGTCGGCGCCACCGCCACCATCGACCGCCTCGGGTTGGCAGTCCTGGCCGACCTGGACTTGGACCAGGGCGTCACTGCAGACGAGAACACCACCCCCGCGGCACTCACCGCAGCCCTGCACGCAGCGGACCGCACCTGGGGCATCATCCTCGACCCCGAACGCCGACCCTTGCGCCGCGTCTCGACAAACGAACTCGCCCATGCGAATTCACTACGAGACCTGGGCACCCCGATCGGCAGAACCCTGCCCGCCGACGCGACCCTGCAGGACGCACTCGCGGCGCTGCTCACCGAACGCACCGCCTCCGCCGTCGTCGTCGACAACACCGGCACCTACACCGGAACAGTCACCGTAGACACCCTGATCAGCCACTTGGCCGCGACCGAAACGGCAACGGCATGAAGGCCGCGCACCGCGACATCCGCCCACACTCGGCGCATCCACGCACCGTCAGTTGTTCGCCATCTGGCGCGGTCCCGACCTCCCGCCGAGGCGAAGCGCGGAGGGCCGCACTGTGACGAATGCTGTGTCAGTTCCGCCCCGTTCGATCGTCGACATCCCCGCGGTGACCGCCGCCCCCGCCACCCAGCGCCGCGCGGAATACCTGCGCCTGCTCGCCCAACCGGTGATCGTGCTGTTCCTCACCGTCGGTGTGCTGGTCTGGGCGTTCCGGCGCGATCTCACCGTCATCCAGCAGGCCACCATCAGCGTGAGCAATATCGCCCAGGTGACCTGGCAGCACATTCTCATCACCGCGGCGGTGGTGCTCATCGTCGTCGCGCTGGCCGTGCCCCTGGGCACGATCCTCACCAGACCCCGATTCCGCCGCCTGGCACCCCTGTTCGTCGGCATCGCCAATATCGGTGCCTCGGCGCCCGCGATCGGCCTGATCGTGCTGTGCTACTTGATCACTCGCACCACCGGGTTCTGGGTGGGTGTGGCGCCGATCGCGTTCTGCTCGCTGCTGCCGGTGCTGCGCAATACGATCCTGGGCTACCAACAAGTCGACCCCGCACTGATCGACGCGGGCAGGGGACAGGGCATGTCCACGGGACTTGTGTTGCGCCGCATCGAGTTCCCCCTCGCGGTGCCCTACATCCTCGCGGGCTTGCGCACCTCGCTGGTACTCGCAGTCGGCACCGCCACCCTGTCGTTCATGGTCAGCGCGGGCGGCCTGGGCATCCTCATCGACACCGGCTACAAACTGCGCGACACCGTCACTTTGACGTTGGGCGCGGTCCTGGCGGTCGCCCTCGCACTGTTCGTCGACTGGCTCGGCGCGCTGGCCGAACAGTTCCTCGGCCCGAGGGGGTTGCGTTGAGGTTCAAGGGATTACAGCGCGCACTCGTGCCGGCACTGAGCGTGCTGGTGCTGGTCAGTTGCGGACTACAGTCGGGCGGCTCCGTGCCGCTGCCGGTAGGACCGGGCAGCATCCAACCCGTCCCCGAACTCGACGGCGTGGCCGTCACCGTGGGCTCCAAGGACTTCACCGAGGCCAACATCCTGGGCTACATGATCGAATTCGCACTCACCGCCGCCGGCGCGAACGTGCGCGACCTCACCAACATCCAGGGCTCCAACAGCCTGCGCGACGCCCAACTGCACGGCCAGATCGACATCGCCTACGACTACACCGGCACCGGCTGGATCAACTACCTCGGCAAGGAGAAACCCGTCCCCACCGAACAGGGCCAGTTCGACGCGGTCCGCGACGCCGACCTGGCTGAACACAACATGGTCTGGGCGGCGATGGCGCCGATGAACAATACTTACGCTCTGGTCACCAGCAAGGCCACCGCGCAGGAAACCGGCGTGCGCACCCTGTCGGACTACGCGAACCTGCTCGCCAAAGACCCCGGCGCCGCGACCACCTGCGTGGGCACCGAGTTCAATGTGCGCCCCGACGGCTACCCCGGCCTGGCCGCCGCCTACGGCATCGACGCGGGCAAGGCGCAGCGCCAGATCGTCCAGGACGCACTGGTCTACCAGGCCACCGCCGACGCGAAACAGTGCCGGTTCGGCTCGGTCGCGGCCACCGACGGCCGCATCCCCGCCCTGGAACTGGTGTTGCTCGAAGACGACAAGGGCTTCTTCCCGAAGTACAACGCGTCGCTGGTGATGCACCGCGACTTCGCCGACGCCCACCCCCAGGTCGCTCAGGTGCTGGCCCCGATCTCCGCGCGTCTGACCAACGAGGTGATCACCGAACTCAACCGTCAGGTCGACATCGACGGCCGCGAACCCGCCGACGTCGCCCGCGACTGGATGGTCGAGCAAGGCCTGGTCACCGTGCCGTAAAGGCCTGTCGCACCACAAAAACGGGCCCGATCCAGCACGCTGGATCGGGCCCGTTCTCGTGAACGTCACAACTTCTTGGTGAGGTCCATTCCGGGTGTCGCGTCGGCGGCGATCGAATCCGCGGCCAACACCACACCGCCGCCCTTCTTCCGCGCCCGCAACCGCTTCTCCAGCGTCGTGGCCAGGAAGCTCAGCGCCATGTTCAGCGAGATCATCAGCACCGCCACGACCATCAGCGCGGGGATCGCGTTGCCGAACGACGCGCCGATCTGCGCACCGGATCGCACCAGCTCCACGTAGGTGATCTGGTAGCCCAGCGCCGTGTCCTTGAGGACGACGACCATCTGCGAGACCAGCGCGGGCAGCATCGCGGTGACGGCCTGCGGCAGCAGGATCAGCCGCATCAGCTGGTTCTTGCGCAGACCCAACGCCATCGACGCCTCGGTCTGCCCCTTGGGCAGCGACTTGATGCCCGCGCGCACGATCTCCGCGATGACCGCGGAGTTGTAGATGATCAATGCGATGACCACCGCGGCCAACGCCAGCTGATCCGACGGGAACAGGTCGTAGTCGGCGAACACCGCGAACAGGAAGATCATCAAGATCAGCACCGGGATCGCCCTGGCCAACTCCACGACCGTGCCCGCGACCAGGCGCACCCACCGGTGATCCGACAGCCGCAGGATGCCGAACAGCATGCCGAAGATCACCGAGCCGATGATCGAGATCACCGCGGCGGTCAGGGTGCCTTCCAGGCCGGGCAGGATGTAGGTTTCCCAGACCTGGGAGTCCAGGAACGGCTCCCACTTGGCCGCGGTGAACTGGCCCTTCGCCGCGAAGGCGTCGTACAGCCACCAGCCCGCGCCCACGAGCGCGACCACCACCAGCACCGAGTACAGGTTGTGACGCAGCCGCGCGCGGGGGCCCGGAGCGTCGAACAGAACCGAAGCACCGCTCATCGTGCCACCTCGTAACGCTTGGCCAGCCAACCGAACAACAGCCCGGTCGGCAGGGTGAGGACGACGAAGCCCAGCGCGAAGATCGCACCGATGGCCAGCAGCGCGGCCTCGTTCTCGATCATCTCGTTCATCAGGTACGCCGCTTCGATCACGCCGATGACCGAGGCCACCGTCGAGTTCTTGGTCAGCGCGATCAGCACACTGCCCAGCGGCGCGATGACCGCGCGAAACGCCTGCGGCAGCACGATCAACCGCAGGTTCTGCGAGAACCCGAAGCCCAGCGACCGCCCGGCCTCGGATTGGCCCAGCGCCACGGTGTTGATGCCCGAGCGCAGCGATTCGCACACGAACGCGGCGGTGTAGACGCTGAGGCCGATGATCGCCCAGCGGTAGTTGATGACCTTGATCTCGTCGCTGCCCAGCGTCCACCCGAGGGTGGTGTAGAGGCCGATCGAGGTGAACACCAGGATCAGCGTCAGCGGGGTGTTGCGGAAGATCGACACGTACGCCGCGCCGACCCAGCGCGCGACCGGGATCGGGGACACGCGCATACCGGCGACGACGGTACCGATGACAAGGGCACCGATCGCCGAGAAGAAGGTGAGTTTGATTGTTACCCAGAACGCATCAAGGATTCGGGATTGATACGTCGAGATCAGGTCGAACACGGACGCGCGTCCTCCGATCGGTGTAAAGGCCAGCGGGACAACACCGCATCGGTGACCCGAGACAGTCTCGGGTCACCGATGAACAGTGGTAGATCAGTAGCGGTCGACGACCGGAGCCTCGGGCACCGCGAAACCGGTACCGGCGAAGTTCTTCTCCTGGGCGGCCTTCCACGAACCGTCATCGATCATCGCCTGGATGGCGTCGTTGACCTTGCCGCGCAGCTCCGAATCGCCCTTCTTCAGGCCGATGCCGTACTTCTCGGTGGTGAACTTCTTGTTCACCAGCTTGAAGGTGCCCGGCGCCTGCGCCGCGTAACCGGCCAGGATCACGTTGTCGGTGGTGACCGCGTCGATCGCACCGTTACGCATGGCCTCGATGCACAGCGAGTAGGTGTCGTAGGTCTGCAGCTGCGCCTGCGGGTAGTTCTTCTCGATGTTCTGGGCCGGGGTGGAACCCTTCACCGAGCAAACCTTCTTGCCGGCCAGCGAGTCCGGGCCGGTGATGTCGGTGTTGGCCGCGGGCACCAGCAGGTCCTGACCCGCGATGTAGTACGGGCCGGCGAAATCGACCTTCTCCTTGCGCTTGTCGGTGATCGAGTAGGTGGCAACGACCAGGTCGACCTGGCCGTTCTCGATCAGCGTCTCACGCTGCGCGGACGGCGATTCCTTGAAGGTGAGGTTCTCCGGCTTCACACCGAGCTTGTTCGCGACGTACTTGGCCACATCGACGTCGAAGCCGCTGTAGGTGCCGTCGGTGTTGCGCAGGCCAAGACCCGGCTGGTCGAACTTGATGCCGATGGTGAGCTTGCCGTCCTTGGCGTTGTCCAGGGCCGACTTGTCGCTGCCGCCACCGCACGCGGTGAGCGTGGCAGCCATTACCAGTGCCGCTGCGCCGATACCGACGCGCATCGCACGATTGATCCTCATGGGTTTCCTTCTCCTTGTGACACAGATGATGCTGGAAGTCAGTGGCTGAGAATCTTGCCCAGGAAGTCCCTGGCACGTTCAGATTTCGGTGCGGTGAAGAACGCTTCGGGGGCGGCGTCCTCGACGATCTCGCCGTCGGCCATGAACAGCACGCGGTCGCCTGCCCGGCGCGCGAAGCCCATCTCGTGGGTGACCACGACCATGGTCATGCCCTCCTTGGCCAGCGCCACCATCACGTCGAGCACCTCGTTGACCATTTCCGGGTCCAGCGCCGAGGTCGGCTCGTCGAACAGCATGACCTTGGGGTCCATCGCCAGCGATCGGGCGATGGCCACGCGCTGCTGCTGACCACCCGACAGCTGGGCCGGGTACTTGTCGGCCTGGTTGGCGATGCCGACCCGCTCGAGCAGGGCCAACGCGTGCTCGCGGGCGGCGTCCTTGCTCTTGCCGCGCACCTTCATCGGCGCGAGCATGACGTTTTCCAGGATGGTCTTGTGCGCGAACAGGTTGAACGACTGGAACACCATGCCGACCTCGGCGCGCAGCGCCGCGAGAGCTTTGCCCTCGTCGGGCAGTGCGACGCCGTCGATGGCGATGTCACCGGAGTCGATCGGTTCCAGGCGGTTGATCGTGCGGCACAGGGTCGACTTTCCCGAACCCGACGGGCCCAGAACGATCACTACCTGCCCACGGGGCACTTCGAGGTGGATATCGCGCAGGACGTGGAGGTCACCGAAGTGTTTTTCCACGTTGCGCATCGAGATCATCGGCACAGCAGTAGTGGCTGCGGCGTCGGCTTTCCCGAACGCGGGTGCGGCGTCGTCGGTCATGGTGAGAAACCTTATGTCCAATCTGGAGAATTGCCCGGCTTTCGCCGACATGCCGTGACGGCTCGCCGAAACGACACGTGCTGGTAACCCAGCAGCTTGCCCGTTACCTTTGCGCATTATTACCCATTCGCAACCGTGACGCGCATCACAGTCGGTGTGGCCCGTACCCTGGACGGGTGGAATCGACGGTTCAGAACGGGACTCAGCGCACGGACGCGCGCAGCTACGAGGTGCGCACTTTCGGCTGCCAGATGAATGTGCACGACTCCGAACGACTCTCGGGTCTGCTCGAAGACGCGGGCTACACCAAGGCCGCCGCCGGGCAGACGCCGGACCTGATGGTGTTCAACACCTGCGCGGTGCGCGAGAACGCCGACAACAAGCTCTACGGCACGCTCGGCCAGCTGGTCCCTGTCAAGCAGGCACGCCCCGGTATGCAGATCGCCGTGGGTGGTTGCCTGGCGCAGAAGGACCGCGAGACCGTGGTGCGCAAGGCGCCGTGGGTGGACGTGGTGTTCGGCACCCACAACATCGGCTCGCTGCCGGTGCTGCTCGAGCGCGCCCGGCACAACGAGGAAGCCCAGGTGGAGATCCTGGAATCGCTCGAGGCGTTCCCGTCGACCCTGCCGGCCAAGCGGGAGTCGGCGTACGCGGGCTGGGTGTCGATCTCGGTGGGCTGCAACAACACCTGCACGTTCTGCATCGTGCCGTCGCTGCGCGGCAAGGAAGTCGACCGTCGCCCCGGTGACGTGCTCGCCGAGGTGCAGGCGTTGGTCGACCAGGGCGTGCTGGAAGTGACCCTGCTGGGTCAGAACGTGAACTCCTACGGCGTGAACTTCGTTGACCCCGAACAGCCGCGCGACCGGGGCGCCTTCGCGCAACTGCTGCGCGCGACCGGTCGCATCGAAGGCCTGGAACGCGTGCGGTTCACCTCCCCGCACCCGGCGGAGTTCACCGACGACGTCATCGAGGCGATGGCGGCCACCCCCAACGTCTGCCCGCAGCTGCACATGCCGTTGCAGTCGGGTTCGGACCGGGTGCTCAAGGCGATGCGCCGCTCGTACCGCAAGGAACGGTTCCTGGGCATCATCGACAAGGTGCGCGCCGCGATGCCGCACGCGTCGATCACCACCGACATCATCGTGGGCTTCCCCGGCGAGACCGAGGAGGACTTCCTCGAGACCATGGACGTGGTCCGTCGCGCCCGCTTCACCAGCGCGTACACGTTCCAGTACTCCAAGCGTCCCGGTACACCGGCCGCGGAACTGCCCGATCAGCTGCCCAAGCAGGTCGTGCAGGAGCGGTTCGAACGGCTGATCGCGCTGCAGGATCAGATCGCCTGGGAGAACAACCAGGCGCTGATCGGCACCGAAGTGGAACTGCTGGTCGCCGAGGGCGCGGGCAAGAAGAACGCGGTCACGGCACGCATGAGCGGGCGAGCGCGCGACGGTCGACTGGTGCACTTCCGTCCCGGTGACGTGACCGGCATCCGCCCCGGCGACATCGTGACCGTCGACATCACCGAGGCCGCCCCGCACCACCTCATCGCCGACAGCGCGGTGAAATCGCATCGCCGCACCACCGCCGGTGACGCGCACGAACGCGGCATCACCCCCAAGACCGCGCCGATCGGTGTCGGTCTTGGTCTGCCGCGCATCGGCGCACCGGTGGTCGAAACGGTCGTCGACAGCGGCTGTTCGACCGGTTGCCCCTCGTGAGCGACGAATCTACTACCGGTCGTAGTGGGTCGAATACGAACGGCACATCCGGTGATGGCACAGTGGAACCCATCCATGATCAGCCTGTCGACAGGAGCGGACACGCGGTGAACCCGGCGCGCAACGACCAGGATTTCGAACAGTTCCGCGGTGAACTCGACGCCGTCGAACGCCGCATCGCCGGTGAGATCGACCCCGGCGCGCGAGCACTGGTGGTCGCGGGCGCGGTCTTCGCGCTGCTGTTCTCCCTCGTCTTGCCGACCGCGGGCACCGCGCGCGGCTTCGACGTGCTGCTGAACACCGAGGCCGCGGGCGTGGAACACATCGGCCTGCCCTCGCGGATCTTCGTGTGGCTGGTCATCGTGTTCGGCGTCGGCTTCTCGCTGCTGGCGCTGACCACCCGTCGCTGGGTGCTGGCCTGGATCGCGTGCGCGGGTTCGGCGGTGGGCAGTGTGTTCGGTGTGCTGTCGATCTGGCACCGTCAAACCCCCGGCCTGGGCAATTACGAAGGCGCGGGCCCCGGCATCGGCCTGATCCTGGGCACGATCGCGATCATGGTGCTCACGTTCCACTGGATCCGCGTCGTGTGGAGTCGCACCGCCGTGCAGTTGGCGGCGGAGGAGCAGCGTCGCAACGCCGCGCGCGAGGCCGAAGACCGCGACCGAAAGCGCCTCACCGGCGAATAGCCTTGTCACACAAAGAAACCCCGACCGATTCGGCCGGGGTTTCTTCGTACTTCACTCACAAATTGCTGACCGCGCCCTCTGCGGCCTCGGCCCATTCGCGCCACTGCTGAGCCTGTTCCAGGGCCTTCTCCGCGTCGCGCTTCTTGCCCGCCGCGGTGGCCTTGGCGGCCTGCTCCTCGTACTGGGCGACCCGCTCACGGAACTGCGCGGCCCGGGCGACGGCCTCGGGGTCGCTGCGCCGCCACTGCTGGTCGGCGGCGTCGCGCACCCGCTTCTCGATGGCACGCAGCTTGGCTTCCAGTTCCTGCATCTGTTCGCGCGGGACCTTGCCGATGGCGTCCCACTTGTCCTGCAGTTCGCGCAGGGCGTTGCGGGCGGCGTCCATGCCGTTGGCCGGGTCGATGTGCTCGTAGGCCGCCAGCAGTTCCAGTTTGGCGGCGGCGTTGGTGTCGAATTCGGCGTCGCGTTCGGACACCGCGGCGTTGCGGGCGGCGAAGAACACGTCCTGCGCGCTCTTGAACCGGCGCCACAGCGACTCGTCGGCTTCGCGTGGTGCCCGGCCCGCGGCTTTCCAGTCGTTGAGCAGGTCGCGGAACACCGCGGCGGTGCCGGTCCAGTCGGTGGAGTCGGCCAGTTCCTCGGCGCGCACGCAGAGTTCTTCCTTGCGCGTCTTGGCCGTGGCGCGTTCGCGATCCAGATCGGCGAAGTGGGCACCGCGACGGCGGTTGAACGCCTCGCGGGCCTTGGAGTAGCGCTTCCACAGCGCGTCGTCGACCTTGCGATCGACCCCGCGGATGGATTTCCACTCCTCGAGGATGTCGCGCAGTCGGTCGCCCGCGGCCTTCCACTGGGTGGATTCGGCGGCGATCTGCTCGGCCTCGGCCGCGAGGGCTTCCTTGCGCTCGGTGTGTTCGTGCCTGGCGCGGTCCTTCTCCTCCTTGGCCTGCGCGGCGGCTTCCTCGGAGTGTTCGGTGATGGCCTGCAGGCGCGCGGCCAGCCCGTCCAGGTCACCGATGACCGCGGCGGTGGGCAGCGTTTCGGCCAGGGCGAGCGCGGCGGCTTTCGTCTTGCGCGCGTCGGCACCGGCGGCCAGGCGTGCTTCCAGCAGCGCGACCTCGGTGGCCAGATCGTCGAACCGGCGGCCGAAGTGGACAAGGCCCTCGGCGACATCGCCCGCCTGCCAGGAGCCCACGATGCGTTCGCCGTCGGCGGTGCGCACCCAGGCGGTGCCGTCCTCGTCCACGCGTCCCCACTTGCTCGGGTCGGTGGCCGACGGCACGACCACGGCGTGCGGGTGCGGTTGGTCGGGGCCCGGCGCCGGTTTCACGGCATGGGGTTTCGGAGCTTTCCCGCCGGGTTTGGGGCTACCGGACGGTCGCGGGGCCGGACCTGGGGTGGGCTTCGCGGTTCCGTTGCTGTCGGTCATTGCTCTCCGTCCCTGCCGCGCGTCACGGCTGCCTGGTTACGCCCTAGCACTTCCCATTGAACCCGGTTCGCGCCGCGGAAACCATCGATCCGAAGGATCGAAGAGCGGATTTCCTGGGATTTCGTCCCGGACGACGTGGGTAGTCGCACCTGAAAACACTAGCAATCTCGGTGGGCAACGCTGCGCCGGACACTCGCAGACCGCCGTGGGCCCGCGCCGCGCCGGATGCGGGCCTGCCCGCGCACTGCGGCTACGGTTACCGCGTGTTCTCGATAGCGGCCCTGGTCCCGTCGCCGCCGATGCTGGTGCCCGCACTGTGTGGGCGAGTTCCGGTGTCGGGCAGCGATCCCGACGATCCGACCGTGGTGCTGCGTGCGGCGGCCCTGGACGCCGCGACCGCGCTCGCCGCGCGGGCGGACCGGTGGATCGTGATCGGCGTCGACAGCCATGACCGGATCTACGGTTCGGCGACGCGGGGAACGTTTCGGGGCTTCGGTGCCGATGTCGTGGTCGACCTCGGACCGTCGGTGGAGCAGTCCACGCCAGCAGACTCCCAGCTTCCCCTTCCGGTGCTGATCGCTGGCTGGTTGCGGGAGCAGGTCGCGCCCGGTATTTCGGTGCAGTCCCGGCTGATCGCCGCGGACACATCGGCGTCGGAATGTGTCGCGGTCGGTGCCGCGTTGCGCGAGGAACTGGATGCTTCGCACGATCAGGTCGCTGTGCTCGTCGTCGCGGACGGCGCGGCGACTCTGACGCTGAAAGCCCCCGGCTATCTCGACGAACGCGCAGCCGCTGTCCAGCACGATCTGGACACCGCGCTGCGCACCGGTTCGCGTGCCGGTCTGGCCGCGCTGCCCCCGGAACTGTGCGCGGAGCTGCTCGTGGACGGGCGGGCCGCCTACCAGGTACTGAGTGGTCTATTCGCCGCTGATTCGACCGATCCGCGGGTGCGTACGCTCTACCAAGGCGCACCTTTCGGTGTCGGCTATGACGTGAGCGTGTGGCAGCAAGGGGAAGGTGACCAGTGACGATCAGACCGATCGCGGTCGTCGGCCCGACCGCCACCGGAAAATCCGACCTGGCGCTGGATCTCGCCACCGAACTCGACGGCGAGATCGTCAACATCGACGCGATGCAGCTGTATCGCGGCATGGACGTCGGCACCGCGAAACTGCCCCCCGACCAGCGCCGTGACATCCCGCATCACCTGCTCGACGTCCTCGACGTCACCGAAACCGCGACCGTGGCCGCCTATCAGAGCGCGGCCTGCGCGATCGTCGACGACATCATGGCCCGCGGCAAAACCCCCGTCATCGTGGGCGGTTCGATGATGTACGTGCAGGCCCTGCTCGACGAGTGGGATTTCCCCGCCACCGATCCCGACGTCCGCGCCCGCTGGGAAGCCGTCCTCGAGGAAGGCGGCGTGAACGCCCTGCACGCGGCCCTGCAGCGGGCCGACCCGGTCGCCGCGGCCACCATCCTGCCCACCGACGGCCGCCGCATGGTCCGCGCGCTCGAGGTGGTCGAACTGACCGGTCGCCCCTTCGCCGCCTCGGCCCCCACCATCGGCACCCCCCGCTGGAACGCCGCCATCCTCGGCGTGGACCGCGACACCGCCGCCCTGGACGCCCGCATCGAAACCCGCACCGCGCTGATGTTCGACACCGGCCTGGTCGACGAGGTCCGCGGCCTGCTCGACGCGGGCCTGCGCGAAGGCCAAACCGCCCGCCGCGCCATCGGTTACGCCCAGGTCCTGGCCTACCTCGACGACGAATACGACCTCGCGCACGCCCGCGAACGCACCCTCATCGGCACCCGCCGTTACGTGCGCAGGCAGCGGTCCTGGTTCCGCCGCGATCCCCGCGTGGCCTGGGTAGACGGCGCCGACCCTGACCTGGCCGCGACCGCGCTGGCCCTGCTCACACCCCACGACCCGATTGGACGGACAGCGCAGTGACGCGACGAGTCAGTACCCGCAACGCCTCGGTCCAGGTGTGGCAGGCCTACCTCAACAACCGCACCAAACGGCATCGCGACGGCCGGTTCCTCGTGCAGGGCGTGCGCCCGATCACCCAGGCGTTGGCCAACGACTGGCCCATCGAAACGCTGCTGTACCGCCTCGGCGGCCCCGACCTGTCCAGTTGGGCACGCGAAATCCTCGACACCACCGAGATCCCGGTGGTGGGTCTGGTCCCCGAACTCATGGCCGAGCTGGGGGAGAAGGCGGCCAGCTCGCCGGAGATCGTCGCGGTCGCGGAGTCGCGGCACGTGAACCTGGCCCACTACGCTCCCGGCGAACCGGGCGAGGACGCGCCGGTGGTGGTCGTGTTCGATCGCCCGAACTCGCCCGGCAACCTCGGCACGCTGATCCGCTCCGCCGACGCCTTCGGCGCGTCCGGGGTGATCGTGACCGGCCACGGCGCCGACCAGTTCGACCCGCAAGCCGTGCGCGCCTCGACAGGCTCCCTGTTCGCGATGCCGGTCCTGCGCGCCCAAGGCCCCGAACAGGTGCTGGAATTTCGGGACCGCCAGGTGGCACGCGGCATCCCCACCCGCATCGTGGGTACCGACGAGCACGCCCCCGAAACGATCTACGACCACGATTTCACCGAGGCCACCATCCTGGTCGTGGGCAACGAGACCAGCGGCATGAGCTCGGCGTGGGCGCAGGCCTGCGACGACCTGGTCACCATCCCGATGGGCGGCACGGCCAGCTCACTGGGCGCGCCGTCGGCGGGCGCGATCAGCCTGTACGAGATCGCCCGGCAACGCCGCACCTTCGCCCGGTAACGCCCACCGCTTCGGCGCGGAGCACAATGAAGCTCGTGTCCGACATCGAATTCAGCAAGGGCCACGGCACCCAGAACGACTTCGTGGTGCTGCCCGACCTCGAGGTGCGCCTCGACCTGACCGCCGACCGCGTCGCCGCCCTGTGCGACCGGCAGCGAGGTCTGGGCGCCGACGGCGTGTTGCGCGTGGCGAAGGCCGGTGCGTTGCTGTCCGCCGGTGTCCTGGACACGCTGCCCGACGGTGTCGGTCGCGACGACTGGTTCATGGACTACCGCAATGCCGACGGCTCGATCGCGGAAATGTGCGGCAACGGCATTCGCGTGTTCGCGCACTACCTCAACGCCACCGGCCTGGAAACCCGCACCGAATACGTCGTCGGCAGCCGCGCGGGCGCGCGACCGGTCGTCGTGCACACTGCGGACGCGACCGACGGCGAAGTCACGGTCGACATGGGCATTGTCCGCGAACTCGGCCCCTCCACCGCCACTCTCGCCGGCTGGGCACTGGCCGGCATCGGCATCGACGTGGGCAACCCACACCTGGCCTGCGTCGACGAGAGCCTGACCGCCGACGCGCTGGCCAAACTCGACCTCACCGCGTCACCGGGCTTCGACCCCGACCTGTTCCCGCACGGCGTGAACGTGGAAATCCTCACCGCGCTGGACGCCGACAACGCCGTGGACATGCGCGTGTACGAACGCGGCGTGGGCGAAACCCGCTCCTGCGGCACCGGCACCGTCGCCGCGGCCGCCGCCGCACTGACCGCCGCGGGCGTGTCGGTGGGCACCGAAACCGGCGAGGTCACCGTGCGCGTTCCCGGTGGTCAGGTGCGGGTCACCGTCGTGCAGGGACGGGCGTGGATGCGCGGTCCGTCGGTGCTGTTGGCCACCGGAACACTGTCGCGGCACTGGTGGGACGCGCAGTAGTGCCGATAACCGCGTGCACGCTGTCACCCCGACGTGGCAGCATGGAGAACGTATGACGAAACCAGTAGAACCCACAGAACCCACATCGGCGCAGCAGTCCACCGCCGATCCCGACATCGACGCGCAGCACAGCGACGTCGATGAGGCGCTGGCGCGGCACGCGGCCCGCATGAACCAGCCCGGCTGGGCCGCCGAACCCACCCGCGGCGAGATGCAGCTCGACGAGCGCAGCTCCCTGCGTCGCGTGGCCGGTCTGTCCACCGAGCTCACCGACATCACCGAGGTCGAATACCGGCAGCTGCGCCTCGAGCGGGTCGTGCTGGTCGGCGTGTGGACCACCGGCAGCACCGCGCAGGCCGAGGGCAGCATGGTCGAACTGGCCGCCCTGGCCGAAACGGCGGGCTCGGAAGTCCTGGAAGCGCTGATCCAGCGCCGCGACAAGCCCGACCCGGCCACCTACATCGGTTCCGGTAAGGCCGAGGAGTTGCGCACGATCGTGCTCGACACCGGCGCCGACACCGTGATCTGCGACGGTGAGCTCACCCCCGCGCAGCTCAACGCGCTGGAGAAGGTCGTCAAGGTGAAGGTCATCGACCGCACCGCGCTGATCCTGGACATCTTCGCCCAGCACGCCACCTCCCGCGAGGGCAAGGCCCAGGTCGCGCTGGCCCAGATGGAATACATGCTGCCCCGTCTGCGCGGCTGGGGTGAGTCGATGTCACGTCAGGCCGGTGGTCGCGCGGGCGGCGCCGGTGGCGGTGTCGGCACGCGTGGTCCCGGTGAGACCAAGATCGAAACCGACCGTCGCCGCATTCGCGAGCGAATGGCCAAGCTGCGCCGCGAGATTCGCGAGATGAAGACCGCGCGCGACACCATGCGCGCGCGTCGCAGCGAAAGCGGCGTGCCGTCGATCGCGATCGTGGGCTACACCAACGCGGGCAAGTCCAGCCTGATGAACGCGCTCACCGGTGCGGGCCTGCTCGTGCAGGACGCCCTGTTCGCCACCCTCGACCCGACCACCCGTCGCGCGGCGCTGGACGACGGCCGCGAGATGGTGTTCACCGACACCGTCGGTTTCGTGCGCCACCTGCCCACCCAGCTGATCGAGGCCTTCCGCTCGACCCTGGAAGAGGTCACCGACGCCGACCTGCTGCTGCATGTCGTCGACGGCGCCGACCCGCTGCCGCTGGAACAGATCAAGGCCGTGCGCGAGGTGATCACCGACGTGATCCGCGAACAGGGCACCCCCGCCCCGCCGGAACTGTTGGTGGTCAACAAGATCGACGCCGCGGACCCCAACGAACTCACCCGCCTGCGCGGAATGCTCGAGCAGGCCGCGTTCGTGTCGGCGCAGACCGGCGAGGGTGTGGAGGAGCTGCGCGAGCGGCTGTCGGAGGTGCTGGGCGGACTCGATGTCGACATCAGCGTGCTGCTGCCCTACAGCCGCGGCGACCTGCTCGCCCGCATCCACGCCGACGGCCGCATCGTCACCGCCGACCATGAGGAAGGCGGCACCCGGGTTCGCGCGCGCGTGCCGCACTCCTTGGCCGCGGCACTGTCGGAGTACGCCCATTCCGGGCCCGCGGAGCCGGTGCACAGCTGATCTTCTGCGCTGATTTGCCGACCGGTTGCGGTCATTTGTCGATGCGACACAGGCGTTTTCGGGCGCTATGGTCGATGGTCGACAGCAGGAGGGTGTTATGTCGAACGACAAGCAGGGCTCGGGAATTGTGATCGACGACAGGGTCGCCGCGCGTGACGGCGACCCTGTCCTGTCGGATGGGGCACCGTTGAATCCGGCGCCGGGCGTGTGGGACATGCGCGTGTTCGAGGCGTTGCTCGCGCCGCTGCGGGCGTGGACCAGCCCGAAATTCTATGGCCTGGAAAACATTCCGGCGCAGGGCCCGGTGCTGATCGTGGCCAACCACAATCTGCTGGGCGGGATCGATGCCCCGCTGATCCTGCCGGAGATCCTGCGTCAGCGCGGTCGGTTGGTGCGCGGCCTGGCCGAGCACGTGCTGATGGTGCCCGGCGTGCGGAACTTCCTGCACCACTACGGCGCGGTGCGCGGCACCCGCTCGAACTGCCTGGCGCTGCTGGAGCGCGGCGAGGCGGTGGTGGTGTTCCCCGGCGGTGGCCGCGAGGCGATCCGCAGGCAGGGCGAGAAGTACGTGCTCAAGTGGGAGGGCCGCACCGGTTTCGCTCGCATGGCGATCCAGGCCGGCGTCCCGATCGTGCCTCTGGCGATGATCGGCATCGACGACGCCTACGACATCGTCTTCGACGGCCAGCACCCGGTGATGCGCCCGCTGCGCTGGACCTGCAGCCTGCTGGGCATCAACCCGGAACTGAACCCGCCCCTGGTCAAGGGCATCGGCCCGACCATCGTGCCCCGCCCGGAACGGTTCTATTTCTCCGCGGGCACCCCCATCGACCCCACGGCGTGGATGGAAGCCGAAGACCTCGACGGCGCCGCCGCGGACCTGCGCGACGTGGTCCGCAAGGGCCTGGAAGAGGAACTGCAGTTCCTGTTCAACGAACGCGACCGCGACTCCGGCCGCACCCTGGCAGGCCGCCTGCGCAACGCCCTGCCGTTCTGACGCGAGCACGACAACGCCGCGGCGGACACGATGTCCGCCGCGGCGTCGTGCTGTGCGGAGTCCGCTAGATCTTGCGGATGACCGTGACGACCTTGCCCAGAATTTGCGCGTCGTTGCCGGGGATCGGTTCGAAGTGCGGGTTGTGCGGCATCAGCCACACGTCCTTGCCGGTGCGCTTGAACGTCTTCACCGTGGCCTCGCCGTCGATCATCGCCGCGACGATATCGCCGCCCTCGGCGACGTTCTGCTGACGCACCACCACGAAGTCGCCGTCGCAGATGGCCGCGTCGATCATCGACTGGCCCACGACCTTGAGCAGGAACAGCGAACCCTCGCCGACCAGTTCGCGCGGCAGCGGGAACACGTCCTCCACGGCCTGCTCGGCCAGGATCGGACCACCGGCGGCGATCCGGCCCAGCACCGGCACGAAGGTCGGGGTCGGGCGGCTGGGATCGGGCTCGTCGGGCTGCGGCAGCGTGGTGACCGAGCGCACCGCCTCGTCCAGACCGCGGACATTCACCGCGCGCGGACGATTCGGATCGCGGCGCAGATACCCCTTGCGTTCCAGCGCGCGCAGCTGATGCGCCACCGAGGAGGTGGACGTGAGCCCGACCGCGTCGCCGATCTCGCGGATGCTGGGCGGGTAGCCGCGCTCGGTCACCGAGGAACGAATGACATCGAGGACCGTGCGTTGACGCACGGTGAGATCCGCTCCGGATCCCGATGTGACGGTGCCGGTGCCGCTTTCGTCACCCGTGTCGTCTGTGTGGGTCACCGTGTCCCGCCCTTCTGAGTTGTCGAATTCGCCATCTCGAGGCTAGTCGGGCCACGCCGAACAATCAAACATCTGTTCGAGCATGTCGGGCGTTTCCTGCTGACATCCGCGCCGGGATCTGGTAGAAATCGAACATCAGTTCGTCGCACAGGTGTTCGAACAACGGGAGGCATCGCCGCCTCACCAGTACTTTCTCGCAGCAGCGGAGCACACCACCCCGGAGGTTCTTCCGATGAGCACAGCAACCAGCGCCCTGCGTTCCCTCGACTCCACCGCGGTCCCGGAGACCAAGCTCCGCCGTCGACGCAATGCCCGCACCGCACGACCTTTCGCTCTTGTACGACCCACTCTTTCGCGCCCGTCGGTGGATCGTGGCTTGCCTGCCGTGCCTCGCCCGTCGACCGAAGCCGATTCGACCATCGCGCGCGGCATTGTTCGATCCGGCGTGTTGGTCGGGGCGAACGACTCTTCCGTCGATATCGCCCGTGTCGCGCGTCGCATCGAACTCACCGACGCCGAACTGGATCTCGCCTTCGCCACCGTGCCGCGTAGCGCGCCGGCGTTTCGAACCCGCGACCTCGCGCGGCCCTCGTCGGATCGTGGCCCTCGTCATCGTGCGCCGCGCAGTGAACTGTCGCTGTATGCGCGCGGTTCGGTAGGTCCCGCCCGGCACGCGCGGGGTGCACATCCGCTGCACCGGATCGAACAGGCCAAAACCGGGTTCGCGGCTCTGGCGGTGACGGCGCTGGTCACCGCGCTGATCGTGGTGGCGTTTCTCGGGTTGGCGCATGTGCGGGCGGGAAGTTTCGTGGACCACGTCGACTCGTCGATTCCCGGAATCTCCGAGCAGGCGGGGTTACCGTCCGGCGGGATGCCCTCTCTCCGATAGCGCGAAAGCGGTTGCGCGAAAAGGGTTTCGAGTCGAAACCCCGCCCAAAACTAGAACACGTTGCTACGGTGCGAGCATCCTGAATCAGGGCGGGGGCCTTGATCGAAACCGGATGTGAGGTCCTGTGCGGCGCTTCTCGATCGCTCTACTTCTGAGCGTGCTGCTCGGTGTGTCACTCGCGCCTGTGGCACACGCGGAACCCACCTATCTCGATCTGCCCACCCTCAACGGCGACGGAGAATACGGCGGCGGCCTGCACCCGGACCTGCCCACCGCGCAGCAACCTCTCCTGGACTCACTGACCCAGGCCCGAGTCGACGGCATCGACCCAGCCCGCTATTCGACTCTGCTGCACCAGTATTGGCTCGTAGTCGCCACCGACAACGCCGCCATCGACCTCGACACTTGGGATATCAACCGTGGCGTAGCAGCCAACACCGCCACCTTCACCCAGGTGTACGTGAACTACTTCCGCATCGCCGCAGCCCGCCCCGACTTCTACTGGACAGGCCTGGCGGGCATCGCGGGCGGCTCCTTCGCCTCAGGTGTGTTCGATGTCGGCGATATCGGCACCGTGCTGTCGGTCGGCGGCATCCACCAACTCGGCTCCGCGGTGGCCGACCTGCTGCGCACCACCCCGCCGCAGCTGCTCACCGGCGTGCCCGCCGACATCACCGCCCTGGCCACCCTCGCCCCGCGCCTGACCCCGGCCGACCTGGCCTGGTACCAGTCGCGGCTGATGATCATGCAGAAGCACATCTTCACCGACCTGGTCCCGATGCACGAGGCCTACCTCGCCCACGGCATGGCGGGCATCGACGAGATGTACGCGGCGGGCCTGCTCGACGACCGCATGTACGCGGCCTGGCAGGGCATCGACGGCGGCACCGATTCCGGCCGTGCCGACGCGCTGGTCACCATGACCGATCGCGAACAGAACCACATCGTGGCCGACCAGTGGGATCAGACCGCCGCCGGTCGCGCGGGACTGGGTCGGGTGCTCACCTATGTCACCACCGTCGCGGGCAAACCTGGCGTGCCCGGCACCCGCGCGCCCGGCGTATACGCCCCGGTGACGGTGTGGTCGCCGATCGCCGCGGGCAGTCCGGTGGGGCTGCGGATGCCGCTGCCCGCGTTCAACTGGGCCGACCGCGACACCCGCTGGGCCTACCTCACCGCCGATCTGGTGCCCCGGCATCTGGACCTGGTCACCGACCCCGCGCACGCGGCGACCGTGTATCGCGAACCGTTCCCCGGCAAGCTGCACCGTGGCCGGATGCTGTCCCGGTTACCCGACATCATCGCGGACCTGACCACGCAATGGCAGGTTGTGCCCTCCTGACCGGTATCCTGTCAAGAGCCGTGGAACAACCAGGCACAAGAAATCGCGCATCGACGAAGGAACCCTCGGATGCATTGCCCGTACTGCCGACACCCCGACTCGCGCGTGGTCGACTCGCGGGAAGTCGAGGAGGGCACCGCGATCCGCCGCCGCCGTTCCTGCCCGTCGTGCACCCGCCGTTTCACCACGGTCGAGACCGCGATCCTGTCGGTGGTCAAGCGCAGTGGCGTGACCGAGCCGTTCAGCCGCGAAAAGGTGATCGTCGGCGTGCGCCGGGCCTGCCAGGGTCGCGAAGTCGACGACGACGCCCTGAACCTGCTCGCCCAGCAGGTCGAAGACGCGGTGCGCGCCACTGGTTCTCCCGAAGTGCCCAGTCACGAAGTCGGTCTGGCGATCCTGGGCCCCCTGCGCGACCTCGACGAGGTGGCGTACCTGCGCTTCGCGTCGGTGTACCGATCCTTCACCAGCGCAGCCGATTTCGAACGCGAGATCACCGAGATGCGGGCCGCGCGCGAAGCCGCCGCGGTCGCCACCACCGACTGATTGACGTTGTAGCCGTACAGAATTCGACAGGTCAGCGTCGAATAGTGCTGATGGCCTTCTCGATTCGCTTGGCCGACACCGGGTACGGCGTGCCCAGCTTCTGCGCGAACAGGCTCACCCGCAATTCCTCGATCATCCACCAGATCTCGGTGACGTCGCGGGCATTCTTGCGCCCGGGGGACAGGGCGCGCACGAGCTTGTCATAGGCGGCGAGCATCCGATCGACTTCCACCATCGCCTGCCGGTCACGCACCGCCGACCCCGGCAGCGACTCCAACCGCTGCGCCGCGGCGAGCAGATACCGGGGCAGTTCCAGCAACCGCACCCGCCCCCATTCGGCGACAAAACCGGGAAACAGCAGGTCATCGAGCTGCTGGCGGACATCATCGGCGATATCGGTCTCGAGGGTGTCGGCCAGCGCCGCACGCGCCTGCTGCGCCGCGGCCAGCACCGGCACAACGGTGCGAATCAGCGCCACGACCGCCGTCGACAGTTGCGGCCGGACTTTCTCGACCAGCTTGTCGAACTCGGCGGGCGTGCGAACCGGCCCACCCGCCTTGGCGATGAGTTCGTCGGCCGCGGCGACCCGACAGTCTTCGACCAGTTTTTCCAGGGAACCGTCCGGGTTCTGGCTCAGCGCCAGCCGATCGCGCGGCGGCAGCCCGGCCGTGACCGCACGGGTCGAGGTGGGGACCGCCGCGAGCAACAGGGTACGCACACCCGCGCGCATCGCCGCCGCCTGCTCACCGGGCGAGCTCAACACGCGCACCGCCACACCGTCACCCTCGGGCACCAGCGCCGGATACCCGGTCACGGTCTGCCCCGCGACCTCCCGACTCACGGTCGGCGCGACCGAACCTAGGGATTCCGACGTCCACACCGTGGCAGGCGCCCGCTCGGCACCGGCGGTCACCCGCGCGACCGACGCCGAAACCTGGTCGGCCAGTTGCACTTTCAGCTGCGGCAAGCTCTTGTTCTTGGCCAGCACCTTGCCCTGCTGATCGACCGCGGCGAACGTCATCCGCAGATGATCGGGCAGCGCGGCGGGGGACAGGTCGTCGGTGGTGATGGTGACCGAACCCAGTCGCGACAGTTCCCGCGACAACCCGGTGCGCAGCGGTTCGGCGCGCGGGGTCAGCCCACGCAGCGCCGCCGCCGCGAAGTCGGGCGCGGGAACTACCGCGCGCCGCAACGCTTTCGGCAGAGTCTTGATGAACGCGACGGCCAGTTCCTCGCGCATCCCGGGCACCAGCCAGTCGAAGCCGACCGCGCGCACGTGCGCGAGCTGCTCCACCGGAATGCGCGCGGTGACGCCGTCGTCGTCCTGGCCGGGTTCGAACTGGTAGGTCAGCGGGAAGCTGAGTTCACCCTGCCGCCAAGCGTCGGGGAAGTCTGTCGGGTCCAGTGCCGCGACACCGGCATTGACCACGGTGTCCGTCGAGAAGTCCAGCAGCGCAGGATCTTTGCGTTCGGTCTTGCGCCACCAACTGTCGAAATGCCGCACCGACACGATGTCGGCGGGCACGCGCTTGTCGTAGAACTCGAACAGCACCTCGTCGTCGACGAGCAGATCGCGCCGCCGCGCCCGATGCTCCAGATCGGCCACATCGTCGATCAGCGCGCGATTGCGTGCGAAGAACCCGTGCCGCGTCTGCCACTCACCCTGCACCAGGGCATGTCGGATGAACAGTTCCCGCGAAAGCTCCGGATCGATGCGCCCGAAGTCCACCGGCCGCCCGGTCACCAACGGCACGCCGTACAGCGTGGCCCGCTCGTAGGCCCGCGCCGAACCGCGCTTGGCCGACCAATGTGGTTCGGAGTAAGTACGTTTCACCAGATCGCCGGCCAGCCGCTCGGCCCACTCCGGCTCCACCTTCGCCGCGATCCGCCCCCACAGCCGCGAGGTCTCCACCAGCTCCGCCGCCATCACCCAGCGCGGCGCCTTCTTCGCCAGCGACGACCCGGGAAAGATCATGAACTTCGCGTTGCGCGCGCCGAGGAACTCGCGCGACTCCGCCTCGCGCACACCGATATGCGAGAGCATTCCGGCCAGCAGTGACTGGTGGATCTGGGTACTCGGCCACGGCATCGCGTCGTCGTGGGCCGAGTTGGTTGACGCCCCTGCGGGTTTCGCGTTGGTCGTTGCCGGCCGCTGCCCGCGCTGAGCTCCCTGGCCGGCGGTCGAATCTGCTGCCGGGCGTGGGGAATTTCCCCGCCCACGGCCTCGGCGCCCCCGTCCGCCGGCAGGGGCATCCGCCGACGCCGCGGGTTGATCGGTCTCGGTGTCCGCCCGGCCCGAACCAGCACTGTTCCAGCCCATCCCGCGCGCGATCGTGCGCAACTGACCGTGCAGATCCTGCCACTCCCTGATGCGCAGATAGTGCAAGAACTCGTCGCGGCACATCCGCCGGAACTGGTTGGAAGACAAAGACTTCCGTTGCTCGGTGAGGTAATCCCACAGTCGCAGATACGCCAAAAAATCCGAACCCTCGACCACGAAACGTGCGTGCTGGGCGTCAGCCGCCTGCTGATGCTCGACAGGACGCTCCCGCACATCCTGAATCGACAGCGCCGCAACAATAATCAGCACCTCATCGAGACACCCGTTGCGCTGAGCCTCGACGAGCATCCGCGCCATCCGCGGATCCACCGGCAGCTGCGCCATCTCCCGACCGATCGGCGTCAGCGTCAGATGCCCACCCGAATCAGTTTCGCCCACAACAGCTTTAGAGCTGCCATGCGCCAGCGCACCCAACTCCTCGAGCAACGCGATGCCGTCACGAATAGCCCGACGATCCGGTGCCTCCACGAACGGGAAACTCTCGATATCGCCCAGCCCCAGCGCCGTCATCTGCAGAATGACCGCCGCGAGATTGGTGCGCAGGATCTCCGGTTCGGTGAACGCGGGCCGCGCCTCGAAATCGTCCTCGGAATACAACCGAATACAGATACCGTCCGCGACACGACCACAACGCCCCGACCGCTGTCGCGCCGACGCCTGCGACACCTCTTCGATCGGCAGCCGCTGCACCTTCGTGCGCATCGAATACCGCGAAATACGTGCCGTACCAGGGTCGATCACGTACCGGATGCCGGGAACCGTCAGTGAAGTCTCGGCGACGTTGGTGGCCAGCACCACCCGTCGACCGGTATGCGGCGAGAACACCTTGTGCTGCTCGGCCGCCGACAGTCGTGCGTACAGCGGCACGATCTCGGTGCGCGGCAGTTTCAGGTCACGCAGGGCGTCGGCGGTATCGCGGATCTCGCGTTCGCCCGACAGGAACACCAGCACATCACCGTCGCCCTCGGCGAACAGTTCGACCACACCGTCGGCGATCGCGTCGGTGGGATCGCGGTCGACCACCCGCGAATCCTCATCGTCGTCAGCCCCGGGCAGTTCCAGCGACAGCGGTCGATACCGCAACTCCACCGGATAGGACCGCCCCGACACCTCCACGATCGGCGCCGGATCACCCTGCGCGTCGGCGAAATGCCGCGCGAACAGTTCGGGGTCGATGGTGGCGGAGGTGATGATCACCTTCAGATCGGGGCGCTGCGGCAGCAACTGCTTCAGATAGCCCAGCAGGAAGTCGATATTGAGGCTGCGTTCGTGCGCCTCGTCGATGATGATCGTGTCGTAGCGGCGCAGCATCCGGTCGCGCTGGATCTCCGCGAGCAGGATGCCGTCGGTCATGAGCTTGACCAGCGTGCGATCCGACGCGTGATCGGTGAACCGGACCGTGTACCCGACCACGTCACCCAGTTCGGTGCCCAGTTCCTCGGCGATGCGCTCGGCCACCGTGCGCGCGGCCAGGCGTCGCGGCTGCGTATGACCGATGGTGCCGCGGATGCCGCGACCGAGTTCGAGACAGATCTTCGGGATCTGGGTGGTCTTACCCGAACCCGTCTCACCGGCCACGATCACGACCTGGTTGGCGGCGATCGCGGCGGCGATATCGTCGCGCCGCGCCGACACCGGCAGCTGCTCGGGGTAGGTGATCTGCGGAAGCGCCGCGCGGCGATTGTCCACGCGGGTGGCGGCAGCGCTGATCTCCGCGTCGAGAGCGGGCAGGTCGTCGGGGCGAGCACGGTCGAGCTTGCGCCGGAGCCGGTGTTCGTCGCGCAGCGAGACCTCCGCCAGGCGGGTGCGCAGCGCGCGGGTTCCGGTATTAGCTGTGCTGGTCATTGCGTCTCCCAGACTAGCGAAGCCCGCCACCGATTTTCTCCCCGCGTCGACCGCTCGCCGCCGCGCGGAGACCAACGACACACCATGGTGCTCACTATCGGGCATCCGCGCGTCTGTGTGCGACGCGACGACCGAACTCCCGGTCGGTGTCGGCCGGTCGTGCGAAGATCCCGGCAGGAGCGCGCTCACGTCGACGACGCGGGGTGCTCGAGCACGGCGAACGGAGCGAGCATGAGCGGTCAGCGCGGAGTAGACCTGGCGCCTGTCCACGGTGCCCCGGCCTGGTGGATCAGGGCCTACCGGATCGGCTTCGGGCTGCTCGGGATCCTCGCGCTGGTGTGGATCCCGCTGCGCAATATCGACTCGGCCACCTTCTCGCTCACCAACTACCTGAGCTACTTCACCATCGAGTCCAACGTGCTGTCGGTGGTCGTACTGCTCGTGGGCGGCGCGCTCGCCCCGCGAAGTCCGCGCTGGCAGACCTTCCGCGGCGCGGTCACCCTCTACATGCTGATCACGATGGTCGTCTACGCCGTCCTGCTCGCCAACGTCGACGTGATGCTCACCGACAAGTGGATCAACGACGTCCTGCACCGCATCCTCCCGCTGGTGCTGCTGCTGGACTGGCTGTTCGTCCCGATGGCGAAACGCCTGCGCCCCACCCCCGCGCTGATCGGCCAATGGCTGATCTTCCCGGTCGTCTACGGCGTGTACAGCCTGATCCGCGGGCCGATCGTCGACTGGTACCCCTACCCGTTCATCGACCCCCGCGTGCAGGGTTGGGTGTCGCTGACGATCGGCTTGCTGGTGTTGCTGGTGGTGTTCGTCGTGCTCGCCGTCGCCATGGCAGGTCTGGGCGACCTACCGGCTCGGTGGCGCGAACGCAAGACCACAGACTGAGATAGCGGTGGGTCAGCTGCGGGGGCGCGAGCCCGGTGCGGTAAATGTGGACCCATGAATGCGCTCTGGCATGGATTCGCCGATATGGGTGCCGTCAATCGTGACGGTGCGTTCGTTGTCGCTCGCGGCGAGGGCGCGTACGTCTTCGACACCGCGGGCAAGCGGTACCTCGACGCCACCGCCGGGCTGTGGTTCGCCAACGTCGGGCACGGTCGCGGCGAGATCGCCGACGCGGTCGCCGACCAGCTGCGCACCATCGCGCACTACTCCAACTTCGGCGACCTCACCGAAGCCCCCACGCAGGAACTCGCCGAGAAACTGTCGTCGATCGCGCCCGTTCCCGGCAGCAAGATCTTCTTCACCTCCGGCGGTTCGGACTCGGTGGAGACCGCGGCCAAGCTGGCCCGCCGCTACTGGCACGAACAGGGCCGCCCCGACAAGAAGATCCTGGTCGGCCGCCGTCTGGCCTACCACGGCATGCACTACGCGAGCACCTCACTGGGTGGCCTGACGCCCAACAAAGAGGGCTACGGCGTGCTGGTGGAAGACACCCGCACCGTCGAATGGAACGACGCCAAGTCCCTGCTGGCCATGATCGAAGAGGTCGGCGCCGAGCAGATCGCCGCCTTCTTCTGCGAACCGATCATCGGCGCGGGCGGCGTGTACCTGCCCCCCGAGGGCTACCTGGCCGAGGTCCGTCAGATCTGCCGCGACCACGACATCCTGTTCGTGGCCGACGAGGTCGTCACCGGTTTCGGCCGCATCGGCGGCTCCTGGTTCGCCTCCACCCGCTTCGACCTGCAACCCGACCTGATGACCACCGCCAAGGGCCTGACGTCGGGCTACCTCCCCATGGGCGCGGTCTTCATCGCCCCCCACCTGGCCGAACCCTTCTTCGCCGGCGGCACCTGGTTCCGCCACGGCTACACCTACGGCGGCCATGCGGGCGCCGCCGCAGCAGCGCTGGCCAACCTGGCCATCATCGAACGCGAAGGCCTCGTAGAAGAAGCAGCCCGCCTCGAATCCACCCTCCACACCGCCCTGGCCCCCCTGGCCGACCACCCCCGCGTCGCCGAAGTCCGCAGCGGCCTCGGCGCGGTAGCAGCCGTCCAACTGGCCGACCCCTCCGAAGGCCCGGCCCTGGTGAAAACCCTGCGCGAACACGGCATCTCAGGCCGCGCCGCCGGCGCAGGCGCCATGCAGATCTCCCCGTCGTTCGTCATGACCGACGCCCAGGTCGCCGACCTGGCAGAAGGATTCGCCCGCGCCCTGGGCTGATCCCCACTCATCCACGCACCGGGCCCGCCAGCGAAACTCGCCGGCGGGCCCGGTGTCGTTCAGTGTTCGGGCCGCTTAGATCAACGTGCCGAAAGACGCTGATTCAGCAGCTGATTCAGGGACACCTTGGCCTCCTTGGCTTCGCGCACCAAGCGCGCGTGCAGTTCCGAGGTCGTCCGAACGATAAATTTCCCGCTGTAATTCTGTTCGGCCAGCGGCACGGGGATCGGCTCGTCGTTCACCGCAAGATCCTTGATGGTGTCGGCCACCAACTCGCGCATTCCATCGAGGGCTTGGGATTGGGTGGGCGCGACCCAGGACAGCGAGGGGAACTCGACGCACTGGGCGACGAACTCTTCATCCTCGGCCGACCACAGGACTCGATAGGCGTAGTGGGCAGGGTCGGGTAGGTGGTTGCGGTCGTACATCTCAGACACCCTCCTCCGGCTCCATCGTGCAACTTGTCGACCTGTGTCAAAGTAAATGGTATCGCCCGTGATACTGGGTAGCCACTATGCGACGTCGTGGTTGCCAGTCGAGGCACCCGGGGTCGGTGCCGACTGTGGTCGGCGTGGGCAAAGGCTCCCTCGGCAACGCAATCGCCTGGCCGATGGTGGGGACGCCAGTCAACATGGCGGAGCGCTGCACCGACTCGGCAATGTCGACCGGTGACTGAAATTGGCCGCCACCAACAGCATTCAGTCCTGATCGGTCCGCGATCACACAGCGCACCGATTGCCTCCGGTCGGACGAGGTGTCGTTCTTGCTGGTCCTGGGGGCGGATCGATGATTGGTTCATTTCGGACGTGGAGGGGCAGAGTCTGTGCAGTGGCAATCGTGTTGTCGGAGGTGTTGACAGCACCCCTGGGGCGGCAGGTAACCTCCACCCGGCGTCGGCCGGGCGGCGACAAGCGGTGTCCGGGATCCAGCGCACGGGGAGGCGGCCAGATGACGATCATGCATCGCGAGGAACTCGGCGAGCTGCTGGACCAGATCCATGACCAACTCGACACGTTTCGGGCCCGGGCTTCGCGCGCGGTCTCGACGGCGTCGCGCGAGTCGTTCACCGGGTACTCGAACGACCGACGGGTGATGGCAGTCGTGAGCGGCGACGGGCAGACCGTCCGCGACATTCGGATGAAGCAAGGATTCGGCGACCTCAGCCGACCAGCCTGGCTCCTCGCCGACGACATAGACCTGGCGTGCCAAGGGATCGTAGAGGCGATTAACAACGCACGGAAAGAAGCGGTTGATCAGTCGATCAAGGCTCTGGCGGAAGAATTCCCTGAAGCATTCGAACTTCTGAAGGATCTCAAAGAGTGACCGATTTCGATGAATTATACGCATTGACGCAAGAGCTGAACAGAAATTTTGACCGCACGGTCGGCAGGGTTAAGCGAGGGGAGTCACTGCCTCACCAGCAGCGACATACTGTCCCGATTGTTGACGCATATGTTGACGCAGAGTACGGCTCACTGACGATTGATGGCGTCGGCCAGCTGTTCGATATCCAGCTCGACGCCTACGAAGTATCTCAATCGAATGAGAGTCAGATAGTCGCGCTGATTTTGCAAACCGTGAATAGCGCGCTCAGTAGCAGGACAGGGGGAGATTAAGTGACCGACCTGAGTGTATGTCCGCAGGCATTGAGGATGCAGGCCCGCGAGATCGGGGATTGCTCGGTTCATTACACCACGTCTGCTGCGCGTGTTGGCGAGCATCGGCTTTCGCCACTGGCTCTGGGTGCGCTTGGCCGAGATATCGTCCAACACTTCAATGATATGAGCCTGAATGTCAGTAATAAACTGAAGGACAGCGCCGCGACAGTTCAATCCGCCGCAGATGGAATCCATGCGTGCGCAACGCACTTTGAGGGCATGGATGATGACTATTATCGCAAGTTTGGTTACATCAACGAGACTCTGGGGTACTGAGCGCTATGGGAAGCAGGACAACAAAAGGGTATCCCGTCCCAGCTGATCACAACCCAGGCAAGCTGCCCGAGGAGTTGATCTTTCCATGGGGTGCGGCGGGCACGCTCGTTACAACTGCCGAGCGGATTGGGGTGCCGGGAGTCCGTGAACTGATCGATGGCATTCAGGCGATGTTAGGAAATCCTAATGAGGCCTCTGAAACCACTACCGCCTGGCAAAGTGCCGTGCAGGAACTGACGTCGGCTGTGGACGGCAGCGGTACCAACAATATTGGGCTCTTGACGGCCAAGGACGAGCTGGGTGCACGTTGGAACGGCGGGGCGCGAGAGGCTGCAGTAGCCTATGTCGAGCGCGTCGTCACGACGACGAATGCGATCCGCGATTCCATTAAGAACATGGCGACGAAGGTTGACGAACTCCGTTCTATTATTATTATGATGAACTACAAGGAGGCAATTAAGCTTATCAGTGAATACGCCCAGATTGTTGTCGAGACCACCGGAGGTCTTATTTCATACGCTGATGACCTCCTAAAATTCGATCCAACTGGTGTTGTTGCGACAGTGACAAAGACGATTTCGAAGTTCGTAGAACTGGCCAGCGCGAAAGTGCAGGCGGTCATCGATTTTCGAGATCAGGTCGTCACGGTTATCAATGGTATTAAGAATGAAGCCGCCGCCATTCCCGTGCAATCGGGAATAGCCCCGGCCGCGCTCGATAAGGGCGCATGGCAGCCGCGAAAGCCTACTGGAAAGGCATTCGGTGAATAGGAATTCGATCCGTCTACCGCTAGTGGTTGCGTGTGGTGTCGCTCTTGCTGCGTGTAGCAACGATGGATCATCGGAAATCGCCCGGTTTGATCGAACCCCGAAATCCTGTGTCGCACTGTCGAAGTTCACTGCCTCTTCGATCTCGGATTACGCTGGCTCGATATACAAAAATGTGGAGCTTTCTCGGGTGAACCTTGACGAGCTCCCTCCCACTTCTGGTGCTCGGGATTACGGATGCGATGTCCACTTCCTTGCTGCCAGCGTCACTCATGGACCGCCGGGAACGCCTATCACGCGATCGATCAATGTGTCGTTCAAGCTGTATGACTCTGGGGTATCGGGTGCGGAGGAAAGCTTCCAGATCTCGCGCGACGCAGCCACTGGCAAACCCAAGGTTTCAGCGGCCAAGGCGGTTGCTGGAATTGGAGACGAGGGATACGTGGTCGATGATTCCAGCCTGAGTTCGGCCAAGACGACGGTCACCTTCCGCTCGAGCAACCTGGTCGTCAGGGTCGGTGCCAGCGGTGACGACTTTGGTGCGAGCGGGATGGATGATGGATCCCCCTCGTCCGAGCTGGTGTCGGGTGTCCACAATGCGGCCGAGGCAATTGCTCGCGCAGTGGCTACGAATCTCGAGCCGATCGTCAACGACATCGGCTAGCAGGCTCTAGCCGCAGCTCGGTCGAGGAGGTCGATGTGATGAACGCGAGTACGCTCAAAGCTGCTGCACAGGACGAAGATTCAGTAGTCCCGGTGCGCCGGTCACACAGAGGGGGAAAGTTCATGTGGTCATGGCGGAACGCCATCCCAGCTCTCGCTGCCGTGGGTGTCCTGGTCGGCGGATGTAGTGACCCGGAACTGACTCGTACGGCGCAGTCGAGCACCACTGTTGCGGCAACAACGAGCGTTGATGCGGACGCAAGCCTCTGGGACCCCTGTCTGCTGGCCGATTCTGCGGTGTCCGCAGCGGGCCTCAACACCTCGACTAAGGAGAAGGACGTAGCCGGCGTCGACTTCGAGGATTGGAAGGTGTGCGGGTGGGACGACGCAAAGAAGACCTACTCGTTGACGGTGTACTCGACGAACCACACTCCGGCAGAGCTAAGGCAGCGCTCCGACCGAGGCGAGTTTGTTGATACGAAGTTGGGCGACCGCCCCGCGCTGCAATACCGAACACTGGGCTCAAGTCGTGACTATTCGTGCTCGATCGCAACTGACGCGAGCTTCGGGCTTATCGATTTCGACGTCTTGGTCCGACACAGTGCGCGTGACAAAGTTCCTGACCCGTGTGCGGAAGTTCGGCGTGTAGCTGAGGCTTTGGTTTCCGGGCTGCCAAAATAATCTAGGGGGCTAGGTGTCGTTCAATATTGATCCGTCAGAATGGCAGCGGCTGAATACCCGAGCTGCGGCAGGAGAGCTTTCGATACACCCAGACGTTGGCCAAAACCTTGCGAAGGTATGCGACGACCACATCGATGTGCTGGAGAACGTGCTCAAGAAGTCCAGACAGGTCGAGAACATCACCGGCTTTGGCACATTCAGCTCCAGTCAAGTGCTCGAGAAAAAATTCTCGTTGACCGCAGTCGGCGGTGATCGGTCTCTCGACGACGCGATCCGTCAGCACATTGAGGCCGTAACGGCAGCAAAAGAGGCTGTCCTCAAGGCCGTCGCGAACTACAAAGCCCAAGACGATTACAACGCAGGTCAATTTGACGGTCTCGGGGGAAACGGATGACCTACGAGGAATATCGAGACAAGGTGATCGCTGCACAGGAGCAGTGGAACCAAGAACGCAGCGGAATCTACCTGATGCAGAATCTCGCCCAGTTCTCATCGATCTTCGGCGGTGGTGAGACGCAGCCGAATAAGCTCACTGTTCCAGACGGGTTCGATGGCATGTCTCTGACCGAGATGCAGAACGCGGTATCGGCGATGAAGCCAAGTATCGTGAACGACGCGTCGGAGGTGTGGGACACGATCTGTCAGGATCTGTCGACATCGCTCACCACGTTCAACAAGGCGTTCGAGGCCACGGTCAACGAGAAGGACGGTTGGTCAGGCGAGGCGGCAACGGCTGTCGTTTCCGCCGTGACCAACTATGCGAAACAGTCGAGCACGCTGCCCGCAGCGGCGCTCGCGGTAAGTCTGAAGCTCGCTGAGATGCGGACGGGTCTCGAGCAGACTCAGGCACTGATGCCCGGAATCACTGTGCGCCCCAGCAACACTGGAAAGACGTTGCCCGCTGACGGAGATCTGAAGATGGACGATTACACCACCGTGGAGGCGGAGGAAGAGTCGCGGCGGATCTTGCGTACTGTTTACAGCCAGGTCGCGGTCCAGTCCGATACCGGCGTTCCGTTCATGCCAGCCGCACCGAAGATTGCAGACGGTGGGGGCGACCAGGCTGTTGTGGGTGGCGATCGGGGTGGCAAGACCGGCGGAGATCCTGGTGGCGCGAGCAGCGAACACGGGGCGGATGGTGGGACACCCGAGACGGGCAGTACGCCGGAGACCGCTGCACCAGACAATGAGGTCGACGAATCACCGTCGAACTCGCCCGAATTGGCGTCGAAGGACGAAACGTCTGCAGCATCATCGGCGTCTCCTTCGACCACCACCCCCGCTCAAACAGGCGTACCGTCAGCCGCCACGCCTACAGCCCAGAGTCCCACCGCAACGACACCTTTGGTTGCCACGCCGGGTGTAGGGCGCGGCGGAGGCGGTGCTCCGGGAGCAGGACGCGACGGTGCCGGAGGTGCGCCCACTGCGGGTCGTGCGCAGCCGGGCACACCGACGAGTGACCGCGCTGCAGCGTCGGGAGCCCGTTCCGCGGCGGCGGCAACGGGCCGAGCGGGGATGTCGGGCATGGGCGGTATGGGTGCACCTGGTGCGGGTCGCGGTCAGGACGAATCCGAGGGTAAGGGCATTCCTGATTACCTGATCAACCAGGACAACGGTGATCGACTTACCGGAATCAACGAGGTCGAGACAGTAATCCCAGTGATCGGTGGGAAGCCGGACCGTGCACAAAGCTAGGTTCTCCGCGCAGGAGTTTCAGATCCTCTGGTCTGCGTATGGCCGCGATCGTCTGCCTTATCCACTCCGATTCCGCCCCGCGACCAGTGACTTCTATGAACTGAAGCAGGATCGTGAACGCGCGGTGGAAAGCCTGCTCGCAAAGTACGACCCATCGATTGAGCGTGCCCTCGACACGCTGGTCAATCCTGCGGCCCGGATCGAGTCGAAAGGTTTTGCTGGGCACGATAACTCCCGGATCATCCGGTTCTACGGCGCGATCCGTGACACGGTAGGGGCCACGCTCGACCAGGAACCAGGGCCGTCCGGTGACAATGGTGGCGCTGTGGTGCTCAGCTACGGAACTGCCGATGAAGTTGCCGATTCCGCGGTCGCCACGCTACCCGCGCGCGAGCCTGGCACCCGAGCGCCGATCGAAGTTCGCCGCGAGCGGATTGCCGCAGAAGACGAGTACTTCGAGTTCCGCGTCGGTGCGTTGAGCGCCGTCGACCAGCTCGATCTGATGTTCGGACGTCCACGGTCCGCGTATGGCGAGATTGCCGCATACGCAGGCGGTGCGCTCGACGCGCGGCCGTCGGCGTCGGTGCGTACGTTCTGGTGGATGGACTATCCCGACGGTCGTTACTACGTCCGCACCGGTGACCCAATCATCGCCGAACCGCTCGACAGCGCTCGCATGACCGCCGGTATTCGCGCGATGCTCCACCGCGCACAGCGCCAGCACTCAAACCTAGACTGACTAGTCGGGAAGCCTTCAGACCGAGTGCTGGCGCACAACACCGAATTCGGCAGTGCTGGTGGAGAACGCATCGATCGCTGCGCTCTCGGTCAGCGGCACTGTCGCATGGCCGACGGTCGATGCCAGCACGAAACCACTGCTGTAGAGGACAGGCACGGCGCGATTGGCTACCTGTCGGGTCAGCTCATGAAGGTCCGCGACCTCCGCTTCGGTAGATCCGGGGCCATGCCGCAGCCCGACCATACGGTGAGGGAGTCCGACGATGTCGACCCATAATTCCTCGGTGTCATCGGGCGTGGTGACCGTGAGACCGGCCTCGGATAGGATGGTCGCGACCTCGTCGCGCATACGGACCAACCCGAGGATCAGATCTAAGTCGTCGGCCAATGCTGTTTCGGCGAACTCCGCCCGAATCACCTCGTCGTCGGCTCCTTGCTTATGGAGGACATCGACAGCGGCGATCACGTCGTAGTCGGCCTGACCCAATTCATGATGAACCTCCTTCCAGCGCTGGATCGACGCGGCCAACAACAACTGCGCAGCAGGTTCCTCCCAGTCAGGGTTCATGACCTGACCGTAGTGCGAAGTCGGGCGTTGAGCGATGACCTGGACGCGTCGGGCGGCCAGCGGCGCGATTGAGTCAGTCGTCGTCGACCCCACGCGCGGCCAGGGCTTCGCCCATCGCGTCGGCGGTCCGCAAGGCGCGTACCAGCACTGGCGTGACCAACGCTGTCGTGGACCAGGAGACGCCTCGTGCTCGTCGCGCCTCGCCGACGTCGTGGACGATCTGCGTCAGGAGGGGAACGCACCGAATAGCCAGTGCGAGAAGTAGACTCACTCGCTCTGGGTTCACGCCGATGCGGCGCAGTGGGTTCAATGCGCGGGTCAGGGCGTCGAGCATGTCGGTGACGCGTGTGGTGACGGTGACCAGTGCGGCGAGAGCGACTGAGACCAGCAGTACTCCGCAGACCACCACCGCTCGCGCGGGTGAGGTGGTGAGTAGTTGGAATGCGCCGATGATCGCTGTCATCCACAGCACCGGGCGGATCTGAGCGAAGGCCACTCGCCAGGAAATGTGTGCCAGCGCAAACAAACTCGCCACGACCGCCACCGCGATAACCACTGCTAGCGGGGTGCGTACGAACACCGTCATCGCGAGGATCGCGACCACCAACAGTGCCAGTTTCGATCCGGCGGGCATTCGGTGCAGCAGCGAGTTGCCGGGGCAGTAGAGGCCAATCATTCGATGAGTTGCCGATACGCGTCGATCGCCTCGGCGGGTGGGCCGTCGAAGACGACAGAACCGTTGTCCAACACCACGACTCGATCGAAGCCGTCGAGCAATCCCAGTTGGTGGGTCACCACGATCACCTGCTGATCGAGGGAGTTCAGCGCCTCGGAAACCCGGCGTGCGTTGCGCAGATCGAGCAAGGTTGTCGGTTCGTCGGCGACGATCACCTCGGGTTCGCGAATCAGCGCGGAACCGATCGCGAGGAGTTGCTTCTGCCCGCCGGACAGTAGGTGCGCGGGGTGGTCGGGGTGTGCGGCCAGGCCGAAGCGGTCCAGCATTCGCTGCACGCGTTCCGCGACTTCCGCCTTGCTCAGACCGCTGCGCCGCAGCGAGAACGCCAGATCCTCGGCGACCGTCGGCATCACGATCTGCGTATCGGGGTCGGTGAACACGAACCCGACCTTGCGCCGCACCTGCGCGCCCTTGCGGGCGACGTCGAGCCCGTCGACGGTGACGGTGCCGGTCGACGGTTTCAACAACCCGTTGAGCATCCGGGCCAGCGTCGACTTCCCCGACCCGTTGGCACCGATGAACCCCACCCGACGCTCGGTGATGCGCAACGAGATATCGCGCAGCACGGTCCGGTCACCGAAGTGGTGACCGACCGCGTCGACGACGATCTCGCTCACGACAGGCGCCGATTACGCACGGATCAGTCCGGGATACGCGCGGTGCACGCCCTTGGCGACCACCGTGGCGACCACGACCTTGGCCAGGTCGCCGGGCACGAACGCGAAGTTGGTCGACACCGCCGCCCACACGCCGAGATCGGTGCGCAGCAGCAGGCCCGCGGTTCCGAACAGGTAGATGACCACGATGCCGCCCAGTGCGTTGATCAGCAGGCCGAGCCACAGCGGGTACTTCGGCAGGATCAGCGCGGTGAGCAAGCCGATGACCAGCGTCGCCGGGATCCAACCGGTCAGGTAGCCGGCGGTCGGCGAGGCCAGTGCGGTCAGGCCGGTGCGGCCGCCGGACAGCAGGGGCAGGCCGATCATGGTCAGCGCGATGAACACCGCGACGGCGGCGGTGCCCTTGCGCGCGCCCAGGATCGCGCCGGTGAGGATCACGCCCAGCGTCTGCAGGGTGATCGGTACACCGCTGAACCCGACGGTGATCGCGCCGGGCAGTCCCAGCGCCGCGATCAGGGCCGCGAACACCGCGATCTGCGCCAGATCCCTTGCGGTGAACAGGGTGGCCCGCTTCGGGGAGTTCTCGACTTCGGGCACGGCAGCCATCCTTCACAGCAGAATTGAACGACGTTCAAAATAGCAGGCGAGCTGCGCGAGCGCACGGGCGGAAGGGGAGACGCGCGCACTTCCGCGGCGCCGCCAGCGGGCGCGTCAGAAGGGTCGCTTGGAGCGGATGACCGCGGCCAAGAACTCGTAGTCGGCAGCCCGCGCCGACGACGACCGGAACACCAGTCCCACCGTGCGGCCCGGCGCGGGCGCGGCGAAGCGCGCGGTGTCCAGGGTGCCGCGCGCGGTTTCCGACGGCACCGCCATCTCCGGAATCAGCGTCACACCCAGCCCACCCGCCACACACTGCACGACCGTGGTCAGCGACGCGGCGCGGGTGTCGCCGACCGCGCCGGGGTACACGTCGGCCGAGCGGCACAGGTCAAGGGTCTGATCGCGCAGGCAGTGCCCTTCGTCCAGTAGCAACAGCGGCAGGTCGGTCAGCTCGGGCGCGGACAGGTCGGTGCGCCCAGCCAGCGCGTGCCCGCGCGGGGTGACCAACACGAATTCCTCACTGTAGAGCGGGATTTCGAGCAAACCGCTCGTCTCGGTGGGCAGCGCCAGCACCGCGACATCGAGCACTCCGGTGCGCAAACCGTCCAGCAGTCGGGAGGTCTGATCCTCCACCACATGCGGCACGACGCCGGGCAGTTTGGCGCGCAATTCGGGCAGCAGCTCCGGCAGCACGTACGGCGCGACGGTGGGGATGATGCCCAGGCGAAGCGTGCCGCCGAGGGTGTCACCGGTGGCCGTGGCGACGAAGCGATCCGCGGCTTCCAGGGTTGCCATGGCCTGCGGCAGCAGCCGGGTTCCGGCGGCGGTGACCAGCACGCGACGGGTGCTGCGCTCGATCAACTGCAGCCCGAGCCCGTTTTCCAGTGATGCCAGTGCCTGCGACAACGTGGGTTGGCTCACAGATAGCCGGGCCGCGGCGGTGCCGAAATGCCGGTATTCGGCCACGGCCACGAACGCACGCAGCTGCGACAGGGTTGGCTGATAAGTCTGATCACTCACACCTATCAGTGTACGGGTAACAATCGGCTTTACCTTTTAGTAGGCTGCGATCAAGCACAACGAATCCACACCACGAATGAGGAGACGAACGCATGGCTCTGCTGACCATCGGCGACCAGTTCCCGGCATACAACCTCAAGGCCGTCATCGGCGGCGACCTGTCGAAGGTCGACGCGCAGCAGCCCGACGATTACTTCACCCAGATCACCAGCGACGATCACGCCGGCAAGTGGCGCATCGTGTTCTTCTGGCCCAAGGACTTCACCTTCGTGTGCCCCACCGAGATCGCCGCGTTCGGCAAGCTGAACGAGGAGTTCGCCGACCGTGACGCCCAGGTCCTTGGTGCCTCGGTGGACAACGAGTTCGTGCACTTCCAGTGGCGTGCGCAGCACGACGAGCTCAAGACCCTGCCGTTCCCGATGCTGTCGGACCTCAAGCGTGAACTGGCCGCCGCCACCGGCGTGCTCAACGCCGACGGTGTCGCCGACCGCGCGACCTTCATCGTCGACCCCAACAACGAGGTGCAGTTCGTCTCGGTGACCGCCGGATCGGTCGGCCGCAACGTCGACGAGGTGCTGCGCGTGCTGGACGCCCTGCAGTCCGACGAGCTGTGCGCCTGCAACTGGAAGAAGGGCGACCCGACCATCAACGCGGGCGAGTTGCTCACCGCCAGCGTCTGATTCACCCATCGAACATCTGAAGGAGCCCCACTGATATGAGCATCGAGAACCTGAAGAACTCTCTCCCCGAGTACGCCAAGGACCTCAAGCTCAACCTGTCCTCGCTGGCCCGCACCACGGTGCTGTCCGAGCAGCAACTGTGGGGCACTCTGCTGGCGTCGGCCGCCGCGACCCGGTCGGCCACGACGCTGCGCGAGATCGCCGAAGAGGCCGCCGATGTGCTGTCCGCGGAGGCGTACGACGCCGCGCTGGGTGCCGCCTCGATCATGGGCATGAACAACGTGTTCTACCGGGGCAAGGCGTTCCTGGACGGTCGTTACGACGACCTGCGTGCGGGTCTGCGGATGAACATCATCGGCAACCCCGGCGTGGACAAGGTCGATTTCGAGCTGTGGTCGTTCGCGGTCTCCTCGATCAACGGATGCGCGCACTGCCTCGAGGCGCACGAGAAGACGCTGCGCGAGGCCGATGTGTCGCGCGAGGTGATCTTCGAAGCGCTGCGCGCGGCGGCGATCGTGGCCGGTGTCGGCCAGGCGGTCGCGTCGACCGAGGCGCTGGCTTCGGCCGCCGTCTGATTTCTCCACGTGGTACGGCCTCGATCCGGATTGTCCGGGTCGGGGCCGTTTCTCGTCGGCGGGTCCGTCAATGCCGCTTGCGGGGCCGGTAGGCTTTCGATCATGAATGCACACGATGTGCCCGATGCCCCGGACATTCAGGTAGAGGTCGTCCGAGTGTTCACCGACCCGGCCGGAAATCTCGGCAATGCGCTGGGGGTCGCCCGCGCCGGTGATGTGGTCGCGTTGGACAAGCAGTTGCTCGCCGCCCGTCTGGGTTTCAGTGAGACCACGGTGGTCTCCGATCCCGTCGACGGCGTCGCCGACGTTCGCATCTACACACCCGCGGTGGAACTGCCCTTCGCCGGCCATCCGACCGTCGGCACGGCTTGGTGGCTGGACGTGCAGCGCACGCCGGTACACACGTTGAACGTGCCCGCCGGCGCGGTCGCGGTGACCCAAGCCGATGGCCTGACCTGGATCACCGCGCGTGCGGAGTGGGCGCCGAAATTCACCTTCCAGCAACTGGATTCGGTCGAACAGCTCGCGGCGTTGTCACCCGGCGACTACACCGAGGGTCAGCATTACTTCTGGGCGTGGACCGACGAGTCACGCGGTGCGCTGCGGTCGCGGATGTTCGCGCCCGCGATGGGCATCGCCGAAGACGAGGCGACCGGGGCAGCGGCGGTCGCGCTGACCGCACAGTTGCGTCGCGGGCTGATCATCACGCAGGGCCAGGGTTCGCAGCTGTACACGGAGTGGGACTCCGACGGCTGGGTTCGCCTGGGCGGGCGGGTCGTCGAAGACCACGTGGTGGTGCTCTAACCGTCGGGTTGAACACCGAAGCGGCGCAGCCACGGCGGGCGGGTCGTCCAGTGGCCGCGCCGTGGTGGCGCGTCGGTGCCCAGGTCGGCGAGGATGCGCGTTTCGAGGTTGCGGGGCGGGGTGTGTTGGTCGTCGGCGGCCAGTAAGGCCAGCACCTCGTGCACGCCGCGCACGCGAGTGGCGAACTGGGACACGCTGTTCGGGGTGAGTTTGCTCTCGATGTGGTGATGTTCGAGTTCGGCCACGGCGTCCAGTGCGTACGCGTCGGCCAGTGACAGCACCGAACCGGGCGGGGACCACTGTTGCTGCGCGGTCCAGCGATCGATGCGCTGTTCGGCCAGCCGCTCGATACTTTCGGCCAGCAATCTGGTGACCATCGGGACGCGTAAGCCCAGCTCGCGGCTGATCGCGCGGTAGGTGCGGCCGCCGTAGTAGGCGAGGACGAAGACTTCGCAGCGGCTGTCGAGGGGGTCTTCGAAGCCCAGTCGGGCCGCGGCCGCCAGCCAGGGGATGTCGTCGCCACGGCGGTCCAGGCGCAGGCGTTGGATGGCCAGGCGGTGGATTTGGGCCAGCAGCCAGGATTGGTCGGCGGGGATGGATGGGGTGTCGAGGTCGGGCTCGGTTGATTCAGAGTAGGGATCGCGGGTGCCGTCGGAGCTCGGGATCTGGTCGGGCTCGGTGCATTCCGGCGCGGGGCGTTCCGGTTCGGCTTGGTCGACCAGGCGGGAGCCGTCCGGGGTGTAGATGACACCGCGGCCGAAGGTGACGTCCAGTGAGCCGTTGGTGTAGTCGACCAGGTCGGAGCGAGGTCCGGACGCGGCGAATGCCGAACGACCCCACGGGGTGCCCAGGTCCGGGCGCGAGGACTGGTCCGTTCGAAACTGGTTCTCGGATTCGACGGCGGGAGAGCCGGATGCCGGTGCGGCAGAATGCGATTCGATAGGCGGGGAAGCGTAGTCGTCAGCAATCGGGTCGTCGTCGACGATCCACTGTGCGGCCCGCACACGTCGATACCCCTCGCGGACAACATCTTCGGCCGCACCACGACGGTGCAACACCCGCAGCGCCAACCCGAACGCGGCGGCACCGGTGGCTCGGTACAACTCCCGCATCTGTTCGCGATCGTCCGGCCCCGCGGCGATCTCGGGCACGCGAGAGCCCGCACCACGAACCCCTGGCGCCGGTTGGGGACCGCGCTGCCCACTCATCGTCGAATTCCTGCCCGCACAAAGGCAATTCGCAGCGCGAGCGGTTGTGGATCGGTATTCACCGGCCGATCGCGGCGATCAGCATGAACGCCGTCCCGATATCCATCACCACATGGGGCACCAGCGCCGAGGTCAGCGGGTGGGTTCCGGCGGGGTGCAGGGCCCGGTGCCAGCGTGGTCGGTGACCGGCGATACCGAGCGTGAGCAGCGCGTCCGCGCCGAACAACACCGCCAGCGCCACGGCGGGCCAGGTCGCGACACCCTGCTCGTGCACGGCCGCGTGTCCGGTCATCGCGTAGAGCATCGCCGCGGCCGCGACAGTGTGATAGCCCAGCGCCGACACGCCGTCGGGCGGTGAACCGGAACGCCACAGCACAGTACGTTCGGTCAACAGGATCGCGAACGCGACCGTGAGCGCGGTGAGCACCCCGCGCATCGCGTGCGGGTCGGCCGCGGCGGGGAACACCAGCATGGCCAACATCACCAGACACATGAGCAGGTGCGCACTGTCCGAGGCCGTGTCGACCCGATGAGAAACCGGTAATCGCCTGGTCAGCCGAGTCGCCACGATCAGCGACGCCACCACGAACGCGGCGACCACCGGCCACCGCACCACCGCGTACTCCTGCACGAAATCGCCCATGGCCCCACCACTTTCGAGTCGACACTCGCCCCACCATGCTCGCACCGACGGTGGCACCCCCGCACCGTTTCCGCGCGACCTCGTCACCGATTGCGGCGTGTTCGCTGTGCGTCCGCGCCGCGTCGGTCGGTGCACCGATCCGCACAACGTCGGTCGGCGGACCGACCCGGATCGCGACGCGACAGCACCCGCCGTAGAAGATGGACCGATGACCATCAACCAGCCCGGTGCCATCGATCAGCTACGCGTGACGCCCGACGACCTGTCCGGCCCGCAGATCCGCGCCCTGCTGGCCGCCCACCACGCGGAAATGTCGGCGGCCTCGCCCGCCGAGAGCATGCACGCCCTCGACCTCACCGCCCTGCGTGATCCCGCGATCACCGTGTGGAGTGCGTGGTCGGGCGACGACGTCGTCGGCTGCGGCGCACTGAAAGAACTCGACCACGAACACGCCGAGATCAAGTCCATGCGCACCGCCGCCGACCACACCGGGCGCGGCGTCGCCGCCACCGTCCTCACCCACCTGATCGCGGTAGCCCGCGAACGGGGTTACCGCCACCTGAGCCTGGAAACCGGCACCGAAGACTTGTTCGCCCCCGCTCGCCGCCTCTACCTGCGTCACGGGTTCACCGAATGCGGACCGTTCGGCAGCTACCGCCTCGACCCGCTGAGCCAGTACTTCACCCTGGACCTGGAACGCTGCTGACCTCCTCGCCGAAGGCTCCACCACGCGCGGTTGCCATAAGTAGACGACCGGTCGTATAGTTGCCCGCATGGCACGACCACGGCGCAGCGACGACACGCGAGCCCTTCTCATCGAGGAGGGCGCGGCCGATCTGCTGTCTCACGGCTATCACGGCACCGGCATCAAGCAGGTGCTCGACAAGGTCGGCGTGCCGAAAGGCTCGTTCTACAACTACTTCGACAGCAAAGAGACGTTCGCGCAATCCGTGATCGAGCATCACGCCCTGTGCATCCAGCGCAACCTCGCCGACGCCTTCGGCTCCACCGACGACCCCCTGGCAGGCGTGCGCACCTTCTTCGAACGCCAGACCGCCGAGTTCGTGCGCACCGACTTCACGGGTGGCTGCCTGCTGGCCAATCTCGCCGCCGAGCTCGAGGGCAGTGACGTACTGCGCGAAGAACTGTCGACCGCCTGGACCGGCTGGCGCGACGGTGTCGCGGGCGCCCTGCGTGCCGCGCAGGCCGCCGGTTCGGTGCGTGACGATATCGACGCGGTCGACCTCGCCGACCTGCTGCTCGAATCGTGGGAGGGCGCCGTGATCCGGATGAAACTGCAGCGCACCGTCGAACCGCTGCACAAGTGCCTGAAACGTCTACTGGACGACTACTTCCGGCCCTGATCCGGGTCGGGTGGAGCGCCCGGGTCGTCTGCTGTCCATTCCAAGACGACCGGTCGTATCAAATGAGAGGGAAGCAGATTATGTCCACCATCAAGACGGTCATCGTGACCGGATCCTCCAGTGGGATCGGGCGCGATATCGCCCGTGCCTTCGTCGCGCGGGGCGACAATGTCGTGCTCAACGGGCGCGATCCGGACAAGCTCGCCGCGGTGGCCGCCGAACTGGGCGCCCCCGAGCGCATCGCCGTCGTCGTCGGCGATATCGGCTCGCCCGCAACGGGTTCGGCGTTGGTGACCGCGGCCGTGCAACGGTTCGGTCGGGTGGACGTGTTGGTCAACAACGCGGGCACCTTCGCGGCCAAGCCCTTCACCGAGGTCACCGACGAAGAACTGACCGGCTACCTCGACGGCAACCTCAAGGGCACGTTCTTCACCACGCAGGCGGTGGTCCGCCGACTGCGCGAGCAGGGCGACGGCGGCAGCATCGTCAATATCGGCACCGTGCTGGTCACCCACGCCCTCGCGGCCATCCCCGCGTCCGCGCCGCTGGCCAGCAAGGGCGCGGTGCACGCGCTGACCACCAGCCTGGCCGCCGAACTGTCCGCGGACGGAATCCGCGTCAACGCCGTCGCGCCCGGCTTCGTGCGCACACCCCTGCTGGCAGATGCCGACGAAACCGCGTTCGGCGCCCTCGCCCTGCTGGGTCGCCTGGGCGAAGTCGCCGAAACCACCGCCGCGGTACTGCATCTGGCCGACGCGCAGTTCACCACCGGCCACATCCTGCCCGTCGACGGCGGCTTCATTTCCGGCCGAGCAGCCTGATTTCACGAGATCGATTCGTACACAACGGGTTCGGACCCGCAGCACACCGAACCTGGCTCATTCTGAAGTAGCTGCACCCACCGCGAAAGGACACACCATGCCGTACGTGAATATCAAGGTCACCGATGAAGGGGTCACCGTCGAGCAGAAGGCGCAGCTCATCAAGGGCGTGACCGATCTGCTCTACGACGTCCTCGGTAAGGACCCGAACCTCACCTTCGTGGTGATCGACGAAGTGCCGCTGACGGATTGGGGTGTGGGTGGGCTGAACGTGGCGGAGTTCCGCGCCAAGCACACGGCACAGGACTAGAGGCTCGGTGAGCCGGGACACGTGCCCGGCTCACCGGCTCAGGCGGGACCCTCGAACGGCACGGTGGCGTCGAGCGCGAACCAGCCCATCGACGACAGTTTCCCGCCACGCTTTTTCCGGTAGGTGGGCCCCAGCCACAGGCCCGGTTCGACCTCGCGCAGTTCGTCATAGACCCGACGCAAGGGGCCGGGTGTGCCCACGCGGGGATCGGCATAGTCCAAGCGGACGACTGCTCGGCCGTCGAACGCGGACTCACCCACCGTCGCAACGAAATTCAGGGCTCGCATGCCGCCGAGTAGACGTAAGACGTTGTGTCCGTACGCCATCCCGCCGTCCACGTGACGAAAAGACTTCGCTACCCAGAAGTAGCCGGGGCGTCTCATCAACGCGCCCAGGACTCGGGTGCCGGGGACGGGGAACGTTCGCATTACCAGGTCGCCGGTCAGGTGGGTGAAGTCGACGGTTTCCGGTGCGGCGGTGAACATTTCCGCGAGCGCGGGAATGCCCGCGGCGGACAGCGCGTCCAAGCGGGGGCGATGGGGTGACGGTTTGCAGACCGGCATCGAGCCGGTTTCCGACGAGGGTGTCTGCGGCAGGGGCGAATTCGAGGGGTCCAGCACCCTCGCATCCTGCCAAACATCGCCGGCCCGAGCACGGCGAAATCGAGCGCGGGCCGAAACGACAACGGACCGGGACGCCGTACAGCGTTCCGGTCCGTTGCGGTATTGCCTAGCGCCGCAACGCGTACGGCTCGATCGCGCCACGCTCCAACGCGCGCGCGTCGATCGTCTCGGCCCGGTAGGGCAGCAGCGCGAGACGGTCGCGCATGCCGCGCACCGGGTCGTCGATCTTCTCGTTCAGGCCGAACAGGAAGGTCCACTCGTGCTCGTCGGAACCGTAGGGGACCACGGTGGCGAACTGCTCGGTGAACCGGCCCCAGGACCGCTTCAGCGTTTCGTTGCGCCACATGGTCGCGCAACCGGCCTGGGCGGTCAGCACGCCGCCGGGGGCCAGCAGGGCCTTACAACGGGACAGGAACTCCGACTCGTACAGGCGGTTGTGCTGGGCATCCTCGACGCGCTCGTCGGGCAGATCGATCACGATCACGTCGTAGCGGGTGCCCGCCTCCTGCGCCTTGGCCAGGAAATCCCAGCCGTCGGCGTAGTGCACGTGGATCGGGCCCTCGTGGGCCACCGCGGCGGTGAGCTCGGCGGGGGTGTAGCCGTACGGCAGGTACTCCGCGCACAGCTCCACTTCGCGCTGGTCGATATCGACATGGTCGACCAGGGTCGCCCCGGCCGCCACCGACATATGCGACGCCACACCCTCACCGGAACCGATGATCAGCACCCGATCCAGCTTCTCCGCGAGCACGAACGCCGGGACCATCATGGCCTCGTGGTAGGTGATCTGGGAGAACTCGGTGGACTGGCGATCGTCGTCGGAGAACAGGGAGATGCCCTGATCGGTGCGCGCGATCACCATGTGCTGGTACGGGGTGTTGGTGTCCACGATCACCTCGTGCAGATCCCAGATCCGGGTCAGGCCGTCGCCCACCGGTTCGTAGATCTTCTCGGCACCGTGCCCACGCTGCACCGTCTGCATCCGAACGGTGGTGGGGGACAACTTGTCTCGCAGCAGTTCGACTGCCTTCGTCGCGCCCGCGCCGATGCTGCCGCAGGTGAACACGTCGACGAAGATATCGCCGGACTCCGGATAGGTATGAATCGAGGCGTGAGACTCCGCCAACAGCGCGAGGACGGTCACCCCCTGCGGATCGAACTTTTTATGGACGACTTCGCAGATGGTGACGCCCGCCGCGAGCAAAGACTCACGCAACGCCGATTCGAGTCGTTCGAGGTCGTCGCACAGGGCGGTGTCGACGCCACCGAACTCGGCCAGCACATGCCAACCGGTGAAATCCGCCGTCATGGCAAACTCACTCTCGCTCAGCGCCCTGGACATGAACGGTCAAGGGCGGAAAACCATTGAAGGACACCGACGAATAGCTCGCGGTATAGGCGCCGGTGTGCAGGATCTGAATGCGGTCACCGGCTCGCAACGTGGTCGGCAGAAGGACCTTCGTGCGTTGATACAGTACATCGTCGCCATCGCAGGTCGGACCCGCGACCACCGCCTCAGCCACCGGATCGCCGTCGCGATCGGTGACGAAACGGTAGGCGATGTACTCGTTCTCCGTCTCGGCCATACCGTTGTATCGGCCGATGTCGAGATACACCCAGCGCCGACCATCCGGCGCGAAACGCACGCCGACGACCTCGGCGTGAATAGTGCCCGCATTACCCACCAGCGCACGGCCGGGTTCGACGATGACGCCGGTGGTGGCGGGCAGGAACTGCGCGGCGGCGGCGCTGATGGCCGCGCCGATCGCGTCGAGTTCGGGGGCGGCGTCGGCGTAGGAGATCGGCAGACCGCCGCCGACATTGACCGCGGTGACGTGAATGTCTTTGTCGGCCAACGCTTGCACGATCTCACCGGCTTGCTCGATGCCGATCCGCCAGGCGGCGGGATCCAGCTGCTGGGAGCCGACGTGAAAATAGGGGCCACCGACCGTGAGGCCCAGATCGCGGGCGCGCACCAGCAGGCGCAGGGCCTCGGCGGGCGCGCAACCGAACTTGGTGCCGAACGGGGTGCGGGACTCGGGCGCGCTGGACAGGAACCGGCACTCGACCTCGGCGCCGGGCGCGTGCTCGGCGATGCGGACCAGGTCGTCTTCGGTGTCGAAGGCGTAGCGGCGCACACCTAGCGCGAAGGCGCGCGCGATGTGGGCGGCCTTCTTGATGGGGTTGCCGTAGCAGAGCTTGTCGGGGGACACGCCCAGCGCGAGGCACTGGTCGATCTCGCCGATGCTGGCGACGTCGAACTCCGCGCCCTCGTGGTCGAGCAGGGTGATCAGTTCCGCCACCGGCGCGGCCTTCACCGCGTACCTGATCCGAGTACCGGCGCTGACGGCGGCATGCAGGGTTCGGTAGTTGGCACGCACCCGCTCGGGGTCGATGACAAGGTACGGCGATTCGGGCACGGAGGGAAACTTTCGGTCGGCGGCCGAGAGAGACTATCAGCGGCGCCTACCCAACAACGAATCCGTCAAACCTTCGTCATCTTCGTCATAGTTGACAGGTATTACTCACCCCGCGGCGACTGTGACCTCGTCGAACACGACCTCGCCCGCGGCGTCGGACTCCTCGAGATCCACGATCGCGGTCAGCGCCCAGCCGTGATCGCCGGCCGGGTCGTCGATCACTTGACGCACATGCCAGAAACCGGGCCGCTGCTCCACCTGGAACAGGGCCGGGCCGCGCGCGTCGGGGCCGGTGCCGATGGTGGCGTACTCGTCGAAGTAGGGGGCGAGGTCTTCGGCCCAGTCGGGACCGGTGCCCAGTTCGTCGAGTTCGTACCAGCGGCGGCGCGAGGCCAGTTCCACGCGACGGAACATGGCGTTGCGCACCATGATTCGGAAGGCGCGTTCGTTGGCGGTGATGGGTCGCACGGTCTCGGCGCCGAACGCGATCTGCTCGGTGTCGTTCTCCGCGCCGGGGTTGGTGAGCTGTTCCCATTCGTCGAGCAGGCTCGAATCGACCTGGCGGATCAGCTCTCCCAGCCATTCGGTGAGGTCGCCGAGGTCTTCGGTGCGCGCGGAATCGGGCACGGTGCGGCGCAGGGCGCGGTAGGCGTCGGCCAGGTAGCGCAGCACCACACCTTCGGAACGGGTCAGTTCGTAGTGCGAGATCAGTTCGGCGAAGGTCATCGCGCGCTCGATCATGTCGCGCACCACCGACTTCGGCGACGGCGCGAACTCCGACACCCACGGGTGACCGGTGCGGTAGGTCTCGAACATCGGGTCGATCAGCTCGGCCAGGGGTTTGGGCCAGGTGACTTCCTCGAGGAGTTCCATGCGCTCCTCGTATTCGATGCCGTCGGCCTTCATTTCGTTGACCGCGACACCACGGGCCTTGTGCTGCTGGGCCATCAGTAGCTGGCGCGGGTCCTCGAGTGTGGCTTCGATCAGCGACACGACATCGAGTGTGTACGTGGGACTTTCGCGGTCCAGGAGGTCGAACGCGGCCAGTGCGAACGGGGACAGTGGTTGGTCCAGCGCGAAGTCGCGTTGCAGGTCCACGGTCAGGCGGGCCATGCGACCGTTGGCGTCGGGTTCGGAAAGTTGTTGCACCACACCGGCATCGCGCAGCGAACGGTACAGGCGGATGGCGCGCAGGATGTGTTTGCGTTGCGCGGACCGTGGCTCGTGGTTCTCTTCGAGCAGGTGACGCATGGCGTAGAAACAGTTGCCGGGGCGGGCGATCACGTTGAGCAGCATGGAGTTCGTGACGCCGAAACGCGACACCATCGGTTCGGGCGGGGCGGCGATGAGACGGTCGAACGTCTCCTCGCTCCACGACACAAAACCCTCGGGAGGCTTGCGGCGCACCACTTTTCGCTGCTTCTTCGGATCATCGCCGGCCTTGGCGAGCAGGCGGGTGTTCTCGACCTCGTGCTCGGGGGCCTGCACGACCACCGTGCCCATCGTGTCGAAGCCGGCACGGCCCGCGCGACCCGCGATCTGGTGGAACTCACGGGCTTTGAGCCTGCGGGTGCGCACACCGTCGTACTTGGTGAGACCGGTCAGCAACACCGTGCGGATCGGCACGTTGATGCCAACGCCCAGAGTGTCGGTGCCGCACACCACTTTCAGCAGGCCGTCCTGGGCGAGCTTTTCCACCAGTCGGCGATATTTGGGCAACATGCCCGCGTGGTGCACGCCGATGCCGTGGCGGATCAGGCGCGACAGGGTCTTGCCGAAACCGGTCGCGAAGCGGAAATCGCCGATGGCGGCGGCGATCGCCTCTTTCTCCGCACGCGACGCGAGGTTCACGCTGGTCAGTGCCTGCGCGCGTTCCAGCGCGGCGGCCTGGGTGAAGTGCACGACATACACCGGCGCCTGATGGGTGGACGCCAGCTCTTCCAGCGTTTCGGTGATGGGGGTCCGCACGTACGAATACGTCAGCGGCACAGGGCGTTCGGTGCCCGCGACCACCGCGGTCGACCGGCCGGTGCGCTTCTCCAGATCGGCCGCGAAGAAATCCACTTCACCCAACGTCGCCGACATCAGCAGGAACTGGGCGCGCGGCAATTCGATCAGCGGCACCTGCCACGCCCACCCGCGATCGGGATCGGCGTAGAAATGGAACTCGTCCATCACGATCTGGCCCACCGGCGCATCGGCTCCCTCGCGCAACGCCAGGTTGGCCAGGATCTCGGCGGTGGCGCAGATGATCGGGGCGTCGGCGTTGACCGCCGCGTCGCCGGTGACCATGCCCACGTTCTCCGCGCCGAACACGTCGCACAGCGCGAAGAACTTCTCGCTCACCAGGGCCTTGATCGGCGCGGTGTAGTAGCTGCGCTGCCCGTTCGCCATCGCGAACAGGTGCGCGCCCACCGCCACCAGGGACTTCCCGGAGCCCGTCGGGGTCGCCAAGATGACATTGGACCCCGACGCCAACTCCATGAGCGCCTCGTCCTGCGCCGGGTACAGGGGCGTGCCCTTCTCGGCGGCCCACAGCGCGAACGACTCGTACAGGGCGTCGGCGTCGGTCCCGGGGATTTCCAGCAGGTCGGTCAGGTCCACGCCGCCAACCCTAGTGGGTTAGACGGGTCGGTCCTTACCGTCGTTGGAGGTGTCGTCGTAACCGCCCTGCTCGGCCAGGAACCGCTCGAACTCCGCGCCCAGCTCCTCGCCGCTGGGCAGCTCGCCATCGGCGGCCAGCAGGCTGGACTGGCGTTCCTGCGCGGTGACGAAACTGTCGTACTGCCGTTCCAACGCCGTGACGACGGTCTCGACCTCTTCGTTGCCCGCGATGTGCTCGGTGACCTGTTCGCGCACGCGCGCGGCGGCCTCGCCCAACGCCGACAACGGCAGATCCAGGCCCGCGTTCTCGGCGACGTTCTCGAGCAGGGTCTGCGCGGCCTCGGGGTAATCGGTCTGGGCCAGGTAGTGCGGCACGTGCACCGAGAACCCCAGCGACTCGTGGCCGTGCTGCCCCATCCGGTACTCGAGCAGCGACGACGCGCTACCGGGGACCTGCAACTCGCCCGGCCACCGCTGATGTTCACCGATCAACGTGTTGTCCGAGGCGTGCGCGGTCACGCCCAGCGGGCGGGTGTGCGGGATCGCCATCGGGATCGCCGACAGGCCGATCGTGCGGCGCACGCCCAACTGTTCGGCCAGCAACCGCACCGCGGTGGTGAACTTCTCCCAGCGCAGATCCGGCTCCAGACCCGACAGCAGCAGGAACGGGGTGCCCGCGGTGTCGCGCAGCGCCCACAGGTTCAACTCCGGCTCCGCGTAATCGGCGAAATGGTCGGTTTTGAACGTCATCAGCGGGCGACGCGAACGGTAATCGAGCAGCTCGTCGACCGCGAACGACGCGACCAGCTCCGACTCCAAACTCTCGCGCAGGTGTGTGGTCGCCAACCTCACGGCGTGTCCGGCGTCGGTGAAACCCTCCAGGCCGTGCACCAGCACCGGGCCCGCACCGTCGTCCGAGGACAACTGCGGTGCCGGAAACTCCAGTTCGTACATGTGCGACTGGTCATCCATCGCGTTTCTCCTTCCTGCGCGGTCCACCATCGCGACACGGGGTGGGGAAGCGGATCTCCATTGTCCCCCACGACAGCTGTGCGATCGCACACGGCCGGGACGGCTCGTCCTGGTAGGCAACAGTGAGTGTGTGTCGCGCATTCCCGCACGGCGTGGCGCGCGGGACGAACTCGGTGGTGGGGCACAGTGAAGGGTGTGAATGTGGCGCGAGCGACAGTCGTCGGTGACCCTGGTCGGCGGCGCTGGTGGCTGGGATTGGCCGCGGTCTCGTGTGCGCTGACCGGGTGTGGGGACAGTGTGAGCGGGACGCCGGTGGCCGAGAGTGCGGTGTCGGTGCAACACGTGGACGCGACGTTGTCCGAGTTGCTGCCCGCACCGTCGCAGTTTCCCGCGCGGTATCCGGCGGTGGTGTTGCCCGCGCACGCGGCGACGGCGGCCGCGGGTGATTTAGACGGTGTGGGGGCGGGGGATACGGTCAGTCCGGCGCAGTGCGCGCCCATCGAGCCCGAGCCGGGTGGGGAGCCCGCGGCGGTGGCGGTCGGGACCGACGACGCGAGCAGGAACACGCTGACCGTGGAACTGTCCCGCAGCACCGAACTGGTGTCGCGGTTGCGTGATCAGCTGCGCGGATGCGGGCAGATCCAGGTTGCGCGCGCGGGGGCGGGTTCGACGGTGTCCACCGTGCTCGACCAGGCCGTGCCCGCCGGTGCCGACGATGCGATAGCGTTGCGGCGCACCGTGGTTCCCGATGTCGGCGGCGCCGGGTTGACGCAGACCATGCAGACCTCGGTCGGCCAGATCGGTGACGTGCGGATCACCGTCACCTCGATGACTTTCGGTGCGGGACAACCGGATACGGCCGCCGTCGAGGAGATGTTCGCCACTACTGTCGCCTCCGTGCGCGGCAGCTGAAACGGCTAGCAGCAGGGTGTGACAAGTTCGCTATGCGGGCGACGCCGTGACCGGGAATTGTCCACAGCGTCGGCGCTATCCACAGGCTCGAGGAAAGCCCAGGTCGCGTAATCGGGCGTGTGCTGCGCGGTGGGCATCGTTGCGGCCATGACTTCTTCGACGAACCGCACCCGCCGGTCCCAGCGCACCGGACCATTCGCCCGCGCACTCGGCTGCGCCGAACCCATCCCGCGCTACCCGGGCGGACTGCCACGCCCGTCCCTGCACGTCGACGAACCCGGCGAACTGATGGCCGCGCTGCCCGCGATGCTGGGCTTCGTGCCCGAACGGTCGCTGGTGATCGCCATCCTGCACATCCTGGCAGGGGGCTCCGAGGGGATCGAGTCGGTGGTGCGCTTCGACCTCGACGTGGCGGTCGACATGCACCGTATCGACCAGTTCATCGCCTGCCTGTTCGCGATCTGCGAGCGGGAGGAGGCGACCGGGGTGCTGGTGGTCGTCGTGGACGACTCGGGCGAGTTCGAGGGCGCGGAAGTACTGCGGGCCTCGGCGCTGGTCGACGTGCTGGAAGACGGAGGTGTGCCGATTCGTGGGGCCTGGTCGGTGCCCACGGTCACCGCGGGCGAGCGGTATTACAGCGTGCACGGCAGTGTCGGCACCGGCCTGGTCGCCGATCCTGGTTCGTCGATCGTGGCGGTGTCACATGTGTTGGACGGCAAGCAGATTCGCGGATCCCGCAACGAGATGACCGCGCTGATGATGCCCGACGACCTGATGCGCGCACGCGTGCGGGCCCGGCTGGACGCGGCCGACGAGCGCTACCGCGGCGGGCTGAGCGCGGCCGCGCACGTCGGGAACACCGAGGGATACCAGCGGCAGGCGCTGGAATGGGTGCTGTGGCAGATCGCCGACACCGCTTCCGGCGCACCGCGTGCGGAATGCGAACTCGCGCGGCTGGCAGCGACCCTGCGTGACCGGCCGATCCGCGACGCCATGTACGGGCTGGCGCTGGGCGACCACGCCGAGGCGGCCGAGCAACTGTGGGCACAGTTGGCCAGGGCCACGCCCGGCACCGACCGGGCCGAAGCCGCGGCCCTGCTGGGGTTCAGTGCTTACCTGCGCGGCGACGGACCGTTCGCCGGCGTCGCGATCGCCGCCGCGGTCGAGGCCGACGCGCACCACTGCATGGCGGTGCTGTTGGAGACCTCGCTGCAGACCGGGTTGCGGCCCGAACGGCTACGCCGACTCGCGCACTGCGGTCATCAGATCGCCGCCGACCTGGGGGTCGACATCGGCCCGATTTCCTTGTGAAGCAGGCGATTCGGTGTGTATCGCCGGTTTCTCGGCGGGCAGTGCGGTTGCTCGGTGGGTGGGATACCGGGCGGGTGACTCAGCGGGCGCTGTGTGCCTTGTCGCCCAGCGAGCGCAGGAAATCCCACGCGTCGGAGACGATCTCGTCCAGGTCGTTGTGCTGCGGCTGCCAGCCCAGTTCGGCCACGGCACGGGCGCTGGACGCGATCAGCACGGCCGGGTCGCCCGCGCGGCGCGGCGCGTCGATCGTCTCGATCGGCAGACCGGTGACCCGCTCGCACGCCGAGATCACTTCGCGCACCGAGAAACCGGTGCCCGAACCCAGATTGCAGATCCGGTGCGTGCCGGGCTGCGACGACGCCAGCGCCAGCAGATGCGCCTGCGCGAGATCGCGGATGTGGATGTAGTCGCGCACGCACGTACCGTCCGGCGTCGGCCAGTCGGTGCCGTACACGGAAATGGCCTTGCGGTGGCCCAACGCCACCTGCAACACGAGGGGGATCAGATGCGTTTCCACGACCCGGTTCTCGCCCAGGCCGGCATAGGCGCCTGCCACATTGAAGTAGCGCAGGCTGGTCGCGGCCAGATCATGCGCCGCCGCGTACGAGGTGATCGCGTGATCGATGGCCAGCTTGCTCGCACCGTAGGGGTTGGTCGGTGCGGTGCGCGCGGCCTCGGTGATCGGGACCTGCTCCGGTTCGCCGTACACCGCCGCGGTGGAGGAGAACACCAGGCGCGGGGTGCCCGTCTCCCGGATCGCCTCGAGCAGCGTCAACGTCTTCACGACATTGCCGTGCCAGTACTTCTCCGGTTTCTCCACCGACTCACCGACCAGCGACTGTGCCGCGAAATGCAGGACGCCGTCGAAGGATTCGGCGCGCAACAGATCGGGGGCGGCCTGCGCGATATCGCCCTGCACGAACCGGGCACCGGCGGGCACACCGTCGGTGTTACCGGTGGACAGGTCGTCGACGACGACCACCTCGTGGCCCTGCTCGAGCAGCACGGCGGCACAGCCGCCACCCACATAGCCGGCGCCGCCGGTGACAAGAAGTTTCACGAATCAGACCAGCCTCACCTGGACGGCATGCGCCATCTCTTCGGACAGTTCGAAACCGTTGTGCCCCGGCACCGTGATCAGTACCGCACCCGGCTTGGTTTCCACGGTCACGCGCGCATCGGGCACCACGCCCGCTTCACGCAACCGCCCGATCACCTCGGGATCGGTTTGGATGTGCTCGGCCAGCCTGCGCACGACCACCGCGTGCAGCGCGCCGTTGGGCAGATCCGACAGTCGGATCAGCTTCTCCTCCACGACGGGCGCGTCGGCCAGACCCAGTTCGTCCAGGCCCGGAATGGGGTTGCCGTAGGGCGAGGTGGTCGGGTGGTTGAGCACCTCGATCAGGCGCCGCTCCACCTCCTCGCTCATCACGTGCTCCCAGCGGCACGCCTCGGCGTGTACGTTCTCCCAGTCCAAACCGATGATGTCCACCAGCAACCGCTCCGCGAGCCGGTGCTTGCGCATCACCGACACCGCCATGGAACGGCCCTTGTCGGTGAGCTCGAGATGGCGATCGCCGGCCACGAGCAACAGGCCGTCGCGCTCCATCCGCGCGACCGTCTGGCTCACCGTCGGACCACTCTGCTCGAGGCGTTCGGCGATGCGCGCCCGCAAAGGCACCACGCCCTCTTCCTCGAGGTCGTAGATGGTACGGAGATACATCTCCGTGGTGTCGACCAGATCCTTCACCTGATACCCCTTCGTCGCCACGAATTCTACCCACGTTGCAGCACCGCTCCGTCCGCCGGACCAGCGGCACTGTTTCTACTGCATGTCAACCACGCACGGGGCGTGCTGCTTCCGGCTAGCGTGGCGAACATGGTCACGCCGCCGCGCAGGCAACACACGGGGACCGTTCTGTGGACCGAGCGATTCCTCGGCTACACGTGGAGTCGCGAGCATCCGATGAAACCGGCACGCCTGCAATACACCATGTCACTGGCCGAGAGTCTCGGTGTGCTCGACGGTGTCGAGCCACTGTCGCCCGACGCCGCCACTGCCGCAGACCTTATGCGAATCCACAGCAGCTCCTACATCGAGGCGGTGCGCCGGGCAGGCGAGGGCCCGCCCACCCCCGAGGACGCGGCCTACGGGCTTGGCACCGCCGACAATCCGGTGTTCCCGCACATGCACGAAGCGGCGTCGGTCATCGTGGGTGGCACGCTGGCCGCGGCACGGGAGATCGCGGCGGGACGAACCCAGCGGGCGGTGAGCATCGGCGGCGGAATGCACCACGCCATGCCCGATTCCGCGGCCGGTTTCTGCGTCTACAACGACGCCGCGATCGCCATCTCGTGGTTGCTGGACCACGGCTTCGACCGCATCGCCTACATCGATGTCGACGTCCACCACGGCGACGGTGTGCAGCGCGCGTTCTACGCCGATCCGCGCGTGCTCACCATCTCCCTGCACCAGCATCCGGCGACGTTGTGGCCCAACACCGGCTGGCCCGAGGAGACCGGGGTCGGGGCGGCCGAGGGCACGTCGATCAACCTGCCGCTATTGCCCGGCACGCGAGACGCGCAGTGGCTGCGCGGTTTTCACGCGGTGGTGCCCAGTGCGGTGGCCGCGTTCCGGCCGCAGATCATCGTCAGCCAGTGCGGCGTGGACACCCATCGCGAGGATCCACTCGCGGATCTGGAACTCACCGTCGACGGTCAGCGGGCGGCGTTCCTGGCGATGCGCGACCTGGCCGACGAATACGCCGAAGGGCGCTGGTTGGCCATCGGCGGCGGCGGATACGGGGTGGTGCGGGTGGTGCCGCGCGCCTGGACGCACCTGCTCGCCGCGGCGCTGGACCGCCCCCTGGCCCCCGAAACGTCGGTGCCCGCCGAGTGGATCGAGCAGGTGCGCGAATACGCGCCGCGGGTGCAACCGCCCACGACCATGGGCGACGGCGGCGATACCGCCTACCGGGCGTGGGACGGGCCCGGTGGCACACCCGAGATCGGCGACGCGGGGCAGATCCGCGCGCAGCGAGCGATCGACACGGCCATCACGGCCACCCGACGGGCGAGCTTCAGCCTGTTGGGGCTGGACCCGGAGGACCCGCGTGACTGAGCCACTGCTACCCGACACCTCCGACACGCCCGCGAATCCGCCTGCGCCACCCCAACATTGGTACGCCGATGTGCTGGCCGCCGACGGGGGAGTGGTCCGGGTCCGGCCGATCGTGCCCGACGACGCCGACGCACTGGCCACCTTTCACACCGGGCTGTCCGACCGCACCCGCTATCTGCGCTATTTCGGTCCGTACCCGCAGATTTCACCGAAGGACATGTACCGCACCACCCACGTGGACTACCGCGACCGGGTGGGTTTGGTTGCGGTCCTTGGTAGTTCGATCATCGGTGTGGCCCGGTACGAACTGCTGCCCAGGCCGGGCTCGCGTGCTGCCGAGGTCGCGTTCGTGGTCGCCGACGAGCATCAGGGGCGAGGGCTGGGCTCGGTGCTGCTGGAACACCTGGCCGGCGCCGCCGCGGAGAACGAGGTGGTCGCGTTCGTCGCCGAGGTGTTGGCCGAGAACGAAGCCATGATCACGGTGTTCCGGGAGGCGGGCTACCAACTGCACCGCAGCCGCGACGGTGCCGAAGTGCATCTCGAATTCGCCATCGACCCCACCGAAGCGCTTCGCACCGTGCGTGATTCGCGCGAGGCGGCGTCGGAGGCTCGCAGCGTGGGCAACCTGCTCGCGCCCGGTTCGATCGCGGTGATCGGGGCGTCACCGGAACAGACCCGGGTGGGTGGCGCGGTCCTGGCCAACTTGCTGGCCGGTGGTTTCAGCGGACCGGTGTTCCCGGTGAACCTGCATCGACGCTCGGTGCGTGGTGTGCGCGCCTACGCCACGGTGCGTGAGATCCCCGATGAGGTAGACCTTGCCGTCGTCGCGGTGCCGCCGGCCGCGATCGGGGCGGTCCTCGACGACTGCATGGCCAAAGGTGTCAAAGGCCTGGTCGTGTTGACCGCGGGCTTCGGTGAGACGGGGGCGGCCGGGCTGGCCGCCGAACACGATCTGGTCGCCGCCGCCCGTGCCCACGGAATGCGCGTGGTGGGGCCCAGTGCGCTGGGCATCGCCAACACCGACCCCGCCGTCGGACTCAACGCCACGCTGGCCCCGGTGCTGCCCGAGCGCGGCCGCATCGGTTTCTTCTGCCAATCCGGGCCGCTGGGCGCGGCGATCCTGCGCGAGGCCGCCGCCCGCAACCTCGGCCTGTCCACCTTCGTGTCCGCGGGCAACCGCGCCGATGTCTCCGGCAACGACCTGCTGCAGTACTGGGACACCGCCGCCGACACCGAGGTGATCCTGCTGTACCTGGAGAGCTTCGGAAACCCCCGCAAGTTCTCCCGCCTCGCACGCCGGGTGGCGCGCAACAAACCGATCGTCGCGGTCAGCAGCGGACGCTTGGCCGCGGGGGCCGACATGGACCGCACCGTGGTCCGCGACCTGTTCGGCCAAGCCGGAATCATCCAGGTCGACTCCATCTCCGAACTGTTCGACTGCGCCGCCCTACTGGCCAACCAGCCCCTGCCGACCGGCTCCCGCGTCGCCGTGGTCGGCAACAGCGCTGCCCTGAACTGGCTGGCCATCGACGCCGCCCGCAGCGAAGGACTTCACATCCACCGCCCCGCGACAGCCGTCGACCGCGGCCCCGGCGCGCGCCCGACCGAGCGGGGAGCGCGCAGCGTACGACCGGCCGAGCATGGTGATCGACCGAGCGAGCAGGCCTCGGACGGTGGGCAGTCGACCGAGCAGCGCAGGACCAGGGCCAGGTGGGCTGAGTGGGGCGCGGACAGCACGCGGAGAACGGTGCGGGATGCGCGGCGCGCCCAGTCGGCTGAGCAGGACCCGGACCCTGTCGGGGCACAGGACTCCGCCTCGCTCACCGAGCAAGGTGCCCAGCGGAACGCTGATGTCGCGCCGGTCGAGGGGCCGGTGGATCTGGGGCCTGAGGCCACGCCCGCGGACTTTCGGGAAGCGGTACTCGCCGCGTTGCGCAGTGATCAGGTCGACGCGGTGATCGTGGTGGTCGCACCGCCGGTGCCGGTGCTGATGGAAGGGTTCGGGGACGCGCTGCGGGCGGCGGCCGCGGCGGCGCCCGATAAGCCGGTGCTGGCGACATTCGTTGCGGAAGCGGGCATTCCGCAGCAATTGGCGGTGCGCACCACCGCGGGCGCACCGGCGCGGGGGTCCATTCCGTCGTATCCCGATCCCGAGCGTGCGGCTCGGGCGTTGGCCAGGGTGCACCGGTACGCGCGCTGGCGGGACCGGCCGATCTCGCCGGTGGTGCGGCCGCCCGGGATCGACACCGCGACTGCGGCGGCGCTGGTGGATGGCTGGCTGGCGGAGTCGGGTGGGCGGTGGCTCACCGATGAGGAGGCCGCACGGTTGCTCGGGTGCTACGGCATCGACGTGGTCGAGTTCCGGGCCGTGCGCGATGCCGAGCAGGCGGTGGCGGCCGCCGAGGAACTCGGGTACCCGGTCGCGGCGAAGGCCACCGGTGAGCTGTGGCGGCGGCGACCGGATCTGATCGGGGTGCGCCTGGACCTGTGGGGTCCCGACGCGGTCCGCCAGGCCTACACCGATCTGGTGCAGATCTGCGGTGACCCGCTGCTGCACGTGCAGAAGATGGCGACCAAGGGTGTGGGGTGCGTGCTGAGCGTGACCGACGACCCCTCGTTCGGGTCGGTCATCCAGTTCGGCCTGTCGGGCATGATCATCGACCTGCTCGGCGACCGCGCCTACCGCGCACTACCGCTGACCCAACAGGAGGCCACCGCACTCATCGACGCCCCCCGCGCAGCCCCGTTGCTGTCGGAAGGGCCGGGCCGCACCGGCGTCGACAAAGCCGCGTTAGCCGAACTGGCCCAACGCATCTCGGCCCTGTTCGACGACATCCCCCACCTACGAGAACTGTCCTGCGACCCCGTACTGGCCGCCTCGGCCTCAGCGGAAATCATCTACGCCCGAGCCCGAATCGGCCCAGAACCCAGCCGCTTCGACACAGGCCCCCGCCGCCTGGCCTGAGGCGTGGGTGGACGAACAACGCCGACCGGCTCGCGACCCGGAGGGGAGGGTGCGCGGGCGCCGGTCGGCGTTTCGGCAGACGACCCCTGGGGGCCGTCGAGTTCTGGGGTCAGCTGGCGTAGGCGCGCAGACGATCGGCGCGGTCACCCTTGCGCAGCTTGGACATGACCTCGCGTTCGATCTGGCGGACCCGTTCGCGGGACAGGCCGAACAGCTTGCCGATCTGGTCCAGGGTGCGCGGCTGGCCGTCGTCGAGGCCGAAGCGCAGGCGGATGACCTGCTGTTCGCGCTCGTCGAGGGTGGCCAACACGCTGCGCACGTCGTGGTGCAGCAGGCCCGCGATCACGGCGCTCTCGGCGGAGGTGGCCTCGGAGTCCTCGATGAAGTCGCCCAGCGGGGCTTCCTCGTCGTTGCCCACGGGCATGTCCAGGCTCACCGGGTCGCGGCTGTGGTCGAGCAGGTCGGCGATCTTCTCCACCGGGATGCCCGACTCGTTGGCCAGTTCGGCGTCGGTGGCCTCGCGGCCCAGCTGCTGGTGCAGTTCACGCTTGATCCTGGCCAGCTTGTTCACCTGTTCCACCAGGTGCACGGGCAGCCGGATGGTGCGGCTCTGATCGGCCATGCCGCGCGTGATGGCCTGACGGATCCACCAGGTGGCGTACGTGGAGAACTTGAAGCCCTTGGCGTAATCGAACTTCTCCATCGCGCGGATCAGCCCGAGATTGCCCTCCTGGATCAGGTCCAGCAGGGGCATTCCGCGGCCGGTGTAGCGCTTGGCCAGCGACACGACCAGACGCAGGTTGGCCTCGAGCAGGTGCGAACGGGCGGCAGAGCCCTCGCGGACCAGGATCGCCAGATCGCGCTTGCGCGCCGCCGTCAACCGCTTACCGGTGGCGAGCAGGTTCTGGGCATACAGGCCCGCCTCGATGCGCTTGGCCAACTCGACCTCGTCGGCCGCGGTGAGCAGTGCCGTACGGCCGATACCATTGAGGTACACGCGGACCAGATCGGCTGCGGGGCTCTGGGCATCGATATCGGCCTCGCTGGGGCGCAAACGAGTGGTGGCGGGGCTTGTCATGACTTGCCTCCTGTCGGTGGTGTCTTACTCCGATCAACGGACCCGACTTAGAGAAAGTTCCCGATCTCGTGCGCGATAAACCGCTCTGAGCTGCTGGTTAGTACCTCAACGGCTGAGAAGTTCCTGAGAAGGGTGCCGCGATCGGAACTGCTGCCCACCGCGGGGCGGTTCAGACGGGCCGCACCAGTCCGTGCCGCACCAGTCCGGCGACCACCCCCAGCGCCTGCGCGGCGAACTCCGGGGTGACCTGCTGTTCTCCGTCGGCGATGGCGAGCAGTTCGATCAGTTCGTACAACGGCAGTCCGTCGGGCCGCATTCCCGCCACCAGCGCGACCGTGGACTCGTCGACCTCGTGCTGCCAGGCAGGCCCGTCGCCGCGATGCAACCGGGCCACCTGTTCGGTCCAGCCGAACTCGCCGGGCAGGTACACCCGTTCCAGCGCGGTCGCCGGGCTCGGCGCGAAACGGGATGTCCACGCGAGGTTTTCGTCGAGGGAAACCGCCCGCAACCACGCCGAACGCGCGAAGTACCCGGCCACCTCGGTGCCCAGCGGATCGTCGAAACCGTGGGTGAGGTCTTCGGCGAGCAGTTCGGTGGGGCCGTCGATCGAGCGCAGGTAGACGAACCCGAACCCGATCCCTTCCACATCGGCGTCGTCGAGGGCATCCAGCCAGCGGGCGGCCTGCTCCTGGGCGGCCGGGTCGCGGGGGTCCAGGCCCGCGTCACGCAGCCAGGTGCCCACGTACAGGGCCGGATCGGCGACATCGCGCTGCACGACCCACGCGTCGACACCGTGCGCGGGCAACCAGCTCGACACCCGCTGCCGCCAATCCTGGCCTTCCACGTGAACCCACGCGGCGAGCATGGCCGCGGTGCCGCCGGGAGCCAGCAGGTCGGGCGCCTGGCCGATCACCAGTTCGCTCGCGCCGTCCAGGGCCAGGCCGGAGTCGCGGTAGGTGTGTTCGATGCGGGCCGGGCCGACCACGAACGGCGGATTGGCCACGATCTGATCGAAGCGACGCCCGGCCACCGGCTCGAACCAGGAACCTTCCAGCAGTTCGATATCGAGTTCGTTGAGCACCGCGGTGGCCCGCGCCAGCCACAGGGCGCGCGCGTTGACGTCGGTGGCGGTGACCTTGCCCGCGTACCCGGCCGCGTGCACGGCCTGCACACCGCAGCCCGTGCCCAGATCCAGCACGGTGCCCACGGGTTCGGTGGGGGTGGCCCGCAGCAGCGACAGCGACGCGTGCCCGACGCCGAGCACGTGATCCTCGGTCAGCGCGCGCCGTCGCATCGAGTCGTCGAGGTCGGACAGGATCCAGCGGGTGCCCGCGCCGGCGTCGAGGGGTCGCAGATCCAGTGCGGCCCTGACCTCGTCACCGTCGCTGGTGAGCAGCCCGGCCGCGACGGCGTCGTCGACGCGCACCGGCGCCAAGGCCGCGGCCACTTCGCGGATGGGCAGCGCGTCGCCCAGCAGCAGCAGTCGCACCAGCGTGCCCAGTTCACCGGCCGCACGCGCGGCCCGACGCACCGGCACCGGCTCCGAACGGCTCAGCGCCGCATGCACATCGGGCCCCAACACCTCCACCAGGCTGTCGGCGTCGTAACCGACCCGGATCAGCGCGGTGCGCAGGTCCGGGCACAGCGCGGTGAGCAGGGATCCGGTCATCGTGGGGTTCGTAGGCACCCGATCACTCTGCCAGCATCACCGCCGCCCACTTCGACCAGCTCGCACTGCGTGTCGCGCTGATTACGTCGAGCCGCCCCAGCGGATCAGGCAATAGGCGGGCGCGCTCATTCGGCCGAGCTGGTAGCGGCGACCTGCCGACGATGAGCGGGCTTCGGTCAGCTCAACCGGTGTAAGGGTCTCGGGACGTGACGCAGTAGAGGGCGTTTCCGGGGTCGCGCAGCACTATCCAACGTTCGGCGTCGGTGACGCGGGTGGCGCCCAACGATTCGTGCCAGGCGGCGGTGGCGGCGATGTCGGAGGAGGCCAGGTCGGCGTGCGCGCCTGCGGGGCGAGGCTCGTCGAGGCGTTGCAGCAGGAAGTGCAGTGGTTGGTCGGGGCCGCGCAGGCGGGAGAATTCGGGGCGTCTGCCGCGCTGGGGTGTCCAGCCCGTGAGGGACTGCCAGAAGACGGTGTCGGCATCGATGTCGTCGGGGGACAGGTCGAGACAGATCTGGTCGAGTCGCGTCACCGTGCCGTCGGGTGCGGTGGAGACGGTGACCGGCACCGAATCATCCAGTGCCACTCGACGTTCGGTCGGCGTGAAGCAAAAGGTTTGTCCCGCAGGCGAGTTCATCACGGTGAAGTCGGGTTGCACGGTGACCGCGCGGGCACCGAGTCCAGTCGCGGTGGCCACGGCCGCGGGAATGTCGTCGACATCGAGATCGAGGTGAATGCCACCGTCATCGTCGACCGCCTGCATCTTGAGCCACGCGGGCCCAGTAGCAGGCAGCAGTGTGACGAACTCGTCGTGTTCGCCGCGCCGCGCCGACAGAGTGGAGCCGGTGACCTCGGCCCAGAAGCGCGCGCAGTCGTCGAACGTGTCGGCGGGCCGGTCCAGAAATGCCCAGGTCCAGCGAATCACGCTGTCTCCCTTCCCCGTCGAGTGTGCAGGCCGCACTGTCGAGCCGTTCGCTTCGAACGGTAGGCCGCGTGCGTCCCGCTGTCGACACCACGGTCGCGCGTCGCCATCTTCCAGCGGTTCCGACGCAATTGGCGGAATATCGACGAAAGGTGTCACATCGGCCACTCGCTCGTCGCGCGCCGATCCGGCATTCTGACCAAGTGACCGATTTACGCGCGCCCCTGCCGCCCACCGGCGACGACCCCGCCGACAGCCGCACCGGCACAAACACCCCGGCGCGCGGCCGACTGCACCCCGCCTGGATCGTGGCGGGCGTCGGCTTCGTCGCCCTGCTCGGCGCGGCCGCGTTCCGGTCGGTCCCCAGCGTGCTCATCGAACCGCTGCACACCGAATTCGGCTGGTCGCACGCGACGATCTCCACCGCGATCTCCCTGAATATGCTGCTCTACGGCTTGATCTCACCGTTCGCCGCCGCGCTGATGGACCGCTTCGGCATCCGCAAGGTCGTGTGTTCGGCGCTGGTGCTGATCGCCGCGGGCAGCGGGCTGACCGTATTCATGACGCAGGCGTGGCAGTTGGTGGCCACCTGGGGACTGCTGGTGGGTATCGGTGTCGGGTCGATGTCCATGCCGTTCGTGGCCACCATCACCGGCCGGTGGTTCGTTCAGAGTCGCGGCCTGGTCACCGGCGTGCTCACCGCCGCGGGGGCCACCGGTCAGCTGGTGTTCCTGCCGCTGGTGGCCATGCTCGCGCACGATCACGGCTGGCGGTTGCCGTCGCTGCTGGTGGCCGCGGTGGCCCTGTCGGTGGTGCCGTTGGTGTGGCTGTTCGTGCGCGACTACCCCAGCGACGTCGGTGTGCAGGCCTACGGTGCGCCCGCGGATTCGACTGCGGGCGTGCGGGTTCCGATCGCGGGCGGTGCCAATCGCGCGTTGACAGTGTTGGCATCGGCCGCGCGCACACCCGGATTCTGGCTGCTGGCAGGCGGTTTCGCGATCTGCGGTGCGTCGACGAACGGCCTGGTCGGCACGCACTTCGTCACCGCCGCCCACGACCACGGCATGCCGCCGACCACCGCGGCCGGACTGCTGGCGCTGGTCGGCATCTTCGATGTCGCGGGCACCATCGCCTCGGGCTGGCTGTCGGACCGCGTCGACCCGCGCTACCTGCTGTTGGGCTACTACTCGCTGCGCGGGCTGTCGCTGCTGATCCTGCCGTCGCTGCTGGGCCCACACACGCAACCCAGCATGTGGGTGTTCATCGTGTTCTACGGACTGGACTGGATCGCCACCGTCCCGCCGACCGTGCTGCTGTGCCGCGAACTGTTCGGCGCCGACGGCCCGATCGCGTTCGGTTGGGTGTTCGCCGCCCACCAGGTCGGCGCGGCCATCGCGGCTACCGGTGCGGGCTTCATCCGCGACGTGCAGGGTTCCTACGACCTGGCCTGGTACGTGGCAGGAGCGTTGTGCGGCCTCGCGGCCATCATGTCGATGCTGGTCCGCAGACCGAAAACCTCAACTGTCGATGGACTTGTGCTGTCCTGATTCCAGCGCCGTCTGGCTGGAATGACCGTCCCAGCGACTGGGCTCGTTCTTGGTGCGCGGCGGTCGATCATTGGCGATCAACACCGCGATCCACGGCAACGGCACCGACGCCGCGATGATCAGAATCGACAGCAGCGGATTCTCGAACGCGCTGTACGCGATCGCCGCCAACACCAGGCACGGAATCCGGAACGCCATGATGAACGTGTACCGACGCACCCTGGCGCGATGCTGATCGTCCAGCGACGGCGCGGCCTCGGTGATCAGCACGGCGTGTTCGGCGGGCAGGGGACGGAAGAACCCGCGCGAAGCCGTGGGCTGCGCGGGTCCGGTTACCTCGGGTTCGTCGGCGTCAGGGGTCTCGCCGTGGGACTGCATACCCCCGAGTCTTCCACTGCGCGTCACGCGGCGCACACGCGGCTGGTCAGCGGTGCGCGCGCGGGATGCGGCATCATGGAGGGGTGAGTACAGACACTCTGGTACGCCCGGAAACCACGACCGACGAAACGACCAGCGACGACACCCCCAAATTCTTCCACTACGTGAAGAAGGACCGGATCGCCGAAAGTGCCGTCATGGGCACGATGGTCGTGGCCCTGTGCGGCGAGGTCTTCCCGGTGACCCGCTCGGCCAAGCCCGGCTCGCCCGTGTGCCCCGACTGCAAGAAGGTCTACGAGGGTTTGCGCAAGGGCGGCGACGACTGAGCTGAACGTTCGATCGGTGACGCTGGTGCCTGCGGACAGGCCCCAGCGTTGTCGTCGTGCTCCTCGTCGTCCTCACCACGCACCTGGCTGGTGATCCACTCCTTCACCTGCTCGATCCGGGTCGCGCGCGCGGGCCAGAACTCCTGCACCGCGGCGTTGAACTCCGCGCCCAGGATCACCGCGAAGCCGAGAAAGTACGTGAACAGCAGGAACGCGATCGGCGTGGCCAGCGCGCCGTAACTGACCCCGGTGGCGCTGATCGCGGACAGGTATCGGCGCAGCAGGTCGCTGGCGGCCATGAAGAACACCCCGGCCACCAGCGCGCCGCCGAACAGCCGATGCCACGGCAACGACTTGTGCAACGCCAGCTTGTACAGCGTGGTCAGGCCCACGATCAGCAGCAGGCCCACGATCGGGTAGTAGAACGTGTCGATCAGCCGCAACCCCGGCTCGCGCCACGATTCGGGCAGCACCCGACCGATCCGCGTGGGCCCCAGCGCGATCACCGGCAGGATCAGCACCGCCGCCACCACGAACTGCACATACAGCAGCAGCGCGAAGATCCGCTGCCAGACCGGATGCCGGGCGTCCTGCTGACCGTGCGCTTCCACGATCGCGTCCACGAAGGTCGACATCGCCGACGACCCGGCCCACAGCGACAGCACGAAACCCACCGACACCACCGCGCCGCGCCCCTGGCCCAGCACGTCGTCCACGGTCGGTTCGATCAGATCCGACACCACCGACGGGCTGAAGAAGTCGCGGCTGAACGCGATGATCTTCGCCTCCACGATCTCCAGCGTGTCGGGCCCGAACAGCCCGCCCACATAGCCGAGGCTGCCCAGAATGCCCAGTAACAACGGCGCCAGCGACAGCGTTTGCCAGAAGGCGGCTGCCGCGGACTTGGTGAAGATCGAGTTGTCCCAGCACTTGGTGGCGACCCGGACCACCAGCCGCCACGCGGTCGCCGACCAGCGCAGCCACCGTCGTTGATCGCTGCGGCGTTGCCCGACAGCGGGCGCACCGGCCGACGGGCGCGCGGGGGCGGCGCGGGGCGCGAGCGCGCGCGGCGGGTGCGTCGCATCGACGGCGGGGACCTGGTCGTTGTTCATCTCGGTGTCAAGCATGTCTCACGAACGCGGTCCGTGTGGCGCGGCCCAGGCATCGTGTCGGCGGGTAACAGGTAAATGGTCGGTGAGCACGCGCGTCGCTGTGATGCCTGTCGCCCACCCCGCGTCGGTTTGGCGACACGCCGTAGCGGGCGGCTAGGGTCGTGTGCGTGACTGGGTCGGGTGCCGCCATGGCGAAGCAAGCGGGGACACCGGGCGAAACTGTTGCCCCCTCGGGTTCGTTGCGTGCCTGGCAGCGGCGCGCGTTGACGAAGTACCTGGCCACCAAGCCGCGTGACTTCCTCGCGGTCGCCACCCCCGGCGCCGGTAAGACCACCTTCGCGCTGCGGGTTGCCGCGGAGTTGCTGGCCGATCGCACGGTGGATCAGATCACCGTGGTCGCCCCCACCGAACACCTCAAGCACCAGTGGTCCTCCGCCGCCGCGCGGGTGGGAATCCAGCTGGATTCGCGGTTCTCCAACTCCACCGGCGGCACCTCCGGCGACTATCACGGTGTCGTGGTGACCTACGCCCAGGTGGCCGCGCACCCCACCCGCCACCGCGTGCGCACCGAGAACCGGCGCACGCTGGTGATCCTCGACGAGATCCACCACGCCGGCGACGCCAAGACCTGGGGTGAGGCCACCGAAGAGGCGTTCGGCGACGCGACCCGGCGCCTGGCGCTGACCGGCACCCCGTTCCGCAGCGACGACTCCAAGATCCCGTTCGTCACCTACGAACCCGACGAGGGCGGCTTCCCGCGTTCGCGCGCCGACCACTCCTACGGCTACTCCGACGCGCTCGCCGACGGCGTCGTGCGCCCCGTGGTGTTCCTGGCCTACTCCGGCGACGCGCACTGGCGCGACAGCGCGGGCGAGGAACACACCGCTCGCCTGGGCGAACCGCTCAGCGCCGAGCACACCGCACGCGCCTGGCGCACCGCGTTGGACCCCGCGGGCGACTGGATCTCGGCGGTGTTGCGCGCCGCGGACACGCGACTGCGTCAGCTGCGCGCGTCCGGTATGCCCGATGCGGGCGGACTGGTGATCGCCACCGACCAGGAGCGCGCCCGCGACTACGCCGAACTGCTCGAACACATCTGCGGCGAACGACCCACGGTCGTGCTGTCGGACGACCCGCAGTCCTCGCAGCGCATCGGTGAGTTCGGCAAGGGCACCCAGCCGTGGATGGTCGCGGTGCGCATGGTGTCCGAAGGCGTGGACGTGCCGCGCCTGGCCGTGGGCGTGTACGCCACCAGCGCGTCGACGCCGCTGTACTTCGCGCAGGCCATCGGCCGTTTCGTGCGTGCCCGCAAACCCGGCGAGACCGCCAGCGTGTTCCTGCCGTCGGTGCCGGTGCTGTTGGACCTGGCCGCCCAGCTCGAACTGCAACGCGACCACGTCATCGGCAAGCCGCACCGCCCCAAGGACGGCCTCGACGACGAACTGTTGATGGACGCGAACAAGACCAAGGACGAGCCCGGCGAAGACGAGAAGTCCTTCGTGGCACTGGCCGCCGACGCCGAACTCGACCAGGTGATCTACGACGGCTCCTCCTTCGGCACCGCCACCATCGCGGGCAGCGACGAGGAAGCCGACTACCTGGGCATCCCCGGCCTGCTCGACGCCGACCAGATGCGCGCCCTGCTGCGCGACCGGCAAACCCGTCAACTGGCCGACCGCTCCGCCCAGGAAACCGCACCCCCGCCCGCCGCCGTCGCCGAACGTGTGGCGACCTCGGACAAGCTGGGCGAACTGCGCCGCGAACTCAACAGCCTGGTCGCCATGCACCACCACCGCACGGGTCAACCCCACGGCGTGATCCACGGCGACCTACGCCGCGAATGTGGTGGCCCGCCAACGGCTTTGGCGTCGGTCGATCAGCTGGTCGAACGAATCGCGGCATTGCGTCGCCGGTAATACCCGACGAGCGGGGTACCAGCTGCCAGTCGCGGCGTTGAGTCGTCGGTAGTGCTCGACGAGCGGGGTACCAGCTGACCGCCGCTGCCAGTCGCGGCATTGCGTCGCCGGTAGTACCCGACGAGCGGGGTACTAGCTGACCGCCGCCGCCAGAACTTCGAGCGCGCTGTCGGCAGCGGCATCGAGCTCGTCGCGGCCGACGCCGTCTCTGGCCTGGATCGAAAGTCCGTACAGCACAGTGCTGTAGAGAGTGGCCAGCGCGGCGGTGTCGGTGGCCGGGGACAGGTCGCCGTCGGTGACTCCGCGGTCGAGCCGGGCGCGGATCTGCGCGGTGGTGTGGCGGCGGGCCTGCGTGAGGAATTCGCGCACCGCCGCGGTCTTGCCGGTGTAGGTGGCGCCCGCGAGCACCACCATGCAGCCGGTCGGCAGGGCGGGGTCGGCGTAGGCCGCGATGTTGTCGCGCAGCATCGCCTCGATGGCGGCGTAGGCGGTGGGCTGCTCGCGCAATGCCCGCGCGGTGTGTGAGCCCTCGGTGCGGCCGTAGAGCTCGACCGCTGCCCGGAACAGGGCTTCCTTGTCGCCGAAGGCCGCGTAGAGGCTGGGGGAGTTGATGCCCATCGCGGCGGTGAGATCGCTCATCGAGGCGCCGTCGTAGCCGAGTTCCCAGAACACCTCCATGGCGCGGCGCAGCGCGATATCGCGATCGAAGCCGCGGGGGCGGCCGCGTTCTGCCATGGGGAAGCCTTTCTGTGCCGATCGGTAAATATACCGCGCGTGCCGGCGTCGACGGCAGCCGGTCGCCCATTCTGTATCGATCGATACGAAATTTTGACGGCGGGATTCGGATGTGCTTCTCTATTTGTGTATCGACCACTACAGAATTGGAGCGTGCCTGATGACCAACAGCAACAACACTGTGGCCCTGGTGACCGGCGGGAGCCGCGGGATCGGGGCGGCCATCGCCCATGCACTGGCCACCGCGGGTAATGATGTGGCGTTCACCTACCAGCGTGACGAGGTCGCCGCGAAAGAGGTAGCCACCGAGATCGAGTTGCTGGGCAGGCGAGCGCTACCCATCAAGGCCGACAGTGCCGACGCCGCACAGGTCGTGGCCGCCGTCGAGCAGACCGCGCGCGAACTCGGCGGCCTCGACGTGCTGGTGAACAACGCCGGCATCTTCCCCGCCAAGCCCTACGCGGACTTCACCCTCGACGAGATCGACCGTGCGCTGAACATTCACGCCCGCGCCGCCTTCGTCGCCGGCCAAGCGGCCCTGCCCTATCTCGGTGAGGGTGGCCGGATCATCTCCATCGGCTCCAACCTGTCCGAACGCGCACTGTTCGGCGGGCTGTCGCTGTACAACCTGAGCAAATCGGCCCTCAACGGTTTCACCAAAGCCCTTGCGCGCGAACTGGGTCCGCGCGGCATCACCGTCAACCTGGTTCAGCCGGGCTCCACCGACACCGAGATGAATCCGGCCGACGGCCCGCACGCCGCGACCCAACGAGAATTCACCGCACTGGGCCGTTACGGGTCGCCCACTGATGTCGCCGACCTGGTCGCGTTCCTCGCGGGTCCCTCGGGTCGCTCGATCACCGGCGCGATCCTCACCGTCGATGGCGGGACCAACGCCTGACCGGTCGGCAATGTCGGGCTCTCGGCTGGTTCGAGAGCGCCGACGGCGTGGATGCCACCGCAGCGCGGGGTCGGTGGCATCCATACCGGCGGATTCAGGTGGCCGAGGTGAAGAACTGGGCCGGGTCGAGGGTGTGGATGCTGGTCCAGCGTGGTTCCTGGACGGGAGCGTCGGATTCGGTGGTCGCGTCGAAGTAGCCCTGCAATTCCAGTGCCAGGCGCGGGTTTTCGTCGACCTTGCGGGCGATCGTGTACAGCGTCGCGAACACGTGCAGGCACCGTGCGGTGCGCGCCGAGCAGGAGCAGTCGGTGCTCACCAGGGTCGGCGCGGGGGAGTGGCCTGCGTCCAGGACGGCGCGGTGCATGTCGTCGGTGAGGATGGTCGGGTCGGTGATCGTGTGGCCGATCGCCGACGCCGCTTCCCTCGACAGCGGTGCCACTTCGACGTGGGCGATCGAGGCCTGGCCGCCGCGGTGCAGGTGCGCGCGCACGGTCCGGCCTTCGATTTCCAGGCGGACACCGTCGTTGCGGGCGATGCTGCGGGCGCGGGGCAGCAGTGGTTCCGGGCGGGTTTGGCGCAGTGGTTCGGCCAGACGGACCCAGTCCCGGCCCCAGGCGGTGTATCCGAAGTCGTTGTCGGGCATCAGTTCTCTCGCTTCCGTCGCAGGATGTCGACCAGGGCGTCGTCGTCGAGGCGGGCCAGTTCAGCGATGCCGGCGGCGTCGGACAGGTCGGTGAGCGCGGACTTGCGGGTGTGCATGGCCGCGATGTGTTCTTCGACGGTGGTCGCGCTGGTCAGGGTGGTTACGGTGACGGTGCGGGTCTGGCCGATGCGGTGTGCACGGTCTGACGCCTGCGCTTCGACCGCCGGGTTCCACCAGCGATCGAAATGGATCACGTCGGCGGCGCGGGTGAGGGTCAGGCCGGTGCCCGCGGCGCGCAGGCTCAGGATCAAAACCGGTGGGCCGTCGGGGGATTGGAAGCGGGTGACGATGTCGGCGCGCTGGTCGGCGTCCAGGCCACCGTGGAAGAACGGGGCTTGCACGTCGAACTGTTCGGCCAGGTGACGCACGAGCAGGTCACCGGTTTTGCGGTACTGGGTGAAGATCAGTGTCGGGTCGCCGGTCTCGAGATTGGTGCCCACGATGTCGGTGCACAGGTCGAGTTTGCCGGAGCGGCCTGCTATTTCGTCGAGATCGCCGGAGATCAGGCCGGGGTGATTGCACACCTGTTTGAGGTGGGTGAGCGCGGCGAGCACCCGACCCTGACGTTGCAGGCCCGAGCCGAATCCCTCGTCGAGGGCCTGCGCGAGCACCGCGTCGTACACCCGTTCCTGCTCGGGCGTCAGATCGCACAGCAGATCGCTGTGAATCTTCGCGGGCAGCGACGCCGCGACTTGAATCTTCTTGCGGGCCAACACCACTGGTTCGATCGCGTCGCGCAGTCGAGCCGCCGCCGAGGCCGAACCCTCCTCGATGGGCCGCACGAACCGACGCCGGAACTGGGTGCGATGCGCGAACAGACGCGGCACGGTGAGATTGAGCAGCGCGAACAGTTCGTCGAGATGGTTCTCCACCGGCGTGCCTGTCAACGCCACCTTGGCCTGCGCGGTCAACGCCCGCGCCGCCCGCGACACCTGCGTGCGCGGATTCTTCAACGCCTGCGCCTCGTCGAACACCACCGTGGCCCACTGCCGGCTGATCAACGCCGCACCGTGCAGCCGCAAGGTCGGATACCCGGTGACAACCACCGTGCCCGCCCCGGCGGACACCTCACCCCCGCGCCACGACACCGCCTTCAACCCCGGCGCGAACCGCTCGATCTCGTGCACCCAGTTGCCCACCAGCGAAGTCGGACACACCACCAACTGCGGCCCGTCGGCCCGCCCCTGCAAAAACCCGATCGTCTGCACGGTCTTACCCAGCCCCATCTCATCGGCCAGCACCGCCCCGCCGTACGCCTCGACGGTCTCGCGCAACCACCCCACCCCGCGCACCTGATAGGGCCGCAGCGTCACATCGAGGACCCCAGCGAGGGTCCCGTCGAGTGCCTGGGTCTCCCGCAGGACGCGCATGGCTCGCTGCGCCGACACGATCGCGGTGCCGACCGCGTCCGGGACGGCGTGCGCGGCAGCCGGCAGGTCTGCTTCGGTAACTGGCGTTATCGGGGCGTCGGGGCTCGCCGCAGCCCGACTGCGCGCGGGCTGCGAAGCGCCAGTCCGTCGTTTCGACCGCACATCGCCCGCTGGTTGCGTCGATGATGGTGCGGCGGCCAGTAGCGCACGCCAGGCCAGTGCGGACGGCGCGAGTTCGTCGAAGTTCGACTCCGCCAGTTCGGCGGCCGTCACCACCGTGGTCGCGACCTCGGCAGGCTCGATCGCGCCCCGCTCGCCGACCGGCAACGCGAGCGCGAGCACCTCGGGATCGCCGATTCCCGTCGGCGCGGGCCCGGCCTCGCGACCGTTCCAACTCCACAATGCGAACAGGTGACGGTCGGGCAGATAGGTGGCCTGAATGGCGGACAGAACGTTCTCCTGACGATCGGGCAGCACGAACAACCGAACAACGTACACTGTACTGAGTTTGTTCCGCCGTGCCAGAAACAGTTTCAGGGAGGACCGCTCGTGCCCGCCGATGACGAGAAGACCGCACAGGTCATCCTCGAACTGCTGTGGCGCCACACCGCGCCCGCCAAACCCGGCACCCGCGGCCCCAAACCCGCCCTCACCGTCGACACCGTGGTCGCCGCGGCGATCGCCCTGGCCGACCGCGACGGCATCGACAAGCTCACGATCCGCGCGGTCGCGGCCGAACTGGGCGTGCGCGCGATGAGCCTGTACACCTACATCCCCAGCAAGGAAGCTCTGATCGTGCTCATGGTCGACGCCGTCGCCACCGAGGACGCCCCGATCCCCGACGACCTACCGGTCCGCGACCGCATGATCGCCATCTCCGCCCAGATCCGCGCCGAACTGCTCGCGCACCCCTGGCTGCTGGAAGTGTCCCCGTGGCGCCAGGTGCTCGGTCCGGGTCGGATGGCCCGCTTCGAGCGCCAGCTGGCCGCCATCGACGACATCGGCCTGACCGACCTGGCCATGGACCGCGCGATCGCCGTGCTCACCGACTTCGCCACCGGCAACGCCCGCCTGGCGGTGGCGGCGGCGGGCGCGGCCGCGCAACAGAGCGACGCGGACTGGTGGCAGGTCAACGGCCCGCTGCTGGCCACCCTGATCCCGCACGACGCCTTCCCCCTCGCAGGCCGGGTCGGTACCGCCGCGGGCGAGCATCACCAAGCCCCCGCCGACCCGCACGGCGCCTTCGACTACGGCGTCACAACGCTCGTGAACGGCATCCTCGCCGACCTCTGAGCACCCCCGGACAACGCAACAGCGGGCGCCCTGTTCGGGTCGCCCGCTGTCGGCATGTTCTGTTGTCAGATGTTGTTGTTTCGGACGCGAGGAGTGGTCAGATCGCGGGAGCTGTCTCGGTGTCGATGACGGCCTCGAGCTCGCGCAAACGGTCCATGTGTTCATTCGCGTGGTGCTGGCAGAAGAGCAACTCGCCACCCGCGGGAAGAACTGCACGCACTCGGGCAGCCGCCCCGCAACGATCGCAACGATCAACTGCGGTCAGTGGGGTGCTGGTCAGGGTTCCTGGCATGACTCCTCCGTCCCGGCTCCCGGCGCTGCGTGGCCGTTCGCCTAGGTGTGGGCCTCGTGGTCACTCCACGAGGCTCGCATCCGCTACTTCCCAGCAGTGGTATGACTACTCTGTCAGACGTTCGGGGTTCAGGCTTTGTTCCCGGATGTGAATCTTTGTGTTTTCGATAACAGACCTGCGGTTTCGCTGAAAGCGAACACCGCGGGCCGATGGTCTCGAGTACTCGCCGATCACCCGCGAAGCGCTGATGCCACCTCCCCTTTCGATCTTGTCACTCACCGATATGTCGCTCGCTGCGGTGTTGCTCGTTACGCACCGCGCGCAACCACCGAACCGGGCCGTGCATCTCGACGCTGTGCCAGGGTCTAGATCGTCCGAACCTGTTGTCTACCCGGAGATTACCCGTGATATCCGACACTCACACGCTTGTTCACCTGTGTTCTTCCCAAGAATGGGAACAAGTTCGCAACAGCGGGCAGCGCACGCCGCCGTCGCTGGCCGAGGCGGGCTTCGTCCACTTATCCACTCCCGAGCAGGTGCACTTGCCCGCGAATCGCCTGTTCGCCGGCCGCACCGACATGATGCTGCTGTGGCTGGACCCGAACCTGTTCACCGGCGAGGTGAAGTGGGAGCCCGGCGTGCCCACCGACCCGTCGTCGATGCTGTTCCCGCACCTGTACGCCCCGCTGCCGCTGGCCGCGGTGCTGGCCGCGCAGCCGTACCTGCCCGGCCCCGACGGCGTGTTCACCACACCGCGCCGGGATCGGTGATCCGGGCCGTAACGACAACGTGGCGTAGGCCACAACCGGACCCCCACGCGACTACTGTGGAGGGGTGAACGTCGACGTCACAGCGCTACCGGGCATCGGAGTGCGTAAAGATTTCGAAGTCAGGTCGGGGCGCCGCGTCGGGGTGGTCGCCCATCGCGACGGTGACATCGATCTGATCGTGTCCAAACCCGACGACCCGGACGCCATCGCCGCGCAGGTGCCGCTGTCGGCCGACGAGGCGTCGGTGCTGGCGAACCTGCTGGGCGCACCGCAACTGGTCGCCAAACTCAACGACGACCATCGCGATCTGCCCGGCATCACCACCCGGCAGCTGGCCATCGTCGACGAATCGCCCTATGCGGGCCGCACGCTGGGTGAAACCGGGATGCGCACCCGCACCAAGACCTCGATCGTGGCGGTGATGCGCGCCGGTCAGCTGCACCCCTCACCGGGCCCGGATTTCACGTTCACCGAGGGTGACCTGCTCGTGGTCGTCGGTACCCCGGACGGACTGGACGCCGCCGCGAAGATTCTCGTGCACGGCTGACCGGCCGTGACCTCGCAGGCCCTGGCTCTGCTCGAGCTCGGCGTGATCTTGTTCGCGCTGGGGATCTGCGGGCGAGTGGCCGGCCGGTTCGGGATGTCGCCGATCCCGCTGTACCTGCTGGGCGGGTTGGCGTTCGGTCGCGGCGGTTTCATCGAACTCGACGCGGCCACCGAGTTCGGGCACATCGCCAGTGAGATCGGGGTGGTGCTGCTGCTGTTGCTGCTGGGCCTCGAGTACACCGCGCCCGAGTTGATGACCGGACTGCGCCGCTCCTGGGCCGCGGGGGTGTTCGACCTGGTCGCCAACGCGCTGCCGGGGGTGGCGGTGGCGCTGATCATGGGCTGGGGTGTGGTCGGCGCGGTGGTGCTGGGCGGGGTCACCTACATCTCGTCGTCGGGGATCGTGGCCAAGGTCCTCGACGATCTGGGCCGCCTCGGTAACCGGGAGACCCCGGTCGTGCTGTCGATCCTGGTGTTCGAAGACCTCGCGATGGCGGTGTACCTGCCGATCCTGACGATGATGCTGGCCGGGTTGAGCCTGGCCAGCGGAATGATCTCCCTTGCTATCGCGTTGGCGACCATCACCGTGGTGCTGGTGGTCGCGCTGCGTTTCGGTCGCGTGGTCTCGGCGGTGCTCGACAGCGCCGATCGCGAGGTGTTCCTGCTGCAACTGTTGGGCGCGGCGCTGCTGGTGGCCGGTGCGGCCTCGGCGCTGAACGTGTCGGCCGCGGTCGGCGCGTTCCTGCTCGGCATCGCGATCTCGGGTTCCACCGCGCAGGAAGCGGTGAAACTGCTGGAACCGCTGCGGGATCTGTTCGCCGCGATCTTCTTCGTCGCGTTCGGCCTGTCGATCGACCCGGCCGCGATCCCGCCGGTGTTGGGCTGGGCGGTGGGGTTGGCGGTGGTGACCACCGGCACCAAGATCTGGGTGGGGTGGTGGGCGGCGAGCAAACAGGGCATCCGGCGGATGGGTCGGGCCAGAGCGGGCGCGGCACTGGTCGCGCGCGGCGAATTCTCCATCGTCATCGCGGGATTGGCGGTGGCCTACGGCAAGGCCGACGCGAAACTGGCGGCCCTGGCCTCGGCCTACGTGCTGTTGATGGCGATCATGGGCCCGATCGCCGCGCGAGTGGTGGAACCGGTGGTCGAATTCGTCCGGCGCCGAACAGGTTTCGCGACGAATTGATTTTCGCGATGAACTGATTTCAGTCCACGATGCGGCGCGGCCACGCTCCGACGCCGTCGTAACTCAATTCCTCGGTGCGGTATTCGTCTTGGGGAAGCGGTGTCACCCGGGCGGGTCGCGGCTCCTGATGACTGCGTGAGGTCAGCGACATCGGCGGCAGCGCTTCCTCGTTCTCGATCTCGGTCAGGCTCACACTGATCAGCACCAGCATGGTCACGATGCTGCTGATCCCGATCAGCGGCGCCAACAACTGCATCGCCTCGGCACCCGCGGTGGGTGCGGTGGAGTGCCCGGCGTGCGCGTGCATCGACGCCATGCCCGTGTAGTGCATCCCGCACACGGCCACGCCCATGATGATCGCCGCACCGACGGTGGCCAGAAAACCCTTGACCCGCAACGTGAACCACAGCGCCACGATCGACGCCACCACCGCGATCACCATCGACAACGCCACGATCTCGGGGTCGTAGGTCACCACCGCGCTGGATTTCATCGCGTACATGCCGGTGTAGTGCATGGTGCCCACCCCGAGACCGGTGATGGTGCCGCCGCCGACCAGCGAACGCAAGGTGGGCTGCGGTTTGTTGACCATGAACAGCCCGATCCCGACCACCACCATCGCGGTCACCGCGCTGAACAGCGTCAGCGGGATGTCGTAGCGAATGTCGGCGCCGCGGATGGTGAAACCGAGCATGGCGATGAAATGCATGACCCAGATACCGGTTCCGCCGATCGCGACGGCGGCGCTGACGAGCCAGCCCGCGCGTCCCTCGGTGGCGTTGCGTCCGCGCGCGGCGCACTGCAGCCCCAGCAGACACCCCGTGACCGACATGAAATAGGCCAGAACAGGGGTGATCCAGCCATAGCTGAAGTGATAGATGTCGAGCACGCGCGAAGAACCCTCAAATGCCGATACCGCGGACCATAGGCGGTAATACGAAAAGCTGAATGTGACGATACGGTGAAGTTCGCCGATCCGGGTGCTCCGCGGTGCAATCGGTCAGTGTGGGGTTCATCACGAAATGATTACTCCCGCAAACGAAACGAGGCCCGTACCACCATTGTTCGGTGGTACGGGCCCCGCCCGAAAAAGTACTGCTAGTCGAGGTAGTCGCGCAGAACCTGCGAACGGCTCGGGTGGCGCAGCTTGCTCATCGTCTTCGATTCGATCTGGCGAATGCGCTCACGCGTGACGCCGTAGACCTGACCGATCTCGTCGAGGGTGCGCGGCTGGCCGTCGGTGAGGCCGAAGCGCAACCGCACCACGCCCGCTTCACGTTCGGACAGCGTCTCCAGCACCGACTGCAGCTGATCCTGCAGCAGGGTGAAGCTCACCGCGTCGACCGCGACGACCGCCTCGGAATCCTCGATGAAGTCACCGAGTTGACTGTCGCCCTCGTCGCCGATGGTCTGGTCCAGCGAAATGGGTTCACGCGCGTACTGCTGGATCTCGAGGACCTTCTCCGGCGTGATGTCCATTTCCTTGGCGAGCTCTTCGGGCGTGGGCTCGCGGCCCAGGTCCTGGAGCAATTCACGCTGTATCCGGCCCAGCTTGTTGATCACTTCCACCATGTGCACCGGAATACGGATGGTGCGGGCCTGGTCGGCCATGGCGCGGGTGATGGCCTGACGGATCCACCACGTGGCGTAGGTCGAGAACTTGTAACCCTTGGTGTAGTCGAACTTCTCGACCGCGCGGATCAGACCCAGGTTGCCTTCCTGGATCAGGTCCAGGAACGCCATGCCGCGGCCGGTGTAGCGCTTGGCCAGCGACACGACCAGTCGCAGGTTGGCCTCGAGCAGGTGGTTCTTGGCCCGGTTGCCGTCGCGCACGATCCAGTTGAAATCGCGACGCATGGTCACCGACAGCTTCTCGCCCGCCTCGGCGAACTCGCGCATCTTCTCCGCCGCGAACAGGCCGGCCTCGATCCGCTTGGCGAGTTCGACCTCCTCTTCGGCGTTGAGCAGCGCGACCTTGCCGATCTGCTTGAGGTAGGCGCGCACCGAGTCCGCGGACGCGGTGAGTTCGGCGTCCTTGCGTGCTTGACGCAGCGCTTCGGACTCCTCCTCGTCCCAGACGAAATCGCCGGAGGCCTTGTCCTTCTCGGTGGGCTCCGCGGCGGCTTCGGTGGTCTCCTCGGCGACTTCCTCGACGACGACAACCTCGACGAGTTCGTCTTCGGCGACTTCGAGATCACCGAGATCTTCGATGTCGACCGACTCCTCGTCGAGCTGTTCCTCACCGCCCGCGCCCGAGGTCGCCTTCTTCGCGGCGGTCTTCTTGGCAGGTGCCTTCTTGGCGGCAGCCTTCTTGGCCGGAGCCTTCTTGGCTGCGGCCTTCTTCGCCGGGGCCTTCTTGGCAGCGGCTTTTTTGGCCGGTGCCTTCTTGGCCGGAGTTACGGCGTCGTCGGCATCGGCGTCGGAGGCCGGGTCGGCGGTCTGACGGGTATTCGTGGCTACCACGTACGCCCTTTCGTGACGGTCTCGTGCGGCGTCACGCCAGAGTGGTTTTCCGGCGGAGCGGTCGGTCGGGGTTGCACCGGCGATGCGTCGGCCGGGCGAAGTCGGCGCTTGCGTGCCCGGCTTCTCACGACCGGCCGCGGCCGGAAGATTTCACCGGCTCACCGCCGGACGTGTTCCATTGTAACGATCCAACCAGGGTACTCATGGCACGATGCCACCCAGGCGTTGCGTACGACGTCGAACCGGACTACGGCGCGACCCCGGCATCGATGGCCATCGCCGCGCCGACGATACCCGCGGTGTTCTTCAGAACGGCCGGAATCACCGGAGTTCTGTTGGTGAGCAAGGGAATCCACTGTTCGTGATCGCGGCTGATGCCACCGCCCGCCACGATCACCTTCGGCCAGAACAGATTCTCGATGTGACGCAACACCCGACTCACCCGCTGCGCCCACTCCGGGTAGGTCAGGCCCTCGTTGTCCTTCACCGAGGCCGCGGCCAGATCCTCGGCGTCCACGCCGTCGATCTTGAGATGACCCAGTTCGGAGTTGGGCACCAGCACGCCGTTGTACAGCAGCGCGGAGCCGATGCCGGTGCCGAAGGTGAGCAGCAGCGTCAGGCCCACCAGATCGCGCGCGGTGCCGTAGCTGTCCTCGGCCAGGCCCGCGGCGTCGGCGTCGTTGAGCACGGTGACTTCGCGCCCGCCCAGTGCCGCGGTGAACAGCGCGCGGGCGTCGGTGCCGATCCAGGCCTGGTCGATATTGGCCGCGGTCCTGGTGTGTCCGTCGAGCACCACGCACGGCATGGTGATGCCGACCGGGCCCGTCCAGCCCGCCTGCGCGACCAGTTCGGCCACGGCCGCGGCGACGGCTTCCGGTGTGGACGGCTGCGGTGTGGCGATCTTGATGCGGTCATGGGTGAGCAGACCCGTGGCCAGGTCGACCTCGGCTCCCTTGACTCCACTGCCGCCGATATCGATTCCGAATGCGTGCCCCCGAGCGGACATGATTCAACCCCTTGCTGACGCGGTCGACGTGCCTGACAGACACCAGCAAGAAGAGTAGCGGTTGTCACCCTCCCCGCGTGGCGTGACGACATGTGATGCGATGGGTGCGTGCCCGAATACACCGAGCCCGAGACCTCCACCGCCCCCACGACATCCGCCGATTACGAGCAGTTGCGGCGCCTCGCCGTCGAGCTCGCCGAAACCGCCGCCGCGCATGTGCGCGCCCGCCGACCGCAGGTGTTCGCCGACGGTGGACCCGTCGACGGTGCCGTGTCCACCAAGGGTCATGTCACCGATCCGGTCACCATCGTGGACACCGAGTCCGAGCAGTTGATCCGTGGCCTGCTCGCACAGCGCAGGCCCGCCGACGCGATTCTGGGCGAGGAGGGCGGCGGCGATGTCGGTGCCACCGCGCCCGGCACCGTCACGTGGGTCGTGGACCCGATCGACGGCACCGTGAACTTCCTCTACGGCCTGCCCGGGTACGCCGTGTCGGTGGCCGCGGTGATCGACGGCCGGTCCGTGGCGGGCGCGGTGGTCGATGTGGCGGGCGCGGTCACCTATAGCGCCGCACTGGGCGCTGGATCGCACGCTGTGCGCCCCGATGGCACTCGCACGACCTTGCACTGCACCCGGGAGGATTCGCTGGCGGTGGCGCTGGTGGCCACCGGCTTCGCCTACGGCAGTGACCGCCGCGCCCGTCAAGCGCAGTTGCTCACCGAAATCCTGCCGCAGGTCCGCGATATCCGCCGGCTCGGCGCCGCCGCCATGGACCTGTGCCACGTCGCCGCGGGCCGACTCGACGCCTACTACGAACACGGCCTCAACGCCTGGGACTGGGCCGCGGGCGCGCTGATCGCCGCCGAAGCGGGCGCGATCGTGCACGTTCCGCCGGTCACCGTCGGGGGAGCGGCGGGCGAACTGACAGTCGTCGCCGCGCCGGGCGTGGCGAAGGACCTCAACGACCTACTCGACCGAGTCGGCGCGACTGTCGCGTTGCCGGACTGATTACGTCAGCACTTCACTTCGCGGGCGGCGTCTAGCAGTTCTGGGTCGATCGACGACGAGCTTGCTCCGGGAGCGAGGTTTTTCAGTGACCGGAGCACAGCTTCGGCGTCGGCGCCGGGGCGCAGCGATTCGCCGAAGGCTTGGCCGAGGACCAGGTCGACGGTGTCGTCGGTGCGCGGGTCCTCGATGAGTTCGGCGCAGGGTGCCACCAACTGCACCGAGGCCGCGGCCGGTCGACCGTTCACGCCGAACCGGATCTGCCCGGTGCAGGTGAGGTCGCCGCTGACATAGACCGGATCGTTACCGACCTGTGTCCCCGGCGCGCCGGCGAAGCCGAGATCGGCCAGCGCCGAGGCGATATTGCCCGCCTGGCCGCTCTTGCCGTTGGCGTTGAACACCCGGACCTTGGACTCCGACAGGGCCGCCGGGTCGACTTCCGCCAGCCGCGTAGGGCCTACCCGAGAGCCCAGCGGGGCTGGTTGCGCGGCATTGGTCGCGGTCGGTGTGCTCGGCGCGTTGCACGCCATCGGTTCGTTGCTGTCGTCACGGGTACGGAACGCTGTGATCCAGACGAACAGGCTCACCAGAGCCAGCACGAGCACCAGCGCGAGCCAGAGCTCGGGCCGCCGTCGCGGAAAGGGTTTGCCGTCGCGATCAGTCGCGCTGCCTTCGGTGATCAGTGAAACCACGCGCTCACTCTACGAGGCCCGCGCCGGTGCGCGGGCCCCGGAGGTCCGCCCGCGTTTCGGCACAGGTGACGATTGTTCGTCGGTTTCCGCGCGGCATGGGGTTTGATTGCGACTTTTGCCCATTCGTCCGCTATTGTCTGCCCGCCCAGATCGAATTTTTACCGGTGAAACGGTGGTCGGTCGCGGGAACAACAAGGGCATGTCCTGCGTTTACCGAACGCTGTCGGTGTAGATCCTCGAGGATCGAAGCCGATAGTCGACCGGTGCACGTGTGAGGTGTACCACCGGCGGGGCGGTACGAACGCCGGACCCCTGCGGGGATACCGGCAATCGACTGATCCGGGATATACGGAGTAAGGACTGAGGGGAAGACGACATGGCAACCGACTACGACGCACCGCGGCGCACAGAATCCGACGAGGTGTCGGAGGACTCGCTCGAGGAGCTCAAGGCCCGCCGCAACGAGGCGCAGTCCGCCGTCGTGGACATCGACGAGACCGATACAGCGGAATCGTTCGAACTTCCCGGCGCGGACCTGTCCGACGAGGTACTCAGCGTTCGGGTGGTCCCGAAGCAGGCGGACGAATTCACCTGCTCGAGCTGTTTCCTGGTGCACCATCGCAGCCGACTGGCCAGCGAGAAGGGTGGCCAGCTGATCTGCATGGACTGCGCTCTCTAAACGGAGCGAGTCGATCCCTACCGGGATCGGTGACGAAGGGTCAGCCCGCGCTCGGGAGTCCGAGCGCGGCTAAGACCTGTTCGGGCCTGCGCGTGCTGATCAACCAGTACGGCGTCGGGTCGTCCGGGTCGTCCAGAACAAGCAACGCCATCGGGCCGATCCAGGCCCGGTGCTGCACATAGGCGGCGGGGTCCAGTTGTCGACCCAGCGCCGCGCTCTTGGCCGTGGGCGCCACGGCCGCGGCCCGCGCGACGAAGCTCACCGGCAGGTGCGCCTGGTCCACGCGCAGTTCCGCGCTGCCGTCAGCGGCCACGGTGACTTCCAGGCGATGCCTGCTCATCCACAACAGAATCCACACCGGGATCGGTGCCAGCAACACGTACGGCAGCCAGGCCCGCAGCCCCGGCGCGCCCATGTGGATCTCGGCGGCCAGCAGGCCCGCGATCGCGAAGCCGACGGGCCACCACCACAGCGGCACCCACAGGCGTTCCCGATAGGGCGACGCACCGCCGGCGCCGCGCGCGGGCTGGTCGGTGTCTGTGGGCTGCGTGGTCGAGGAATGGGGCTGGTCGGGCACCCCTCAACACTAGGTCACCGCACCAGGGCTGCGACGAGAAGGTCCGGGTGACAGCGCGTAGTCTCGACCGATGTGAACGCACTTGCACCGATTCCGCTGCGGCGGCTCGATCCCGGCCTCCCTGTGCCGACGCGTGCCCATCCGGGTGACGCGGGCGTCGATCTGTGTACCACCGAGGATGTGATCATCGAACCGGGCGAGCGGGTGCTGGTCGGCACCGGTATCGCGATCGCGTTGCCGATGGGCACGGTCGGCTTGATCCATCCCCGATCCGGCTTGGCCGCGAAAGCTGGTCTGTCGGTGGTCAATACCCCCGGCACGGTCGACGCGGGCTACCGCGGGGAGATCAAGGTGTGCTTGATCAACCACGACCCGCGCGCGGCCATCGAGCTGCGTCGCGGCGACCGCATCGCGCAGCTGCTGGTGCAGCGGGTGGAGTTGGTCGATTTCGTCGAGGTGCAGGATCTGGACGAGACCGCTCGTGGCACCGGCGGCCACGGGTCGAGCGGCGGGCACGCGAGCCTGGCCGGCAAGGAGGCGTGATGGGTCTGTTCGGTAAGAAGAAGCGCGCGCCGCGCGAAGACGATTACGTCGAGTACGACGACGTGGTCTACGACGAGGCGGACTACGACCTGGACGCGGACTCCGACGAGTACGACACCGACGAGTTCGTTCGCCCCGATTTCGCCCGTCTGGATTTCGACGACGCCCCCACCGACGAGCGCATCTACGGCAATTTCGACCACGCCCCCGACGCCGCCGCGGGCCCCTACGACATCACCGAGGTCTCCGACGAGGCCATCTCGCGCCGCCTCGACCTGGGATCGGTGCTGATCCCGGTGCCACAGGGCGGGCAGTTGCAGGTGGAGATGAGCCCCGACGGGACCCCGCAGGCGGTGCACCTGGCCACCGAGCACGGCAGGCTCACCGTGGCCGCCTACGCCGCGCCCAAGTCGGCGGGGCAGTGGCGCACCGTGGCCGCGGACCTGGCGGAGTCGCTGCGTGCTGACGGCGCCGCGGTGGCCGTGGAGAAGGGCCCGTGGGGCCGTGAGGTCAAGGCGATCACCGAGGGCGCGGACCTACGTTTCATCGGTGTGGACGGCCCACGCTGGATGATCCGCCTGGTCGCCGCGGGCCCCAAGGGCGCCATCGACGACCGCAGCCCGCTGATCACCGCCGCGCGCGCCGTGCTGGCCGACGCCGTGGTCCGCCGCGGCACCGAACCGCTGCCGGTGCGCGACCCGCTGCCCGTGGTCCTGCCGCAGGAACTGGCCGAACAGCTGGCCGCGGCCCACCAGCAGCAGATCGAGGCCCAGCAGGCCGCCGCCGAAGCCCAAGCCGCCGCGGCAGCCGCCCCGCCGACGTCGGCCCTGCCGCCGAAGCTGCCCGACGAGCCACGCCGCGGCGCGGATGGTTCGGCGATGCAGCAACTGGGACTGAACTAGATCCGGAAAGCCTTGGTGCACAGCCGGTTTCGGTGCGAGTTTCCGAGACCGGCTGTGGCGCCATCGAAACCGGCAGTGGCGCCACCGAAAGCGTTATGACGCCGTTGAAATCGGTTGGGCACGGTCGAAACCGGTTGGGCGCGGTCGGAGTCAGTCGGTCTGCCGTCGAAACCTGTTGGGCTGCGGTCGAAACCGATTGAGGCTGTCGCTACTTGTGACCGGCGAAGCTCGTCGACAGGCGGGTGAGTTCGGCGAAACCGGCGTGCCCGAGGACGGCGGGATCGGCACCCAATTCGTCCAGTGTCACCCGACGCAATCCCGCCACTGGCAACGTCGACGCCCATTGTTCGGCAACGGCGATCGGATGCACCGGATCGTCGGTGGCACCCACCACCGCGACCGGCACGTCGATGTCGGCCAACGCTTCCACCGACGGCCACGCGTACCCCGCCGCCTCATCGAGCGCCGCGGGCAGGTGCGGCCACTGTCCCCGCCACGACTGTTCCAACGCGTCGGCCAACCACAGCGGACTGGACGCCCGCATCTGCGCGATCATCGCTTCCAACCCGTGCGCTCGCAGTAGCTGCGCGGTAACCGAAGCGCTCAAAGCGGCCGGGCAGTGGGCGGTTTCGGCACCGGTCCAGGCGGGTAATGCTGTGATTACCCCAACAACCGCGGTACGGTGTCGCGCCGCCCAATCCAGGGCGATCGCAGCGCCGAGTGAGATGCCCGCGGCCAGGACCGGTCCGCGTGCCGCGGCGGCGTCCAACGCCGCGGTACAGCTGCTGATCACGGCCTGTGGGTCGGGTTCGACGGCGTGCAATGCCAGACCGTGGGCGCGGGCGGCGGGCCCGAACGCGCGGGCGGCGAAATCGGCGTCGGAGCCGGTCCCGGGCAGGGCGACCACGGTGACCAGGGGTGGGGTGCGCAACACCGACGCAGCGTAGCGGTGCGGCGTTTGCCCCTCTACAGTGAGTATTGAGGCCAACAAGCGGGAGAAGTGTGCCATGTCGTCATCCACGGGCGGACGCAAGTCGGGATCGGGCCCGGACTCAGGATATTTTCGACGACTCGGCCGCCGTTTGACCGCTGACATCGATCAGCTCGACGCCGAGGAATTGGCGGAGACCGTCGATGCCTCCGGTGCGCGGCGGGCCAAGGATTGCTGTCGTGGCGAAGAGGCCACGATCGTGGGCAGGCTGCGCAGTGTCGAGGCCTGTCCGAAGGCCGCGGGTGCCACGGTGCAGGCGGAGTTCTTCGACGGCACCGATGCGATCACCCTGGTGTGGATCGGTCGCAGGCGCATTCCCGGGATCGAACCGGGCAGGCGCATCATGGTCCGTGGCCGCGTGGGTGACCGCGACGGCCGCAAAGTGATCTTCAACCCCTACTACGAATTGCGCGGGAACAGCTGACGTATGCCCTCCAGTGACGAGTACCGCCCCGCCGCGGATCCAGAGGCCACGGTGTCATTGCCGGTGGTCACCGAGCTGGATCCGGACACCGACGCCGAAGTGACCAAGGCCGAACAAACCTTGCTCGAGCAGCTCGGCGGTCTGAGCGGTCTGATCTATTCCACCCTGCCCGTGCTGGTGTTCGTCCCGGTGAACACCTTCGCGGGGCTGACCGTGGCCATCTGGGCCGCCCTCGGCGTGGCCGCGGCCATCCTGGTCTGGCGCCTGGTGCAACGCAGCCCGATCCAGCCGGCGGTCTCGGGATTCCTGGGCGTGGGCTTGTGCGCGTTCATCGCCCAGCGGGTGGGGGAGGCCAAGGGCTTCTTCCTGTTCGGCATCTACACCAGCCTGGTCTACGCGGGCGTGTTCGCGCTGTCGATCCTGTTGCGCAGGCCGCTGGTGGGGGTGATCTGGGGCGCGTTGAACGGCCACGGGCACCGCTGGCGTTCGGATCCGCGCATCCGCAAGCTGTACAACCTGGCCACGGTGGTGTGGGTGGTCGTGTTCGGCGCCCGCTACCTGGTGCAGTCGCAGCTGTACGACACCGACCACACCACCTGGTTGGCCGTGGCCCGCATCGGCATGGGCTGGCCGCTGACCGCGCTTGCCCTGGTGGTGACCGTGTGGGCGGTGCGTCGCGCGGGGCATCTGCCCGCCGCCAAGGCCGAGAGAACCGATAAGTCCGGTGCCGGAACGGAATCCGTGCCCGCATAGGGGTGGATAACGCACCGCCACAGGTGGGGAAGTACCCACCCTGGGGTGCCTGGTTGCCGGTCCGAGTTCGTCGCACGATCAATGCGTACCGAAAAACACGCGATGATCGTGAGAGGACCGGCGACCATGATGGCAACCGAGCACCGTACCCAGCGACAGGCCGCCACGGGCCGCCGCGCCGCCGAGACCACCACCTCGCCCGCGCTGTCGGAGAGCAAGCGCATCGGCGCCGAGCTCGACGCGCTGATCGGCCCGGCCGCACGCGGTGATCGCGATGCCATCGCGGAAATCCTGCGCCTGGTGCACCCGCTGGTGCGCCGGTATTGCGCGGGCCGCATGGGCGCCACCGGCCACCTGATGGTGACTCCCGACGATGTCACCCAGGAAGTCCTCATCGCCGTGGTCACCGCGATTCCGCGCTACCGCGATCAGGGCAAGTCGTTCCTGGCGTTCGTGTACGGCATCGCCGCCAACAAGGTCTCCGACGCGTTCCGTCGCGGCAAGCACACCGCCTACCCGACCGCGGACCTGCCCGATATCGCCAGTTCCAGCGCGGGCCCGGAGGAGTGGGTGCTTGCTTTCGAACGCCGCGCCGCCACCCTGGAACTGTTGAAGGTGCTCGCGCCCCATCACCGCGAGGTGCTGGTGATGCGGATCGTGTTGGGTTGGAGCGCCGCGCAGACCGCCGAGGCCATCGGCACCAGTCCCGGTGTGGTCCGGGTGATGCAGCACCGCGCGCTGAACAAGCTGCGCGCGCAGCTCAAAGCGGCTGCTTAGGGTTTCACGCCGTGCGTGGCCAGGGTCAGCCGCAGGTCCTCTTCGGCTTCCACGGAGGTCACGAACAGCAGTTCGTCGTCGCCTTCGAACGGGTCGTCGGGCTGCGGCACGATCACCCGGCCACCGCGCAGAATCGTCACCAGCGCGGTATCGCGCGGCATCTTCAAGGTGCGCACCGGCTTTCCGGCCAGCAGCGTGTCGGCGGGCAGGGTGATCTCGACCAGGTTGGCCTGTCCCTGCCGCAGCGTCATCAGCCGCACCAGATCGCCCACCGACACGGCCTCTTCGACCAGCGAGGCCAGCAGGCGCGGCGTGGACACCGCGACATCCACGCCCCACGACTCGTTGAACAGCCATTCGTTGCGCGGATCGTTGACCCGCGCGACCACCCGGCGCACCCCGAACTCGGTCTTGGCCAGCAGCGCGTGCACCAGGTTGGCCTTGTCGTCGCCGGTGGCCGCGATGACCACCTCGTAGGTTTCCAGGTCGGCGTTCTCGAGCAGCGCCAGTTCGCAGGCGTCGGCGTGTACCCAGACCGCGTCGGGGATGGCGGCGGGGTCGATGTGGTCGAGTTGGCGTTCCAGCAGCATCACTCGATGCCCGCCGCGCAACAGTTCCCTGGCGATCGAGCGCCCGACCGCGCCCGCTCCGGCGATGGCGACCTTCATGGTGTTCAGTCCTCGCTCAGTGGGGCCTTGGCGGCCAGTGCGATCGCCTCGCCGACAGTGCCGGACGTGGCCGCGACGTAGACGACATCGTCGGCCTGGACGATCGTCTTGGATTCGGGCAGCAGGCCCTGCCCGAAGCGCAGCACGAAGGCCACGCGCACGTTCAGTTCGCGTTCCAGGTCGCGCACGGTGCGCCCGGACCAGTCCTCGTGCAGGGTCAGCTGGGTCACCGCGACCGCGCCGGTGGGGTCGCGCCAGGTGGTGGTGGAGTTGTCGCCGATCAGCGTGCGCAGGAACCGGTCGGTGGTCCACGGCACCGTGGCGATGGTCGGGATGCCGAGGCGTTCGTACACTTCGGCGCGTTTGGCGTCGTAGATGCGAGCGACGACACGTTCCACGCCGAACATCTCCCTGGCCACGCGGGCGGAGATGATGTTGGAGTTGTCGCCCGAGCTCACCGCGGCGAACGCGTCGGCGCGTTCGATGCCGGCACGGGTGAGCACGTCCCGGTCGAAGCCGACGCCGATCACCTGCTGGCCGGTGAAGCCTTCGCCCAGGCGGCGGAACGCGGTGGGGTCGCGGTCGATGACGGTGACCTCGTGGCCCACCCGGATCAGCGCACGCGCCAGCGACGAGCCGACGCGCCCGCACCCCATGATCACTACGTACACCGTGCACCCTCGTTCCTGGCCTACCCGTGGCATCCGGCTGCGACCGTACCCGCCGGATGCTCCCATCGCCCATTTTCCCCGCTGTGGCGCGGGACAAACAATCTCCACGCCGACGAACGTGCGCGCGAAGGTGCTGGTGAACTGCTCTATGCTCAGCCCAGTGTCCAAGTTGACTACGGCAGCCAAGCGAGTGCTGCTCGGCAGGCCGTTCCGTAGCGATACGCTCGGCCACACGCTGTTGCCCAAGCGTATCGCTTTACCGGTCTTCGCCTCCGATGCGATGTCGTCGGTCGCCTATGCCCCGGAGGAAATCTTCCTGGTGCTGTCGGCGGCGGGCATCTCGGCTTATGTGTACGCCCCGTGGGTCGGTGTCGCGGTCGCGTTGGTGATGGCCGTGGTCGTGGCCAGCTATCGACAGAATGTGCACGCCTACCCCTCCGGTGGTGGCGATTACGAGGTCGCGACCAAGAACATCGGCCCCAACGCCGGGTTGACCGTGGGTAGCGCGCTGCTGGTGGATTACGTGCTCACCGTGGCGGTGTCGATTTCGTCGGCGGCGTCCAATATCGGTTCGGCCATTCCGTTCGTGGCCACGCACAAGGTGTTGTTCGCGGTGGTCGCGATCGTGATCCTGACCGCGATCAACCTGCGTGGGGTGCGCGAATCCGGCACCGCCTTCGCGATTCCGACCTACGCGTTCATCATCGGCATGTTCGCCATGCTGGTCTGGGGCCTGTTCCGCACCTATGTCCTGGGCGACGACATCGAGGCCGCGTCCGCCGGTTTCGGGCTGAACGCCGAGGACGAGCACCTGTACGGGTTGGCCTTCGCCTTCCTGATCGCGCGCGCGTTCTCCTCGGGTTGTGCGGCGCTGACCGGTGTCGAGGCCATCAGCAACGGTGTGCCCGCGTTCCGTAAACCCAAGTCGCGCAACGCCGCGACCACCCTGCTGCTGCTGGGCACCATCGCGATCGTGCTGCTGATGGGCATCATCATCTTGGCCCAGAAGATCAAGGTCGTGTACGCGCACGACCCGTCGCACCTGGTGGGCGCGCCCGCCGATTACCACCAGAAGACGCTGATCGCGCAGATCGCCGAGGCGGTGTTCCACGGCTTCCCGATCGGTTTCTTCTTCATCACCATCGTCACCGCGCTGATCCTGGTGCTGGCGGCCAACACCGCGTTCAACGGCTTCCCGGTGCTGGGTTCGATCCTGGCGCAGGACCGCTACCTGCCGCGTCAGCTGCACACGCGCGGTGACCGGCTGGCGTTCTCCAACGGCATCCTGTTCCTGTCGGGTGCGGCGATCGCGTTCGTGGTGTTCTTCGGCGCCGAGGTGACCAAGCTGATCCAGCTGTACATCGTGGGCGTGTTCGTGTCGTTCGTGTTGAGTCAGACCGGCATGTTGCGGCACTGGACGCGTCTGCTGCGCACCGAGACCGACCCGGCGCAGCGTCGGCAGATGAAGCGGTCGCGGGTGATCAACGCGATCGGCCTGACCGCCACCGGTGCGGTGCTGGTGATCGTGCTGGCCACCAAGTTCTTCGCCGGTGCCTGGATCGCGATCGTGGTGATGGTGGCGATCTTCATCGTGATGAAGCTGATCCGCAAGCACTACGACTCGGTCTCGCGCGAACTCGACGAGTCCGACTGGGACGGTGTACTACCCAGCCGCACGCACTCCATCGTGTTGGTATCCAAGCTGCACCTGCCCACGCGACGTGCGCTGGCCTACGCGCGGGCCACCCGCCCGGACACCCTGGAAGCGGTCACGGTCAACGTCGACGACGCCGATACGCGAAAGTTGGTGCGCGAGTGGGAGAACAGCGAGATCAACGTGCCGTTGAAGGTGGTCGAATCGCCCTACCGCGAGATCACCAAGCCGGTGCTGGAATACGTCAAGCGGGTGCGCAAGGACGCCCCGCGCGACGTGGTCACGGTGTTCATTCCCGAGTACGTGGTCGGCCACTGGTGGGAGCAGGTGCTGCACAACCAGTCCGCGCTGCGGTTGAAGGGCAGGCTGCTGTTCGAACCGGGTGTGATGGTGACCAGCGTGCCGTGGCAGCTCAGTTCGTCCACCAGGGCCAAGCAAGCAACAGATGTCAATGCACCGGGTTCGGTGCGCCGTGGTTTCGAACGACCAGGACGTCGCGGATGAGCGGCGCGCCGGTCGAGGGTGAGAGTGGGTGTGGCCGTGAGTGATTGGAGCGGACAAGAGTTCGAGGTGCGCCTCGGGGCGCCGGGGCACGGCGGTTTCATCGTCGGGCGCCACGAGGGTCGGGTGGTGTTCGTGCGACACGGGCTACCCGGTGAGTTGGTGCGCGCCCGCGTGACCGAGGACCGCGGTGGCTCGTTCTGTCGCGCCGACGCCGTCGAGATCATCGAGGCGTCGCCCGATCGCGTGCCGGCCACCTGTCCGGTGTCGGGGCCGGGCGGGGCCGGGTGTTGCGATTTCTCCTTCGCCACGCCCGCCGCGCAACGGGCGCTCAAGGCCACCGTGGTCGAGGAGCAGTTGCGCCGGTTGGCCAAGGTCGAGCGGGAGATCACCGTCGAGCCGATCGCCGGTGATTCCGGTGATGTCACCGGTGGCTGGCGTACGCGGGTGCGTTTGGTGGTCGACGGTCAGGGGCGTGCCGGTGTGCACCGCTACCGCAGCACCGAGGTGATCCCGGATCTTCGCTGCCCGCAACCTGTTTCGGGCGCGCTGGACGGTGTCGCGGATCGACTGTGGACGCCGGGCGCTGACCTGGTGGTCGCCATCGACGGTGACGGGGTGCGTCACATCGTGGAACTGGCCGAGACGCCCGCCGCCGGGCCGTCGGGTCGGCCGGAGACCCCGCGCGGTGCGGGTCGTGGGCGTGGTCAGCGGCCCGGTCGTCGGCGTGAGTCCACGCCGCCGGTGGGCGATGAGCGTGGCGCGATCCGGGATCGGGCCGCGTCGCGGAAGTCGGCGATGAACGCGCCGCGCGAGGAGTGCGTGGTCGAGGGTTCGGGTCGGGTTGTGGAGTATGTGGCCGGGCGTCGCTGGGAACTGTCGGCGACCGGGTTCTGGCAGGCGCATCGCGGTGCGGCGCAATGCTATTCGGATCTGATCGCGGAGTGGTCGGGTCTGCAGCCCGGCGGTTCCGCGTGGGATCTGTACGCCGGTGTCGGTGTGTTCGCCGCGCGGTTGGCTGAGCAGACCGGACAGACCGGGGCGGTCACCGGTGTCGAGTCTGCTCGCTCGGCGGTGACGGATGGTGTTGCGGCACTGGGTGATCTGCCGTGGCTGGAACTGAGCACCGATCGCGTCGAACGGTGGGCGCGTGGAGCTACGGGACGGCCCGACGTCGTGGTGCTGGATCCGCCGCGTGCGGGTGCGGGCAAGGACGTGGTCGCCGCGGTGGCCGATGCGGATCCGCGTCGGATCGTGCACATCGGTTGCGACCCTGCGGCTTTCGCGCGCGACCTGGGTTTGTACCTGGACGCCGGGTACCACCTGTCGGAGTTGCGCGCGTTCGACGCGTTCCCCGGCACGCATCACGTGGAGTGCGTGGCCCTGCTGGACCGCTGACGTCAGGCCAGCGCCCACGTCACGCGCACGCTCGCGCCGACTTCTGTCTCGCCGGGAACCACCGGCACGGAGGAGTTGGCGCGAGCCATCAGCATCGGCGAGCCGTCCATTTCGGCGCTGATGTCGTAGGCGCGACTGGGAGCAGACGTGTCCTCGGTGATCTGCAGAACCGCGCCCAGGGAAACTCCGGCGCGCGTGGCGTACTGCTGGGCTTTGGCTTTCGCGTCGTCGAAGGCGGCGTCTCTGGCCTGTTCGAGCAGGGGTGCCGGGTCGGCGATCGCGCGGGTGAGCCCGCCCAGTCGCACGTCGTCGCCGCCCGCGTTCACCGCGGCGGCGACCGTGTCGGCGGGGTCGGTGTCGTCGCGCAGTGCCACGCTCAGCCCGGTCGAGGCCAGGTAGCCGGCGATTTCGGTGCGCCCGTTGTCGGTGTAGACGGTTTCGGTGCGCACGCTCAGCCCGCTGGTCGCCATGTCCGCGTCGCTGACTCCGGCGGACCGCAGCGCCGCGACCACCGCGCTCACCCGCTCACCGGCACGCCCATACGCTGCGGAAACGGTGCTCGCTCGCGATTCCACCGACAGGGTCACCCGGATCAGATCGGGGACCACGCGCACTGTTCCGCGTCCGAACGTTGTCGTGCTCGCCTGCGGGGATTTGCTGCTCACGGCGGTGCTCCTGTCGGTAGTCCTGTGGTGCCCAACGTCTCGCGCGTGCGGCTGGTTCCGTCAGTAGTTCTCGGCGTTGCCCGAGATGGTCCGCACGGTGGCATCCATCTGCGCGTACGCCCCTGCCGCGAGTCGTTGCAGCAGAGCCAGTTTCAGCTGCGGGTGTTCGCTGGTGAGTTCGTCGAACACCGCAGGGCTCATCACCGCCACCCGCACTTCGGTCTCGGCGACGACATCGTTGACGAACGTCTCCCCGACCAGCATCGGGATCTCCCCGAACGACATCCCCGACGACAACGTCACCAGCCGGTGCACCCGCCCGTCGGTGCCGGGAAACGTCATCCGCACCCGCCCGTCCAGAATCAGATACAGCCCCGACCGTTGCGCGCCACGCTCGGCGATCACCTCGCCGCGGGCGAAGGTCCGCGTCTCGAAATCGGCGGCGAGCCGGTCCCGATCGGCCGGGTCGAGGCTTGCCAGCAGCGGATGTTCGTCGAGGTCGATGGACTTGCAGGCGTTCAGGCCGGGCGGCCGGTGCCGGTCCAACACGATGTCCTCACACCATTCGGTCGCGGTGTCGCGGTCGATGAACACCCGTCCGCGCGGATCGTCGGGATCCAGGCTGGAGACCTCGTGCCCGAGCTTGGCGTCGGGATCCACCAGCGCCACGCGTGTGCCGCGCCGTACGAGTTCGGCCTGCAACTTGTCGGCCATCTCGCGGGCCACCTGACTCACCTCGCCGACGCGGCGCAGATCGATCACCAGCGCGTCGAGTTCCTCGGCTTTCCCTTCGATCGCGCGCACCGCCCGCTCGGCACCGGCGAACAGCAGGTCACCGTGCAGTTCGTACACGCGCGCCCGGTCACCATGCGAAGCCAGCACGGCGGCGTCCTCGGGCGTGCGACGCAACCGCGAAGGCAGTTGTGCCACCGAGTAATCCGCGCGAATGGCGGTGCGCGCGGACCGGGTCACGTGACAGAAATGCAGTTCCAGCCGTCGCGACAACTCCCGGCACGCAGCGACCCCGCGCACACTGTTGCCCTGCCCGTCCAGTCGCGGCGAATACACCGAGATCCCGATCTGCCCCGGCAGCACCGCGATGATCCCGCCACCGACCCCGCTCTTGGCGGGCAACCCGACCGTGGTCACCCAGTCGCCCGCCGCGTTGTACATGCCGCAGGTGGTCATCACGCTGAGTACCCGCTCGGTCAGCGACGTCGACAGCGCCCGCTCCCGTGTTCTCGGATTGACCCCGTTGTCGGCCAGCGTCGCCGCCATCACAGCCAGGTCGGCGCAGGTGATCTCGATCGAACACTGCCGGAAATACCGATCCACCGCCTCGTCGGGGTCGACGTCGATCACCCCCACCGACCGCAACATGTACCCGATCGCCCGGTTGCGATATCCGGTGCGCGCCTCGGATTCGTAGACCGCGGAGTTCATCGACAGTTCGCGCCCGGCGAACCGGGAGTAGCAGCGCCGCACCCGTTCGAACTTGTCGGCGGCATCGCGTCCGCGAATCAACGACGCCGCGGTGATCGCCCCCGAGTTGATCATCGGATTGCTCGGCCGCTGGGTGGTCGGTTCGAGGCTGATCTCGTTGAACGGTTCGCCCGAGGGTTCCACGTCGATGTGCTGGGCCACCCCGTCCACCCCGCGATCGGCCAGCGCCAGCGCGTAGGTGAACGGCTTGGAGATGGACTGGATGGTGAACCCGACATCGGTGTCGCCGACCTCGTAGACCAGCCCGTCGGCGGTGGCCAGGCACAGCCCGAACGCATCGGGGTCCACCGCCGCGAGTTCGGGGATGTAGTCCGCGGGTGCGCCGGAGGTGTCGTCGCGGCAGGCCGCGTACACGTCGTCGAGCATGCCCGCCACCACACCCGGGTCGATCGTGCGCGTGCTGTGCGGTCGGGTCACAGCGTCACCTTAGGTCGCTTCGCGGTGGGGGCGGGCGCGGACGCGCGGGGAGATAGTCCTCACAACGGCACGGTCGGTGAGGTAAGCCTTGGTCGCAGCCCAATTCTGTTCGCGCGCGCTGTTCAGCGGCCATCCGGCGGTATCGTCGGCGCGACCGTAGACCTTCCTGTGTGCACGCTGGGAAGGGCCCGCGAGCCGGTACCGGTCACGCGGGCAAATACACTGGGCGGATCACAATGTTGTCCGGAGGGAGCGAGTTCAGGTGGGAGTGCTGTCGAGGGTGGATTCACCCGAAGATCTGCGCCGGCTGAGCGTGCCGCAACTGCGCGAACTGGCGGGCGAGATCCGTGAGTTCCTGGTGCAGAAGGTCGCCGCCACCGGAGGCCATCTCGGCCCCAATCTCGGGGTGGTCGAGCTGACCATCGCCCTGCACCGGATCTTCGATTCGCCCGCGGATCCGTTGATCTTCGACACCGGTCATCAGGCCTACGTGCACAAGATCCTCACCGGCCGCAAGGATCGTTTCGACTCGCTGCGTTCGCGCGACGGACTGTCGGGTTACCCCAGTCGCGCCGAGAGCGAGCACGACTGGGTCGAGTCCTCGCACGCCTCGGCCGCGCTGTCGTATGTCGACGGTCTGGCCAAGGCGTTCGCGCTGACCCACCAGGACCGCACCCCGGTCGCGATCGTCGGTGACGGCGCGCTGACCGGCGGCATGTGCTGGGAGGCGCTCAACAACATCGCGGGCGCACCCGATCGCCCGGTGGTGGTGGTGGTCAACGACAACGGCCGCTCCTACGCCCCCACCATCGGTGGACTCGCGGACCGCCTGACCGCACTGCGCACCCAGCCCGCCTACGAGCACGCGCTGGTGGCAGGCAAACGCATCCTGAAAAGCATTCCCGCCGTGGGCGATTCGGCCTATTCGATGGTCCACGCCCTCAAGGCCGGGATCAAAGACGCGGTGAGCCCGCAGGAACTGTTCTCTGATCTGGGCATGAAATACGTCGGCCCGGTCGACGGCCACGACCTGGTCGCCCTGGAAGCGGCCCTGCGTCGCGCCAAGGACTTCGGTGGCCCGGTCGTGGTGCACGTGGTCACCCGCAAGGGCAACGGCTACGAGCACGCCGAGAACCACGTCGCCGATCAGATGCACGCCTGCGACCCGATCGACCCGCTCACCGGCCGCCCGCTGGCGGGCAAGAAGGCCAAGGGCTGGACCGCGGTGTTCTCCGAGGAGCTCATCGAACACGGCGCCCGCCGCGACGACATCGTGGCCATCACCGCCGCCATGCCCGGCCCCACCGGCCTTGCCGCGTTCGGTGAACGGTTCCCCGAGCGCATGTTCGACGTCGGCATCGCCGAACAGCACGGCATGGCATCCGCCGCCGGTCTGGCGCTGGGCGGCCTGCACCCGGTGATCGCCATCTATGCCACCTTCCTCAACCGCGCCTTCGACCAGCTGCTGATGGACGTGGCCCTGCTGAAGCAGCCCGTCACCGTGGTCCTGGACCGCGCGGGCGTGACCGGCCCCGACGGCGCCAGCCACAACGGCATGTGGGACTTCTCGCTGCTGGGCATCATCCCCGGCATCCGCGTGGCCGCCCCCCGCGACGGTGCCACCCTGCGTGAGGAACTGGCCGAAGCGCTGGCGATCTCCGACGGTCCGACCGTGCTGCGCTTCCCCAAAGGCAGTGTCGCCGAAGACATCACGGCCGTGGAACGCCTCGACGGTCTCGACGTGCTCCGCCTGGCCGTGCCCAGCGCCGGTTCCGCGCAGTCCCAGCACGGCGACGTCCTGATGGTGGCCGTGGGCCCGTTCGCCGACACCGCCATGAAGGTCGCCGAACTGCTGGAGCCCCAAGGCATTTCGGTCACCGTGGTGGACCCGCGCTGGGTCATCCCGGTGTCGGACACCCTGGTCAAGCTCGCCGAGAACTACCGCCTGGTGGTCACCGTCGAGGACGGCGGCCTGCACGGCGGCATCGGTTCCACGGTCTCCGCGCGCCTGCGCGACGCGGGCCTCGACGTGCCCACCCGCGATCTCGGTGTGCCGCAACAGTTCCTGGATCACGCCTCGCGCGGGGAGATCCTCGACGAGCTCGGCCTCACCCCCGACGCCATCGCCCAGCGCATCGGCGGGTGGCTGCAGGCCCGCTGACCTGCACCTTGCCCGCCGCGTGTCGGGTATTGCCGAGCTTGTGCTCCGCGTAGCCTCGCTGATGAACGGTCCGCTCGGGTTCCAGACTCGGAGGAGATTTCATGGCGAAAGTGGCGATCGTCGGTGCCGGTGTGATCGGTATCGGGTGGGCGAAGTTGTTCGCGCGCGGCGGCTGGGACGTCGCCCTGGCGGACCCCAGGCCCGACCTCGACCAGATCGTGCGGTCCGAACTGTCGGGCCTGTCGGTCACCGCCTACCCGGAGGCGGCCGCGGCCGCCGAGGGCGCCGACTACGTGCAGGAGGCGGGCCCCGAGCGTCTCGATTTCAAGCACAAGCTCTTCGCCGAGCTGGCCGACGCGACCGCGGGCGATGTCGTGCTCGCCTCGTCCTCGTCGTCGCTGCTGCCCTCCGAGATCGCCAAGGGCAGCCCCGCCGCGGACCGCATCCTGATCGGCCACCCGTTCAACCCCGCCGACCTCATGCCCCTGGTCGAGGTCGTCCCCGGCGAGAAAACCTCGTCCACGGCCATGGACCGCGCGATGCAGGTCTACAGCGACCTGGGTAAAACTCCGATCCGGTTGAAGCGCGAAATCCCCGGTTTCGTCGGCAACCGCCTGCAGAAAGTCTTCAACGACCAGTCCATCTACCTGGTCCAGCAGGACGTCATCGACGCCAAAGACCTGGACGACCTGGTCAAAGCCTCCCTCGGTCTGCGCTGGGCCACCGTCGGCCCGTTCGAAGGCATGAACCTGGGCGGCGGTCCCGCGGGCATCCTGCACCTGATGCAAAACGTCGGCTCGCAGATGACCTTCGAAATCGGGGAGCCGGACAAGTCCAAAATGGGCATGGTCATCAAGGAAGTGGACGCCGCGTACGGCAACGGCGAACAGAAATACGAGCAGGGCGTCACAGCCCGCGACGACAAGACCCGCAAGATCCTGAAAGTTCTCGACGAGAACTGACCCCGCCGCTCATCCCCGTGGCCGCCGGGAAACCACGGAAAAGTTCAACGGAATCCGCGGCTTCCCGTCCGGTAGCGTCCAACCCTGTTCGCAGGCAACAAGATCGGGAAACGCGGGCCAGTCCATATAGGGCAGTTCCACCAACCCCTCGATGACGAGCCCGGCCCCCAGCAGTGCCCCCACGATCTCGCCCAGGTCATGACGCCACTCGTGGCAGGTGGCGTGCTCGACCAGCCCCGCCGAATCCTCGGTGTAGGTACCCGAATCCGAGTACCTTCGACCACCACCCCAACCGAGCCCACGACACCGTGTCGGTCCCGATATGACACTGCATGTGTAGCAGGGACAGGCCCTGGATCCCGGACTCCGGAAGATGCGGCTGTGCGCGAAGGGTTTCCGGGAACTGGTCGGGGAGCGGAGCCGATCTGGATCGTGGAAGGATTGTGAGCGTGGAGCGGGAGAAGGCGATAGGCGACGCTCTGTCTCGCTCGCGCAGTTCGGATGCGGCAACCCGGATCAATTCGATTCCCGACCTCGCGAAGCTCGTCGACGACGACCGCGTGTGGGTCCGGCTGGGGGAACTGTTGGATGACGAGATCGTCACCACGGAGATCGACGCGGCCAGAGTGCTGTCCGCGAGTCGGGAGCTCGACGGGATTTTGGTGGTGCTCGAGGAGCTCGGGCGGCGGGCCGACGATCCCGATGCCGACTATATGGCGTACGTGCTGTACGAGCTGGAGGCCAGCGGGGAGGGGCCGTTCATGGCATCGCTGGCAGCCTCGGGGAATTCGATGACCGACAATCAGTTGTCTGCTCTGGAAGACCTGAAAGTTCTTCTGGGACCGCAGTTTACGTAGCGCCTATTCGGCCTAGCCGATGACCAGATCTCAGGGCGCGTAATGCGTTTGCCCGATGAGACGCCAGAGGTTAACGTCTCGACCGTCCTCGCCCAAGGCGCACTGGCTCCGGATGAATGCGCCCGATAGGTGGAGAGGGTGGCAGCCCGTTCGAGCCGGGCCGAGTCCGAGGGGAGTCACGTCACGTGGCTCCCTTAAGCCTCTGCCATGCCGACAGTTCGGCCTATTCGGTCGAAGGCGTCAGTGCCTTGCTCAAGGCAGGGACCGCGAGGGTGCGTTGCCAATTGCGTGCCCCTCCTGCGAGGAGGAACGCTTCGATCCTCGCGGACAGTTCTTCAGGCGTGCCGACGTTCTTGTAGTCGGGCAGCCCGTCCCAGCACAGTCGACGTACCAAATCGGGGGAGAGCAGGTTTTCGACCGGGATCGAATGTTCGGCGGACAGTTCGCCCATGGCACCGCGGGCGGTGGTGAGGCGGGCGGCGGCGACGGGGTCGCGGCGTTCCCAGCGGTTGACCGGGGGAGGGCCGTCGAAGGGCAGGGTCAGTGGGGGGAGTTCTTTGTCGGGGAGGGTGCGGCCTCGTTCGACGGCGGCCAGCCAGTCGCGGGAGTAGCGGCGTTGGCGGGGGCCGCCGTAGACGGGCAGGGTGCGCAGTTGGGCGATGGTGCGGGGTTCGCCGGTGGCGGCGGCGACGATGGCCGAGTCGGGCAGGATGCGGGAGGGGGCGACGTCGCGGGCGCGGGCCAGGTCGTCGCGGGTGGTCCACAGTTCGCGCACGATCGCCAGTTGGCGGGTGCGGCGCAGGGCGTGGATGCCGGAGGTGCGGCGCCAGCGGTCGGTTTTGGGGGTGGGCGGGTCCATGGTGCGCACGTGTTCGAATTCCTCGGCGGCCCAGTCGAATTTGCCCTGGTCGGTGAGGTCGGCGGCGACGGTGTCGCGCAGTTCCAGCAGCAGTTCCACGTCGAGGGCGGCGTAGTTGAGCCATTCGTCGGGCAGCGGGCGGCTGGACCAGTCGGCGGCGCCGTGACCCTTGCGTAGCGACCGGCCCAGCAGGTTTTCGACCATCGCGGCCAGGCCGACCCGTTCGTAACCGGCGATCCGACCGCCCAGTTCGGTGTCGAACAGGCGGGCGGGGCGCAAACCCAGTTCCGCCAGGCCAGGTAGGTCCTGGTCGGCGGAGTGCAGAACCCATTCGAGGCCGTTGATCGCGTCGGCCAGCGGCGCCAGGGCATCGGTGACCGGAATGGGGTCGATGAGGAACGAACCGGCGCCTTCGCGACGCAACTGGATCAGATACGCGCGTGCCGAATAGCGGAAACCGGACGCGCGTTCGGCGTCGACGGCCAGTGGGCCGGTACCCGCGGCGATGGCTTTGGCGGCCGCGGCGACCTCGTCGGCGGTGGTCAGCACAGGTGGAACCCCCTCAGCAGGGGCGAGCAGGGGCTCTGCTGCGGTGGGTTCCTCGGCGACCGACATAAACGTGAACTCTACGTGGCGATCAAGGGTGATCGGTGCGGGTATAGGACTCCGGTCGTAAATGGGTGACCCCGGCGGGCGGCAACCCGGCGGCGAAGGCCAGAACCTCGCAAAACGCCTCGACGTGTCGGCGCATCTCGGTGGTGGTCGCGGTCCACGACGCGCGCAGTTCGAGCTGGTGGGCGCGTGGTGGGCCCGCGATGTCGCCGTACCGGACCGAACTGGTCGCGGTGACGGTGCCGCCCAGCGCGGTGAACGGTTCGCCGCGCGATTCCAGCGAGTCCACCAGCCAGCTCCACGCGACCTCCGGGAGCAGAGGGTCCGCGGCCAGCGCGGCGTCGATATCGGCCTGGATGTAGGCGACCAGCCGGAACACACCGTGCCAGGCCTCGTCGCCGTCGGGGTCGTGTAGCAGGATCAGCCTGCCGAACGCGTCGCCTTCGGAGTCGATCGGCACCACGGGGGTGTCGGGGTGGATGACCTCCGCTCCGAGCGCATAGGAGAACGGCGCCAACCGTTGCGGGGGACGGATAGGCGCCAACTCGATTCGGGGGTGCACTGTTGCGGTGCCCATCGCATCGACCGCCGCCCGGAAAGAAGCAGGCTCGCGGGGAGTCCCCCCAGTCGGTGCGGCGCCGTCGCGGATGTCGAGCGGTGTCACGAGGGGCAACGGTAGACCGTGGGTGCCCGGCGCCGTTGGAGGCGCGCCGCCCTGCGCGTTGCGTGCGGGTCGCGTTGCGCAGGGCGCATTCTGGGGGTCGGTTCGATGCGCTATATGCGACGGAAGGCCCTTCGATCGGTGGGTGTGCGCTTGCCGCCTAGGATGAACGGCGATATGAGCACTTACACCCGCCGCCGGTTGACCGATGCCCCTTTCCTGGCCGCCGCCACCGGCGCGACGCCGAGCAGGCGCCCGGTGTGGTTCATGCGCCAGGCCGGCCGCTCCCTGCCGGAGTACCGCGAACTGCGCAAGGGCATCGGCATGCTCGAGTCGTGCTTCGACCCGGAGCTGGTGTGTGAGATCACCATGCAGCCGATCCGCCGACACGACGTCGACGCGGCAATCCTGTTCTCCGACATCGTCGTTCCCCTCAAGGCCGCGGGCGTCGACCTCGACATCGTCCCCGGTGTCGGCCCGGTCATCGCCTCGCCGATTCGCACCGAAGCCGACGTGCGCGCGCTGCCGCGACTGCGCCCCGAACAGGTCGGCGCGGTCACCGAAGGCGTGCGACTGCTCACCGACGCACTCGGCGACACCCCGCTCATCGGTTTCGCGGGCGCCCCGTTCACCCTGGCCTCCTACCTGGTGGAAGGCGGGCCGAGCAAGCAACACGAGCGCACCAAGGCGATGATGCACGCCGACCCGAAGACCTGGCACGCCCTGCTCGGCGCCCTCACCGACATCACCATCGCCTTCCTGCAGGCCCAGCTGTCGGCCGGGGTCGACGCGGTGCAGCTGTTCGACTCCTGGGCGGGCGCGTTGTCGCTGGCCGATTACCGCGAGTTCGTGATGCCGCATTCGGAGCGGGTGTTCGCGGAGGTGGCGTCGGCGGGCGTGCCGCGTATTCACTTCGGTGTCGGCACGGGCGAACTGCTCGGGGCGATGGGCGAAGTCGGTGCCGACGTGGTCGGTGTCGATTGGCGGGTGCCGCTCACCGAGGCCGTTCGTCGGGTCGGCGCCGGAAAAGGCTTGCAGGGCAACCTGGATCCCGCGATCCTGTTCGCCGGTTTCGACGCGGTCGAGGCCGAGACGCGGCGGATCGTGCGGGAAGCGGACGAGGCGATCACCCTCGGCGCGACCGGCCACATCTTCAACCTGGGCCATGGGGTGCCGCCCGAAACAGATCCCGGCGTGCTGACCGCGTTGGTCGAACTGGTGCATTCGCTGTAGAACACAGCCGAGCGACCGGCGTAATCACGCAATCGGTGCCTTTTCGATCAGAATTCTGATTTTTGGGAGCCGTTTTGCGTGATTGCGCCGGTCTGTCGGCCGCTCGGTCGGATTTCGAGACCGGTGTGCGTCCAGCGCGGACCGTCGAGTGCGGGTTTGACCGGCGTAATCGACCAATCGGCGTGCTCGCACCGCGATTTTCCGCCTGAAGCGAGCCGTTTTGGTCGATTAGGCCGGGTGATCCAGCCGACATCGGAGCGGGTGGGTGTCGTCGGTCGGCGGCGAGCGCGATTACGGTCGGGGGATGCGGATCGCGGTTATCGGTGGCGGAATCAGCGGGCTCGTGGCGGCCTATCGGTTGCGGCAGCGGCTGGGGGACAGCGTCGACATCGTCGTGCTCGAGCAGAGTGGGCGGATCGGCGGGGTGCTGCACACCGGTGAATTGGCGGGGGAGCCAGTGGATCTGGGTGCTGAGGCCTTCGTGGGGCGCAGGCCTGAAGTGCTCGAGTTGATGAGTGAGCTCGGCCTGGACGACCAGTTGGTGCGGCCCGCGGGGAAGCGTCCGCTGATCTGGGCGCAAGGGTCGGCGCATCCGTTGCCGGGGCGCACGCTGATGGGGATTCCGTCCGATGCCGAGTCGCTGCGCGGGCTGGTCGACGAAGCGACCCTCGCTCGGGTGGCTGCCGAAGCGGACCGCCCGATGGACTGGGAGCCCGGCTCCGACGTCGACGTGCAAACCCTGGTGGGGGACCGGTTCGGCCTCCAGGTAGTCGAACGCAGCGTGGATCCGTTGCTGGGCGGGGTGTACGCGGGGACCAGCGCTTCCATCGGCATCCGCGCCGCACTACCCACCCTCGCCGAGGCACTCGATGCGGGGGCGTCCAGCCTCACCGAGGCGGTCAGGGCGGCAATGCCCGCGCCCAGCACTGCCCCGGTATTCGGTGGACTGCGTGACGGTTACGGAGCCCTGCTCGCCGCACTGTCCGAAGCATCGGGAGCCCGATTCATCACCACCACGGCCGGCACGCGAGTTGCTCGCGGTCTCAAAGGCTGGGTAGTCGATCCGCTAGGAGCCGTCGACGCCGTCGTGATCGCGACGCCCGCCCCCGTCGCCGCCCGCCTGCTGCACTACGTGGCACCGGAAGCAGCCGAAGCCGCGGCAGGCATCGAACTGTCCTCGTCGGCACTGGTCGCCATGGCCCTGCCACACGAAACCCCACTACCCGACAACTCCGGCATCCTCGTAGCCACCGGAGAACCCTTGCGCGCCAAGGCTTTCACCCTGTCCAGCCGCAAATGGCCCCACCTGGCCGAACGCGACGTCGCCCTGGTCCGCGCCTCCTTCGGCCGCCTCGGCGACGACAAACCCCTGTCCTGGACCGACGACGAACTCATCGCCGCAGCGATCACCGACCTGACCACCGTCACCGGCATCCCGATCACCCCCCTCGAAGCGGTGGTCCAACGCTGGCCCGGCGGCCTCCCGCAATACGCCCCCGGCCACACCGACCGCATCGCCACCCTCGAATCCGCCCTCGCACCCCTCGACGCCCTCGCGGTGGCAGGCGCCTACCTCCACGGCGTCGGCGTCCCGGCCTGCGTGGCCTCGGGCACCGCGGCGGCCGACCGGATCGCCACCACCGTCGCGTCGCACATCAACTGACACACCCCGCGGCGTGTCACCGAGCCCCGCTGATAGCGGTGTTGCATGATCGCCCGCTGTGACCATCACCGGTGAAACGACCAGCGCCCGTTCCCTGATCCTCGATCCCGACCTGGGGCCCGTCGAAATCCATGCCGGTGAGGTGACGACGGTGACCTCGATGTTCGGCAGTGACGAATCCTCGTCGTGGCGGGCGAGCAGGCCGCGCCGGGATGTGGCCCCAGCGGTGGTCGAAAACCCCGCAGTGGCACCATAGATCCATGGCGCGACTCGACTACCAGGCCCTCAATTCCACCATTCGCTACCTGATGTTCTCGGTGTTCCAGGTGCAGCCGGGGCTGCTCGGTGAGGATCGCACCGCGGCGATCAAGGAGGCGCGGGCGTTCTTCGACGGGCTCGCCGACAAGGGTGTGGTGTTGCGTGGGATCTACGACGTGGCGGGGTTGCGGGCCGACGCCGATTTCATGCTGTGGACCCATGCCGAGCGGGTCGAGGACCTGCAGGCCGCGTACTCGGATTTCCGTCGCACCACCGAACTGGGCCGGGCGAGCGCGCCGGTGTGGAGCAACGTCGCGGTGCACCGTCCCGCGGAGTTCAACAAGAGCCACATTCCCGCGTTCCTGGCGGGGGAGGACCCGGGCAACTACATCTGCGTCTACCCGTTCGTGCGTTCGTACGAGTGGTACCTGCTGCCCGACGAGGATCGCCGCAAGATGCTCGCCGACCACGGCAAGGCCGCGCGCGGCTACCCGGACGTGCGGGCCAACACCGTGACCTCGATGGCGCTGGGTGACTACGAGTGGCTGCTCGCCTTCGAGGCGCCCGAACTGCACCGGATCGTGGATTTGATGCGTGACCTGCGGGCCACCGAGGCTCGACTGCATGTGCGCGAAGAGGTGCCGTTCTTCACCGGGCCGCGCGTGGAGGTCGAACAGTTGGTCAACGCCCTGCCGTAACGCACCGATCACCGAAAGGCCCAGTCGTGGACTGGGCCTTTCTCGTTGGCCTGAAGTCGCGGCGGCGGCGCCCCTCGAGTATCGTGAGCGGGCCGATTGTGGCTTTGAGGTTTAGAGAGATACGCGCGTGGTTATAGGGTGGGGAACGGACCGGTCCGAGCAGGATCGCTCCGCGGTAGCAGTCATCGATCGGGCCCAACCGGAAACGGTTGAGCAGCGCCCCACGCACTGGCTGCGCCGCGCGCGCACCGACCTGGTCGTGGCGGGTTCCTATCTGTCGTTGGCGGTGTTCGTGCTCGCCGGGCTGTGGTCCAACACCGGCAGCGGTTACCTGAGCAAGAGCGATCAGGATCAGACGCTGTACGAGTGGTTCTACGCGATCACCGCGCACAACCTCACCCACTCGGAAAACCCGTTCAGCACCCAGTTGCAGAACTATCCCGACGGCATCAACATGATGGCCAACACCCTCATGTACGGCTGGGGTGTCCCGTTCACGCCGATCACTCTGCTGTTCGGGCCGACCGTGACCTTCGTGGCGGCCCTGACCTTCGGCCTGTTCGGCACGGCTTTCGCCTGGTACTGGGTGTTCTCGCGCGAACTGGTGTCCTCGAAGTTCGCCGCGGCCGTCGGCGGTGCGTTCTGCGGTTTCGCCCCCGCGATGATCGCGCACACCAACGGGCACGCGAACTTCGTGTTCCTGATGTTGCTGCCGCTGATCGCGGTGCGGGTGATCAAAATGGCCCGGTACGCGGAGGACAACGTCGGGTCGGGACCGGTGTGGCAGCCACGCGCCGCGGTCGTGCTCGGGTTGTTGGTCGCGCTGCAGCTCACGCTGGGGGAGGAGCCGCTGCTGATCTTCGCGCTCGGTTTCGCGGGCTTCGCGCTGGCCTACCTGCGCACCCCGCGCGCCATCGCGTTCACCGCGCGCGCGGCGGCTCCGTCGATCCTGCTCGCGGCGCTGGTCACGTTGACGCTCACCGGTTTCGGGTTGTGGTGGCAGTTCGCCGGACCGCAGTCGTATCGGTTCGTCGGGACCGGCCGGGTCGGCAACGACATCATTTCGCTGTTCCAGTTCTCGCCGGAGTCGGCGGGCGCGATGTTCTCGTTCGGCCCGGACGTGGCCATCAATCCGACCGAGGAGAACACCTACTTCGGCTGGCCGCTGCTGCTGCTCATGGCAGTGGTCGTGTACCGCCTGTGGCATGAGCGCATCGTGCGGGCTGCCGCGGTCGTGGGGGTGGTGTTCACGGCGCTGTCGATGGGCATCGTGATGTCGTTCGACGGCGTGCTGCGCTTCCGCGAGGGCGAATATTCCATGATCCCGATGCCGTGGCTGGCCTTCGGGTGGATTCCGCCGCTGAACGGGATGATCGAATCCCGGTTGGCCATGGTGGCCATTCCGGCCATCGCGATCGGCCTGGTCCTGTGCACCCAGCGGGCGATCGACTCGGTGCGAACCTCCGGCGTGACACGTCGGTCCGTTGCCTGGTTCGGCGCGATGGCGTTCGCGCTGCTGCCCCTCGCACCGACCATGGTGCCCGTCACCGAACGCCCCGCCACGCCCGCGTTCTTCGCCGAAGGCACTGTGCGACAGTACATTTCGGGCGGCTCGCTGGTGATCGTGCCGCCGCCGACCTCGGGCGACGCCATCGCGCTGCGGTGGCAGATCGACGCCGACTTCGCCTTCCCGCTGGTGGGCGGCTACTTCGTTGGCCCGATCGGTGAGACCCGCGAGTCCGGTTACGGCGCCGACCCGCGCTCCACCGCGACTCTGCTCATGCTGGTCCGCAAGACCAATATCGTTCCGGTCATCGACGACGCGCGGCGCGCGCAGGCCATGGCCGACCTGCGCTACTGGGGTGCCGACGTGCTGGTGCTGCCACCCAGCCACAACGACGATGCCATGCGCCGCACCGTGGACGGCTTGCTCGGCATGCCGGGCAAGCAGGTCGACGGCGTGTGGGTGTGGGACGTGCGCGATCTGGTGTGACCGCTACTGCGCGGAAGGCTTGAGCCGCAAGGAAATCGAGTTGATGCAGTACCGCTGATCGGTGGGCGTCGGATACCCCTCGCCTTCGAAGACGTGGCCGAGGTGGCTGTGGCAGTTCGCGCAGACCACCTCGACCCGGCGCATACCGATGGTGTCGTCGGGTTTGAGGATCACCGCGTCGGAATCGGCGGGGTCGAAGAACGACGGCCACCCGCAGTGCGAGTCGAATTTCTCTGTGCTGCGGAACAATTCGGCGTCGCAGGCGCGACAGGTGTAGACACCGTCGGTCTTGGTGTCGGTGTATTCGCCGATGAACGGGCGCTCGGTGGCGGCCTCGCGCAGCACGGCGTATTCCTCGGGGTCCAGTTTCGCCCGCCATTGCTGCGGCGTGAGCTGGATGCGCGGCGCGGGCAACGAAGTATCGGAACTCATGGCTCCACGCTAATGGTTTCGGCCGGTGCGCGCCGTGAGGGGCGCGTCACCGGCCGGGAAACGCTTACTTGAGCGCGGGCTCGCGTTCCTCACGCGGGGCCTGCGGCCGCGGCGGAACCTTGGCCGGGGGCGGGGTCACCGGCTCGTCGGTGCGGTCGCGCGAATCGGGTGCGTCGGTCATCCACGCCGGGTCGATGCCGAACTGCAGCCTGTTCTCGCGTCGAGCGGCCAGGTACCGGTCGCCCAGCACACAGAACACCACGATGAGCAGCAGTCCCCAGCCGAACGTCACCCGCAGGTATTCGAGGTTGCGGCCGATGTCCTGCCAGCGATCCGACAGCCACTTGTCGTAGGTCATGAACCCGAAGATGGCCAGCCACGCGGGCCAGTTGCGCAGCACGGAATTGCGCAGCACCACGGTCATCAGGAACGGGAACAGCATCATCGAGTAGTACATCTGGCCCAGCGACGGCAGCAGGAACCATGCGGTGAGCAGCACACCGGAGAACGCGGTGACGAAGAACAGTTCGTCGTGGCGGTAGTAGCGCCACAGCAGCCACAGCGACACCGCCACCACGGCGGCCATCAAGACCTTGACCAGCAGGGTCAGCCAGTCCGGCAATCCGTAGTAGAGCCCGCTGCCACCGACCGAACTGTTGAAGTAATCGCGAGTCTCGGACAGATACGGCATCACGTGGGTGAAGAACTTCTCAGGGTCCGCCGACAGCGGCCAGGCGATCGCGGTGAGCACCACCGGCACACCGAGCGCGGTGATGAAGACCTTCCACTGGCCGCGAACGGCCGCCACCAACAGCAACGGCGCCAGCGTCGGTTTCACCGCGATGCTCAAACCCAGCGCCACACCGGCCCAGAGGTCTTTACGCGCCAGCAGCAGCGTGATGAACAGCATTTCGGCCAGCAGCAGGCAGCCGTTGACGTTGGTGAAGACCAACGTATTGGTCACCGTTTCGGAGCTGAACATCGCCAGCAGCAGCGCCGGCGCGGCAACCGACCCGATCCCGAACTTGAACAGGCGAAGAATCAGGTACCAGGCGAGCACGATCGCGGCCGCGTTGAGCCCGATGAACAGCCAGCGCGACAGTTCGTATTCGATGATCGCCACCGGCGCGATCAGCAACGTACCGCTGGGGTAGTAGAGATAGTGCGGGTCCACCGACGAGAAGTCGGCGGTGTACAGCGGCTTGCCGTTCAGGAACGCGAACGACGCGTTGTACACCGGCCGGTAGTCGTCGGTGACGAACCCGTTGATCGCCTTGATGAAGACGCGGTTCAGCACCATCATGACCGCGAACGGCCACAGGGCGAACTTGATCACCTCGGCGGTGGTGCGAGCGGTACGCGGCTCGAGCTGTCGGAACAACACTCGGGCACGGTACACCGGATCGTGATGTGATGGTGTGGCCGGACCCGTCCGACGCGCCGAAACCGGCTGGTTGCCGCGCCCGAATCAGGCCGCCGCGGCATGCGGATCAAGCCGCCGCCACGCACGGATCAGGCCGCCGCCGCACCCCGATCAGGCTGACGCCGTGCCCGGATCAGGCGGGGCAAGCCCCGCCGTCGCCGGGCAGTTTCGCCTCCGCGAGATAGTCGACAACGGCCTTCTGCGCGCAACCGGAATGAGCGACCACCGGATGCCCCCACCCCTGCCACGTCATGGTCGAGTGCCCGGCCCCCGCGGACCCGAGCGCACCCGTCACCGAGGCCGCGGCCCCGCCGACCACCGGATCGGCCGCACCGGCGAACACCAGCACCGGCAGCGCGAGTTCGGTCGGCAGCGGCGCGGCGGTGGACACCGGCCAGGCCGAGCAGACCATCAGCCCGACGGCCGCGTTGCGTCCGAACACCGGGTACTTGGTCGCCCAGGTCTGCGCGAGTTCGCGCGCTTTGTCCTGGGTGGGCGGTTGCTGGCTGTCGGTGCACCGGTTCACGAATTCGCCGTCGGAGGTGATCGCCGCAGCTTCGCGGCCGATCATCGCGGTCAGCGGTCCGCGATCGCCACGGTCTGCGGCGGCGAGGATGTCGGCCATGGCGGTGACGCGGTTGGCCTGGTCACCGCGCGGGCTGGACAGGAATCCGGTGAGCGCGGTGGACAGGTCGGCGGCGGAGATCTCGCCCAGTCCACGGTTGGTGGCCTTGTCCATCAGCGCGATGATCGCCGCGCGCGGGTCGGCCCCCAGGGCGCAGTTGGCGGCCTTGCACCGCTGGGCGAACGCGGTCACGGCCGCTTCCGCGCCGATCACCCGCGCCTCGGCCATGGTGGTCGCGTCGGCGCCGACCGGTTCGGGTGCGTCGAGGACCAGGCGGGCGAGGTGGTCGCCGTAGCGGCGCGCGTAACTCAAGGCCACTTTCGCGCCGTTGCCAGCGCCGAGCAGGTTGATCTTGTCGACCTGCCACTGCTTGCGCAGTTGTTCGATGTCGTCGGCGGCGTGCGGTGCGTCGAACGTGCCTTCGTAGGGCTGCAGGAAATCGCGGCAGGCGATGGTGGCGTCCTGGCTGAACCCGGCCACCGCGGCGACCTGGTCCGCGTTGCCCACGCCGGTCTGGCCGAGGTCGGTCATCACCGCGCGCAGCTGCGCGGGAATGCAGTCGATGGGCTGCGAGGCGCCGATCCCGCGCCGATCCACCGCCACGATCGGTTGCGCGGCCAGCAACGCGCTGTTGGGCCCGATCGCCAGCCCGGCCAACGTCGACGCCGACGAACGGTCCGAACCGGAGGTGAGCACCAGCGGTGCCGCGTCGGCGGGCGTCTGCGGCAACCGGGCGCGCAGGGCACCGGCGCGGAAGGTGCCGATCACGGTGCCCGCGGTGTCGATCGGGGTCGAGAACTCCGCGCACTCCAGGACAAGTCCCGCGGGGGCGGCACCGAAGTCCAGCGAACTCACCGTGGCCTCGGTGCAATCGCGCCAGGCCAGATCGGTGGCGGGGACCTCGGCCTTGGCCAGATCCGGCACCGCGGGTTCCTCGGTCGCGCCCCCGCCCGCGCCGGGCCGCTCGACGGCAACAACCGGCCGATCGGAAGGGCCGGCCCCACAGCCCGCGAGCATGATCGACAGTGTCGCGGCGATTACCGCGGCCCGAGTCCAACGCATGCGCTACACACTGCCAGGTTCGGCGCCAGGTTTCATCGACGGGCCCAGCGGGCCAGCACGGTGCCGTCGTCGTCGAGCAGCAGTTGCTTGCGTGCCATGGGCAGGTCGAATGTGCTCGCCGACAGCGAGATTCGCCCGCCCGTGCCTCCCACCAGCATCGGGGCGGTGGTCAGGCACAGTTCGTCGACCAGTCCCGCCTCGGCCAGCTGCCCGAACAGATGCGGTCCGCCTTCGCACAGCACCCGGTGTAAACCGCGTTGCGCGAACACCCGGATCAGTGCGGCGGGCATGATCGCGGCCGTCCCGGCGATCACCACCACCGCGCCCGCGTCCTCGAGCGCGGTGATCTGCGCGGGGTCGGCCTGGGTGGTGGTGATGATCAGCGGCGGCACTTCGGCGTCGGCGAAGAACTTCGCACCCGGATCGAGCTTGGCGGTGGCGGTGACGACCGCGATCGGCGGCGGAGCACCTTCGGGATGACCGCCGATGCCGTGCTGGTGGTGGGTGATGCGGCGTTGCCGGTCGGGGTGCGCGCCGCCGTAGTTCTCCGCCCGCAGGGTGCCCGCGCCGATGACGACCACGTCGGCCAGTTCGCGCAGCACCGTGAACACCCGCTTGTCGGCCGCGGTCCCCAACCCCGCCGACACTCCGTCGACGGTGAACGCCCCGTCGATGCTGCTGACGAAGTTGGCCCGCACCCACGGCCCGTCCAGATGTCGTGGATAGGCGTAACACCTGGCCAGTGCGTCGTCGTCGAGATCTGCGAGCTGGGTCACATTGTGGATACGCTGCATAGGGATCGATGCAACCACGTCCGTACGATTTGTGAATGCAAGAACGCCTTGTCGATCGCCATCCGGAGGTCCCGGCCGACCAACTAGTCGCGCAGATGGTGCCCCCGCCCATGTTCGACGAGGTCAGCTTCGCCTCCTACATCCCCGACCCCAACGAGCCCAGCCAAGCCGCTGCGGTCGCCAAGGCCGAGGCTTTCGCAGGTCAGGTGGGAAAAATCCACAAGGCCGCGTCGAAGAAGAGCTTGTTCGGCAAGAAGAAGGCCGTGTCCGGCGCGGGCCTGTATCTCGACGGCGGTTTCGGTGTGGGCAAGACCCACCTGCTCGCCTCGATCTTCCACAGCTCGCCCGCGCCCAAGTCGTTCGGCACGTTCGGCGAGGTCACCAACCTGGTCGGCGCGCTGGGCTTCAACAACGCCGTGGAGCGTCTGTCGGCCAACAGTGTGCTGTGCATCGACGAGTTCGAACTCGACGATCCCGGCGACACGATGCTGGTCTCGCGCCTGCTCACCGAGCTGTCCGCGCGCGGTGTCTCCATCGTGGCGACCTCGAACACCCTGCCCGGTCAGCTGGGCGAAGGCCGTTTCGCGGCTTCGGACTTCCTGCGCGAGATCAAGAAGCTCGGTTCGATCTTCGATCCGGTGCGCGTGGACGGCCCCGACTACCGGCACCGCGACCTGCCGCCCGCCCCGGAACCCACCTCGTCGCAGCTGCTGGTCGAACGTGCCGCGGCCACCCCGGGTTCCACGCTCGACGAGTTCGACGTGCTGCTGAAGCACCTGAGCACCCTGCACCCGTCCAAGTTCGGTGCGCTGATCCAGGGTGTGGCGTCGGTGTACATCTCCGACGTGCACACCGTCACCGACCAGGCCGTCGCGCTGCGCGTGGTCGTGCTGGCCGACCGCCTCTACGACGCGAGCATCCCGGTCACGGTCTCGGGTGTGAAGCTGGACCAGATCTTCTCGCAGGAGATGCTGGACGGCGGCTACCGCAAGAAGTACCTGCGCGCCATCTCGCGCCTGCTGGCCCTCTCGCGTTTCGAAGCCGCTGCGGCATAAGCCTTTTCGCGGCGGTCCCACAACAGGGACCGCCGCGTAGTAGTTCTACAGCGCGCGTTCGAACACGAAATCGGAATGCAGTTGGCTGCCGACCAGGAACGTCTTGGTGCCCACCTGCCGGAAGCCGTGCTTGCCGTAGAACTTCTGCGCCCGCTCGTTGGCCTGGTTGACTCCCAACCACACCGTTCCCGCGCCCGAAGCCCGCGCGGTGTCGACCGAGGCCGCCATCAACGCCGCCGCGACGCCGCTGCCGTGATGGCCGGGCAGCACATACATCTTGTTCAGCTCCACCACCTCGCCCGCGCTGACCTGCGCGGCCATGTCGGGGTCGGCGGGCCTGCCCGCGATGAGCATGGCGTAGCCGACGATCTCGTCACCTTCGACCGCCTTGAGCACGGTCCTGGCCGGATCGGACAGATACTCGCCGAAGCGTTCGCCCGACAGCACCTGCTCGAGGAAGATCTCGATGTCGGACGGGGTCACCTCGGGCGGACAGGCCAGCGGAAAGGTCGCCGCGGCGACGTCGCTGAGGGCCTCGGCGTCCCACAGCCCGGCCCGATCCACGACAACGGAAGTGTTGGTCATGCTTCCAGTACAGCACGCAGCGTTGTGGGTCCTACCAGTTCCGGTCGGTAGCCCCGGTGCCATATGTCCGAGTAGTCTGCGTCGCATGACGAGCGGTAGCCGCATCGGGATCGTCGGTGCGGGAGTGGCAGGTTTGGCCTGCGCGAAGGTATTGAGCCAGGCGGGGTTCCCGGTCGAAGTCTTCGACCGCGCCCCTGACGTCGGCGGTGTGTGGAGTGCCACCCGCCGGTATCCCGGACTGCGCGCGCAGAACAGCAAGACCACGTACGCCTTCAGCGATCACCCGATGCCCGAAGATTTCCCCCGCTGGCCCGACGGTCAGCAGATGCAGGCCTACCTGGCCGGATACGCGCAACAGTTCGGTCTGGGCCCGCACCTGCGCCTCGGCACCGAGGTGTTGGCGGCCGACCCGGTCGACAGCGGCTGGTTGCTTGAGGTCCGCGACCGCGACGGCGTGCACCGAGCCACCTGCGATCACCTGATCGTGGCCAACGGTGTGTTCAGCGACCCGGTACTGCCCGACCTGCCCGGCGCCGCGGCCTTCCGTGCCGCGGGCGGGCGGCTGTGCCACGTCTCGCAATTCCACGATGTCGAACACGCGCGCGACCGGTCGGTGGTGGTGCTGGGCTACGGCAAGTCCGCGTGTGATGTCGCCGAGGCGGTCAGTCATATCGCCGACGAGACCACCGTGGTGGCCCGCCGACTCACCTGGAAGATGCCGCGCAAGCTGGGCTTCGGTGTCGACTACGAGCGGCTGCTGCTCACGCGCATGGGCGAGGCGCATTTCGCGTCCCGCTTCCCGCGCCTGGCCGAACGGCTGCTCGAGCGTCTGGCGTTTCGCCAGTCGAACATGGACCTGCTGCAGGAACGCGTCACGCGCAAACTGCGGCTGCGCGAGCACGACCTGGTACCCACCGGTCCGATCTCGGAGATGGCCACCGCGGGCGCGGCCCTGGCCACCGAAGGTTTCGTCGAGCAGGTCGAGGCGGGCCGGATCGCCGTGCACCGCGACACCGAGGTCGTCGAACTCATCGGCGGGCAGCACGGGCCCGCGGTGCGGTTGGCCGACGGCAGCCTGAAGCTGGCCGAACTGGTCATCTGCGCCACCGGATACCGCCAGGAAGTCCCGTTCCTGACACCGTTCGTGCGGCGCGCGCTGACCGACGAGGTGGGTGACTTCCGCCTGTACCGGCACATCCTGCCGGTCCACGTGCCGAACCTGAGCTTCGCCGGTTACAACAGTTCCACCGCCAGCGCGCTGAGCGCCGAGGTGGGCGCGCAGTGGATCGCCGGTCTGCTCACGGGCAAGTTCGTGCCGCCGATGCCCGAACTGATGGACACCGAGATCGACGAGCGACTGTCGTGGTCGCGCGAACGCAGCGGCGGCAAGCACGCCCACGGTGCGTCGGTGATCCCGTTCTCGCTGGCCAATGTCGACGAGATGCTCGACGACCTCGGCACACCGTTGCCGTTGACGTCGCGGCTGGCGCAGTGGGTGCGGCCCCTGCGACCCACCTCGTACCGCGGGGTGCTGCGCAATCACGCGGTGGCGGCTCCGGTCGCCCCGGCCGCTGCCGTCGTAGCGGACCGATAGCCGACACGCCGGATCGCCGTCGGCCTCGCTTGGCGGCGATCGGTGTGTTGGTCATAATCCTCGCGTGGACGCGCTGGATCTGAACCTACTGCTCGCTCTCGACGCGCTGCTGGACACCAACAGCGTGACCGAGGCGGCCCGGCGACTGCACACCTCGACCTCGGCGATGAGCCGCACCCTCACCCGGTTACGCGAGGTACTGGGTGACCCGCTGCTGGTGCGCTCGGGCAGGCAGATGGTGCCCACACCGCGCGCGCTCGCGTTGCGCCACGACGTGGCGAGCCTGGTCGACCAGGGCCGGTCGCTGCTCACCGCGCGCGAAGGCAACGGCACCGGCCGATACCGCGATTTCGTTGTCCGCGTGGGTGATTCGGTGGGTGCACGACTGTCCGGTCCGCTGCTGGCCGCGGTCCACGCGCAATTGCCAGGGGTGACGGTGCGGCTGCTGGCCGCCGATCCCGCCGACGGTGCGGTCGCCCTACGTGACGGCCGAGTAGACGTGGAAGTCGGCATGATCGGCAAGACCGACCCCGAAACCGTGGTCAAACGCCTGTTCGCCGACCGCTGGATCGGCGTAGCCGCCCCCGACCACCCCTTCGCCACCACCCGCCCCACCGTCGCCGCCTACGCCTCGGCCCGCCACCTGGAAGTTTCCCCCACCGGCCGCACCCACAGCCCCATCGACGACCGCCTCGCCCTCCACGGCCGCACCCGCCGAGTAGTCGCCACCGTCCCCGACCTGCCCACGGCGCTACTCACTCTCGCCTCCACCGAATTAGTCTGTCCCGCACCGGAACTGCTCTCAGAATCCGCCCGCGAAGCACTCGGCCTGGCAATATTCGAGATCCCACTGCCACTACCCGCGCCCGTCGTCGCGATGGCCTGGCATCCCCGCAACACCGCCGACACAGGCCACGCGGCCCTGCGCGACCTGATCGGGGTGGTTTTGCGCGAACCACCGAAACCCGACGTGGACCCCGGCCTCGTTCAGCTGGCTACGCCCGCCTGAGTTCGCCTGTCGAGGGCGCGGCCCTAGCCGCGTTCCGGCGTCGGTGGTCCGAACACGTCGCGACGCCCCGGCGGTAGTCCCGCCGAGCGCTTCAGCTCGTCGAGCATGGCCTGCAGCTTGTCCACGTGGGCGCGTTCGATGTCGAAGGCGCGGTAGGTACCGGTCACGGTGATTCCGGCGGCGTCGGTGGCGGTGGGTGGGGCCGGGTCGGCGACTGGGGGTTCAGGGCTGCGCGGGGGGTTCTTCGACAGGTCACGGCCAACCGGCAGGTCGAGGGTCGGGGGATCGAAGCCCGCGGCCGGGCGATCGTGATTGCCGGGCGACGTGTTGGTGGTGAGCGGTGCGTAGGTCGTTCGCGCCGCGTTGTTGGTGAGCGGTGCGTCGTGAGTGACAGCCGTGTTGTCGGTGAGGGCTGTGCCGTTGTGGTCGGCTCGTATGCCGACGCCGTCCGAGAGATCGGAGCTGGTCGGATCCACCGGAGCTGGGTTCGACGGAGGGGTCAGACGGGCGGGCGCGACGGACACGGCGGGAGCGGAATCCTCGGAGCCGGTGGTCAGTCGTTCGCGCGGGGTGAAGTCTCCGAACAGGGTGTCCGATCGGCGCGCGGAATCGGTGGTGAAACCGTTGCGGGCTAGACCGTTTCGATCCTGCGGCGGGGAGGTGGTCGCCGTGTCATCGGAGAACGACCAGCGGATCCCGTTGCTGGTGGTGCCCGTGGGGGAAACGTCGTCGGACGTGCTCAGACGGGCGGGAGTTTCGCCAGTCGTGTTCGGTCGGGCGGGAGTTCCGTTGGACAGGGTGTTCTTCGGTGCCGTGTGGGGGAATTGCCCGAATCCGTTGGCGGCCTCAGCTTTCGACTCTTCCTCGGAGCGATCGCCGGTCGTTGATCCCGCAGGTGGTTCCGACGGCCGCACCGTCATCGGCGCAGACGGCAGACGCCCACTCTCGGCATGGGCGATGTCGGTCACCGCGAGCCGCGCCGCACCATTCCCGTTGTTGGACAACCCTTCCGGCAGCGGCACATCAAGCACTAGATCGGGCGAACTCACCGCCGGTTTCTTGACCGGTCGAGCCCGCTCGATACCGACATCGGCATTCACAGTCGGCTGCGCAGCCGTGGCAGTCTGCTCTTCAACCGGCAGCGAGACGCCGGCATCACTGGTCAGCGCGGTCTCGGCTGGCGAGTCGACCGCACGGCCCCCGGTCAGCGCGGTCGCGACGTGCGCAGCAACGTCAACGCTGCCGGGGAGCGAAGTATCGCCTTCCGCCTTCCTGCTATCGGCAGCCCGATCGACCTCGAGCGGCCTGCTATCGGCAGCCCGATCTACCTCGGGCGCAGGAACCACCGTCCCGATCACCGCGGGCACCGCAGTAACGTTGCGCGGCGTCGCGATGTCGCCCGCCAGGCGCGACACTGCCTCGTTCGACGCCGTCCCGGTGCGGACCGTGCCGACCGCCGCCTCGTTCTTCGACCCGGTCCCGTTCGCGGCGGTCCCAGTGCGTACCGAACCTCTCGCCGCATCTCCATCGGTCGACCCGGTCCCGTTCGACACCGTGCGCCCCGGCGCCGACCCCACCTCATCATCGACCGTCGCACCCCCGCCGAGCCGCGCCGGACGATGACCCGCCGTCGACAGCCCATTCCCGTTGCGCCCCACCGCGATCAACGATTCGGTGTCCATCGGAATCGGCTGCCCGAACGGCGACCCCCCCTCGGTCACGCCCCGTGCCATCGGCGTAGCGCCCAGTGCGGTGGGGTCACCGAGGTGATCGGTGCTCGGTTTGGCGGGGGAGTGCCGCCGTTCGAGCGGCGGCCGTAAACCCTGCGCATCGCGATCCTGCTGCGGCAGTAAGGGTTCGGCGTCATCGAACCCGTCGGCGGCACGTTCGGCCGCCTCCGCGGCTTCCCGGACCTCGCGACGGCTGCGCGTGCCCCGCACCGGCCGCGCCGGGTCGCTGTCACCCCCGTCGAGCGCGTCCAGCCGGGAGCTCAGGCGTGAAATGTCCTGTGACGCATGGAATGCCCAGGATTCCAGCCGGTGGATCCGGGTCTTGTCGGGCAGATCCTCGTCCGAGGGGAAGGTGGGCACGTCCTGTTGCACCCGCGCGGCGACGATATCGAGTTTGTCGCTGACTTCGCGCAGCGCCGTGGCGATACCGGCCAGCATCGACCCGATGGATTCGTCGTGCTCAGCGTGGTTCATGCACACCCTACTTCCCGTGGTCGCCCGAGCGTGCCCGCCTCGGCCGCAGCGATCATATCCACCGGGGCAACAGCACGTGATGTGGCGACCGTCTCCGCGACGCGCCGAACCGATTCGTAATCAGGATGAAACGGACAGGCAACTGGCCCGGTCTGTGTATCGAAATGATCAAGATATCAGGGTGATCGTGCGACGTCGGCACAGTGAAATGGCTTGATATACAAGCAGAGTCGCGTTTGTGATCTCGATCACCGGTTGGTGACGCACCCGAACGCGGGTCAAGGGGGCTGGCGCCGTGTCGGTGCCTGCGGGAACCTGATGTCCAGGACGTGAGCGTGAGCGCACGACGGGTCCCATGGTGAGGGAGTGATGGTGTGAGGACGAAGCGGCGCAGCGACACGCAGGTGGCGTGCGGACGGCGGGCGCTGCTCGACGAACTCGGAATTTCCGAGGGGGGTCGGCGCGCGGTCACCGAGCGCACCGGGTACGGCTGTGGTTGCCCCGAATGCGCGGCGACACAGTGGAATACGCAGCGGCTGGAACACTGGATCTGCGGCAGGCTCACCGCGGCGGGCGCCGACGAGGCGCAGGTCGACGCCCGGATCGACGATATTCCCGTCGACCTCTACTGGCGTCGCGGCGACCGGCGCTGCGTGGTCGAGGTCCGCAGCGGTCCGCTGGACATCACCGCGGCCCGCGAACACCGGAAACGCTTGCAGGCGGCCGGAATCGACGATGTGCTGTGGATCTGCCCGCAGGGTTTCTGGGTGCCGCTGGTGCCCGCGGTCGGCATCGCCGATTTCGCCCCTTCGGCCGCGGATTACCGGATCGACCAGGGCATGCTCGCCGCGGGCCCGACCGGTTTCGCCGCCCCGACGCAGGACAGCACCGAACTGCGCGACTTCCTCGACGGCTGGGTGAACGGCCGAATCCATTGGGGGCACGCGGATCTCACGACAGGAGGGTGGGCCGAAGTGGGCACCTGGGAACGGCACACCGCGGCGCAGGCCGCGATGATCGAGCATCAGCGCACCGAACTGCGCGACCAACGTGTGGAGCTGGCGGTGTCGCGCCAGGCCGTGCGCGACAAGCAGCGCCTGGTCGGCCGCCTGCACAACCGCATCGACCGGGCCGGGGCCAACGCCGACGCCGAAGCGATCACCCTGGCAGGGTTGCGCAGCGAAATCATGGCCCAGCAGCGGATCGCCGCGGGTCTGCGCGCGACCCTGCGTCGGATGGACCGCACCCTGAATCAGTATCAGTGGTTGGTGTGCTGCGCGATGCTGTTGGTGCTCACGGTGATGGTCGGCGCGATCGTGATGCGCTGAGCCGCATCGGCATTCGATCCCACTGCCAGTCGTTGCGCAGCACGAGTCCGCTCAGGTCGAGCAGGTCCAGACCGGTTTCCGTGGCGACCGCGGCCAGTGACTGCCGGTCGTACGGGCCTTGTTCCAGGTCGGTGGTGAGTCGTTGCTCGAGCGAAGCGTCGACCGACCTGGCCTCGAGCCGACCGGCACCCAGTGCGCTGCCCGTCCACACGAGCCAGCCCCAGCCGTGTTCGTGAGCGTAGGCGCGGCCGAGTTCGCTCTGAATCCGGTTGTGGTGGAACGCGATCCGACCCAGTGGAACCACGTCGATGAGCACGGTCCGGCCATCGGTGAGCTGCGCCGCCACGGCCGGATAGTGCACCCGATCCTCGCCGCTGAACTGGTAGGTGAGCGCGGTCGGCTCCTCCTGGAACGCCGCCACCGCCGGGTCGGCGTCCAGGGTGCGCAGTAATCGGGCCACCAGCGCGGAGTCGTAGGCCACGTCGCGACCGGCCTTGGCCAGGTAGAACCGCGCGCGCCCGTCATCGTCGCCGTCGGCCACGCGCGCGGACTCGGTGGGCAACGCGGCCACGGGTCCGTCGAACCACTGCACGTCGTCCAGGGGCAGCGCTTCGATGCCGTCGTCGGGCACGTGCAGTTTGGCCAGGATGCTCGCGGTCTTCTTCTGCCACCCCAGGATTCGCTGCATCACATACCCTGCCACGCGCCGGGCATCGCCTTGCTCGTGCCCGGCCAGTCGCAGCTTCAGATAGGACCACTCCATCGCCACCAGGTCGGTATCGGTGGCATAGGTTTCCGCCAGCAGCATCCGCACCAGCCGCAGATCGCCCGCGTCCAGGGGGTAGCGGTGCGCGAACACGGTCGTGCACCGGTGTCCGGTGCGATCGGCTTCGCGCACGATCCGCCCGACAGCCTTCGTATACAGCTGCCGCACCCGATCCCGTGCCAGGTCGTACCGCGCACCGATCCGGGTCAGCGTTTCCGGCCGCTGCCCGCCGATCCCCAGCCGCAATCCCACGATCCGCGCATCACGGGCCGCGCGTTCGGCGTGCTCGGTCAACAGTTCGCCGACCAGCTCGTCGAGCTCTTCCAGCTCGAAGCTGACATCACCGGCGATATCGTGACCCGGCTCCTTGACGATCTCGGCACTCACCGTGGCGACCTCCCTCGCTGATGCGGTCAGCGTATCGGCAGGTTCCGACAACTAGAGCGAGGCGACGTACTCGCCGTAGAACAGGCACAGCCCCGTGGCCGACGCGATCCCCGCCAGCACCCAGAATCGGATGATCACCGCGGTCTCGGGCCAGTTGTTCAGTTCGAAGTGGTGGTGGAACGGCGCCATCCGGAACAGTCGCGTGTGGGTGGTGCGGAAGACCACGATCTGCAGCACCACGGACATGATCTCCGCGACGAACAGCGCCCCGATCACCACCGCGAGGAGTTCGGTGCGGCTGGTGATCGACAGGCCCGCCAGCAGGCCGCCCAGACCCAGCGATCCGGTGTCGCCCATGAAGATCTTGGCCGGCGCCGCGTTCCACCACAGGAACCCGATACAGGCCGCCGCCCCGGCCGCGCTGACCATGGCCAGGTCGCTGGGGTCGCGCACGGTGTAGCAGCCGCGTCCGGGGCTGATCTCGCAGGAGTTGTCGTACTGCCACAGCGTGATCACCACGTAGGCGCCCAGTGTCAGGCTCATCGATCCCGCCGCCAGCCCGTCCAGCCCGTCGGTGATGTTGACCGCGTTCGACCAGGCCACCACCAGCAACACGATGAACACCACGAAGAACAGCGACGCGAACGTGATGGTGCTGATGTCGCGCACGTACGACAGGTTGCGGCTGGCAGGCGTGAGCCCGGTGGCGCCGGGGAACCGCAGCACCAGCACCGCGAACACCACCGCGGCGCCGATCTGCCCGATGTACTTGCCCGCGGCGGTCAGCCCGAGGTTGCGGTGCTTGCGCAGTTTGATCGAATCGTCGAGAAACCCCACCATCCCCAACGCCGAGGCCAGCAACAACACCAGCACTCCCGACGCGCTGGGTCCCGGTGCGCCCCACAGCAACCCGATCAGATGCGACCCCAGATACCCGGCCCATACCCCCGCCCCGATCGCCAACCCACCCATGGTCGGTGTTCCGCGTTTGGCGTGGTGGCTGGCGGGCCCGTCGATCCGGATCTCCTGCCCGAACCCGCGACGCGCGAACACTCGAATCAACACCGGCGTCAGCGTGATGGTGACAACCAGCGCGATCCCCGCCGCCAACAGGATCTGCCTCACTGGTTACCTCTCCCTACCGCCGGTTCCGCGCCGGCCCGGCGACGCCGTGTGCCGATACTAGGGGAGCGCACCGTCGAACCGTGCAGACAGTGATCTGGGTTACAAACACCGCCCAGATCGGCAACGCAAACAAGTCAGGCCCCCTCGAAAGGGGGCCTGACTCGTAGTACGGTGGTGCGCGATACTGGGATTGAACCAGTGACCTCTTCCGTGTCAGGGAAGCGCTCTCCCGCTGAGCTAATCGCGCGAGGTGGAGACGGGAATCGAACCCGTGTGCACGGCTTTGCAGGCCGTTGCCTCACCACTCGGCCACTCCACCGTACAAAGGAGGATGGGGCTAGTGCCTTACCTACCTCTCGAGCGGATGACGAGATTCGAACTCGCGACCCTCACCTTGGCAAGGTGATGCGCTACCACTGCGCCACATCCGCATTTACTTCACACTGAGGGGAGCGGCTCGGCCTCTCGGCTTCGCTGCTCTCTGCGGTGCGATGAGAACATTAGCCGACGTTCGCCACAGACTACAAATCGCCTGGTAGATGGCCCTAAATGTGAATTACTCCGGTGTTGTTCGGGTCGTCGAGGGCGTTCGGCGGTGATACCTACCTGATACCATCATCAGTATGGCAATGACCTTGAGGCTCAACGATGACGACGACAACGCGTTGACCGCCCAAGCTGCTCGCGAGGGTCGCAGTAAACAAGACCTGGCGCAGGAGGCGATTCACGTGTATCTCACCCGCCGCTCAGACGTGTTCGCGGCGATGCTCAGTGAGGAGATGACACTCCATGCTGACCTGATGGAGCGGCTCAAGTGACAGTCGCCTACCTCGACATCTCTGAACTTCTCACCATCGCTGCAGCTGTGAACGGCACCGACGCGTCGGTCGGCGACTATGGGTTGTTGGCGTCGGCGGCGCATCGACCGCAGGCGACAGTGTTCGGCCAAGACGCCTATCCGACCTTGCACATGAAGGCTGCCGCGCTGCTCCATTCGATCGCCCGCAACCACGCATTGGTTGATGGCAACAAGCGCACTGCCTTCCTCGCTGCCGCGATGATGCTCCGAATCAACGGCGTGCGACTGCGGCCCATGCCGACCGAGCAGGAGATATTGATGAACGAGGTCGCCACGGGCGTCGTCGATGTCACTGAGATTGCCGACCGACTGAAGGCGTGGTCGGCCTGAGTGTCGAGGGCCCCGAACCATAGGTTCACCAGCCGATTTGGTGTCTTACCGGTGCCTCATGCTAATGTTCCATCTCGTTCGAGCGGCCATCAAAACCCGCCCGACACAAAGTTCGGTCCCATAGCTCAGCGGGAGAGCGTCCGCCTCACACGCGGAAGGTCGCTGGTTCGAAACCAGCTGGGACCACATTACACCCCCTGACCTTCGCAGGTCAGGGGGTGTTTTTTGTTTCTATCACAGTTGGACGACTGGCCGGTTTTCTGTGCGACTTTCGCCCTGATTTACCGCCTGATACCGCGGTTAGGGGCACGCGGGGGGCACGCGGATACGACCCCGGATCGATGGATCGCCGCCCCGAGCCGTCCGGATCGGGGCGGCTGGCTGCCGGTCGACCGGCAGTCACTCAGCAGGCGGGAATGCGCGACTGTCCGTCGCGTTCAAATCCTTGTAGCCATAGAGTTGCTGTATCTGTAACGGTCGGCTGTGTGGTTTGGATGTACCCGCGGAGTATCCGAACTACAGATGAGGTGAGCGCAGGTGCGTCGAACAGTCGGAACGTCGGCTCTGGTGGGGTTTGCTGCGTTGTTCGTCGCCATCGCGGCGGCCGGTGCGGCGGCAGCGCAGCCTTCGTACCCGGCGGAAACGCGGTTACAGGTACCCGGGCTGATCGTTGCTGCCAACCCCGCCAACGGGGCCGCGCTGGTGCAGCCAACGGTGTCGCACGGACACGGCGCGATCTATCCGACACCGGCGGGCCACGGGTACGTCTACACCTGGCAGAACCTGTCCACCGGTGCCTCGGGAACGATCACCGACAGGTCAGCCGGTCGCGCCGAAATCATCACCGGACCGGGCCAGATAGTGGTCACGGCCACCCTGCCGGGCCTCGGCGGTTTCCAGACGCCGAGCGTCGGAACTTTCTACGTCGCAGGCTGACGAAGATGTTCGGACACGGCAAAGATCTACAGGCGGCCGGTGAGGTGTTCGCGCGCACGCTTCCGGTCGGCCCGGAGTTGGCTGCCGCGGTTACTCGGAGGCTAGCGCGTTAGCAGACCCGCATCGCTCAGATCCTGCGATCAGTGGTGGGTCGCTTCCGCTCGGTCACCCTCGACACCGAAGGTGAGGTCGAGAAGGCGGTCCAGGAGTCCGATCGCGGTCTGTGCGGTGCCGAAACCTTGGAGCATTCCATGGGCGAGGCCGCCGGTTGCCATCGCGATGAGCTCCGCGTCGCGCTCAGGTTCGCAGGACGCCGACACATCGTGGGCCTGGTCCCGCCGGAGTTGCTCGGCGACGATCGCAATCAAAGCCCGGGGTGCAGCGAAGGTTTCTTCGGCGGTGATGCCCTGGCCGCAGATCGCTGCCCAGGCGAACGCTCCGAGCACGATGGTTTCCGCGCGGCGCTGGTCATCGAGGGGGAGTAGTTCGGTCAACACCGCTCGGACGGTTTCACGGGGCGTGGCTTCCGCGCCGAGTGCGGTCCATCGCTTCGTGAACCGAGCGCCGGCGTCTTCCATCACCGAGCGATGGGTCGCCAGCAGAAAGTCCCTCTTGGTGCCGAAGTAGTACTGCACGACCCGCACTGAGAATCCGGATTCAGCGGCGACGGTCTGAAAGGTCACCGCGTCAAGTCCACCGGCGACGATCACGCGCCGCACAGCATCGGTGATCTCCCGTCGCCGCAGTTCATGGTCTACCAGTCGTGGCATTAGCGCGGTCACCTCGCTGTTGTTGGTCATCGTGGACGCATCAGCCTAGACGGTATACCCATACCGTCTTAAGGGGTACGCTTATACCGGTTAATGCGGTACGGTCATACCGTAAAACGATGAAAGGGAGGGAACACGATGCCGAAGATCGGGCGATTCACCAGTGAGGAAGCGAAGGCGACCTTTCTGAGCGTCTACGACGCCATGTCGGCGAAATGGCCGGTGCCATCGACCACTGTCGACGTCGAAACGTCGTTCGGGACGACACGTGTACGCAAATCCGGGAAGGGGGAAGGCGCGCCGATCATGCTGCTGCCAGGTATCGGCGGCAACGGCCTCGTGTGGTCGCGGTTCATCAAGGATCTGGCACGAGACCACGTCGTATACACCCCCGACGTTATGGGGTGGGCCGGGAAGTGTGTGCAGACAGCACCATTGCGCGACGCGGAAGATATCGCGAAGTGGATGGGCGAGGTGATCGTCGGCCTCGGCGAGGATCGTGTCCATCTGGTCGGAAATTCCCTGGGCTCCTGGCTGGCCGGTGCGACCGGGGTGTACCGCTCCGAGCGTTTGGCGAGCCTGACCTTGTTCGAACCGAGCGCGGCAACATTCGCCAAACCGCGTTGGAGTCTGCTTTTCAAGTTCATCATGGCGGGCATGCGCCCGACTCCCGAGAAGATGCGGAAGTTCACCAAGTGGTTGATGCCTGGTTACGAGCCCACCGATGAGGAGTTCGCGGGCGCAATGGCGACTATGAAGTTCCGTATGGCGACGCCGTGGGACCGTCCGTTCACCGATGATCAGCTTGCGGCCATCACCGTCCCGACCCTGGTGCTCTTCGGCGCCGAGACCGTCGTCAGCGATCCAGAGCTCGGAGCGGCTCGCGCCCGCAACCATATCCCGCAGGCTGAGGTTCAGATCTATCCCGGTATCGGACACGATCTGTTGTGGGCAAATCCAGACCAGGTGATCCCACGGATCCTGCGCTTTACCGACAGCCATGATCCTGTCCGAGCGAACCGCTCTCGATAGACGGGCGAGCGTGTGAGGCGAGATCCGCCTCACACGCTTACGTGGGCCAATCTTGCGCAACGGGTTCGGTAGGGCCAGGCGCGAGGTCAGAGCCCTAGCGGCGATGGCCTGCCGTTTCGTTGAATACATGTTGAATAGCGGCCCCGAAGTGACCTGCGCGCCGTCACCGACGTCGGTGCCGATGGCAGTATGCGGGTGTGGGTGATTTCTTCGAACGGATTGTCGATCTCGAGGTACCTGACGTGGACGCGGGCGCGTTGGCGCAGCGAATGGTCGACTGGATGGTGTCGCGCGGGTGGCTCCTTCGGGAAACCTCGGGCGACGCGATGTACAGCCTCCAGGTCGACGAGGGGTATCTCCCGGGCCCGGCTTGGGCGGAGATCACCAACCACTGGGGCGACGATTGGATCTGCGGGCCGGTGGCGGTCGTCGTCGGGCGCAACGCGCATTACTCCGGCCAGGGCGGCATCGAACCAGCGGGCGCCACCTGCCCGCAGTGCGCGGCAACGACCGTGATCATCGACTACCCGCAAGCCTGGGAAGCCGATCCCGCAGTGTGGCAACCCTTTTCGGACGCGATCGACTCCTGGCGAGACTCCGGCGAAGGCTCCGCCCCCTGCACCTCCTGCACCACGAACAGCCCGATCACCACCTGGCAATGGGACGACGGCTTCGCCCTGGGCGCCCTCGCCTTCGACTTCTGGGGTTGGCCACCTCTCACCGACGAATTCATCACCGAATTCACCGCCCGACTCGGCCACCGCATCGAACACCACACCGGCAAATTCTGAACGCAGGCAGCTCGGTTCCTGGTGCGGGGGTACCGAACGACTCGGTCCGGGTCTCGATTTCAGACCCGGACCGTTTTCTGCGGCGTTATGCGTCAGCGGAGATCACTGTGGTGACCAGTTCCCGCGCATAGCGATGGTGCAGTCGATTCCCAGGATCAGGGAAGGACCTGCGGGACGACGTCCGGGGCGACCGCGCCCACGAGCATGCCGATCAGTGCGCCCTGCAGGGCGGGGCCGAGGGCGCACAGCGGGATGAGGGGGATGCCGACGATGGTGAGGGCGCAGATGGTCGCGCCGATCACCGCTCCGACGACCGCACCCGCGGCCGCGCCGTTGGCCATCGGATTGGGGTTGGCCGCGTTCGGATTCGTGGCGATGTCCTCGAGATCCGCCGCGACCGGAGTGGCGGCCGGGGTGATGGGCTGTTCGGCGACCGCCGCGGCCCACAGCTCGACGACCGGAGCCGTCTCCTGCTGGACCGGAACCAGTTCCTGCGAGGCCGCGACCATCTGGATGACCGGGGCCTGCTGCGGGGCAATGCCCGCGACGTCGGCAGAAGCCGTCCCTGCGCCCGCGAAGGTCACAGCGACCGCCAGGGGCAATGCCGCGATGAGAGCCTGACGGCACAATTTGCCGGTAGTCCGACGCATGATTTTCCTATCCACCTGTACACGCCGTATTCCGTTGGCGTGCTGAACGTTTGCTGTACTGATGACAGCAAAGCAAGTTCTATCCGATCATGGTCGCCGCAACCAAATCCTCGGTCTCGGGCAAATTCATCCGCTGTGGGTGAGGTTTCACGCGGCCCCGGCACCGACAATGGACGCGGCCACCCATCGGGGCCGTGATCTGAGACGGAGGCGCGATGAGTGTGTTGTCCAGTGATCTGCAAACCTTGAGCTACGAGGCGTATGTCTACTTGTACTCGTTGGTGACCATGGATGTGACCCGCCAGCAGCAGACGAACTCCCCGGCCGGGTCCACGCCGGGTTTCGGGCCGCCGAACCGGTTTCATCACATGCGCGAATTGCCGGATGTCGATTTCCGCGGGGTCGTACGCCCGAATTTCGACACGTTGTACTCGTCGGCGTGGCTGGACCTCACTCACGGTCCGGTCCAGATTCATATTCCGGACAGTCACGGCCGGTATTACATGATGCCCATGCTCGACGCCTGGACCGACGCGTTCGCCAGTCCGGGGAAGCGAACCACCGGTACCGAGGCGCAGGATTATGTCGTGGTCGGGCCGGACTATCGCGGGCAGTTACCCGCCGGCATCGCGGTGATTCAGGCGCCGACCCCGATCGTGTGGGTGATCGGGCGAACCCAGGCGAACGGCCCCGACGACTACGCGTCGGTCAACGAGTTCCAATCCGGTCTGCGGATCATCGAGCTCGGCGACCGCCCACCCTTTGTCCCCGATCCGGCTCTGGTCGGCGAGATCGAACCGCTGCGCAAGGTCAACGAGATGTCCGCGACGCAGTTCTTCGGCCACGCGGCCACCGTCTTGCGGACGATTCCCCCGCACCGCACCGACTTCTCGATCCTGGCCCGTATCGCGTTGCTCGGTATCGTCGCAGGTCAGGACTTCGACGCGACGCGGTTCTCCGCCGCCGAGCTGGCCGAGATCGAGGCGGGCGTGCGTGCCGCGCGTGCGGATCTGCTCGCCGCGCGCACCACGATGATCCCGCCCGTCGACGGTTGGATGAGCATCCTGTACACCATCGGTGTCTACGGCAACGACTACTTCCGCAGGTCGGCGATCACTTTGCTCGGCCTGGGCGCCAACCCCGCCGAGGACGCGATCTACCCGCTGCTGGTCCGTGACGCGGCGGGCAACCCGCTGGTGGGCGACAACGACTACGTGCTGCACTTCGATGCCGGGAAGCTGCCGCCTGCCGCGGCGTTCTGGTCGGTCACGATGTACGACCTCGAAGGCTTCCAGATCGCCAACGAACTGGACCGCTACGCGCTGGGCGACCGAGATCCGCTGAACTACAACGCCGACGGATCGCTGGACATCTACATCTCGCACACGAACCCGGGCCCCGATCGGGTAGCGAACTGGCTGCCCGCGCCCACCGGCCCCCTTGGCATCACGTTGCGCCTCTACGCGCCCGACGCCGAGGCCCTGAACGGAACGTGGACGCCGCCGCCGGTGCGCCGAACCTCATAACGGTGACCCGAAACGACCGAGGTGGTCGACAGCTCAGCTGAGGTGACGTTCGGGTTCAGCCCATGGTGACATGGCGCAGCGATTCCGCTGGGGTCATGCAGTGCTCCTCGTCGAGCGGTCGAGGGTGGTGCGCCGCATCAGCGCGGGTGTTGGTACACGTCGGGGATGCCGTCGCCGTCGTCGTCGCGCGCTTCGGCTTCGTCCAATGCCCGGTAGACCCGGTTGCGGGCGCGCAGCACGATGGTGGCCAGGGTCGCCGCGGTCACGGTGCCGAACAGCACGCCGATGCGGACGTGATCGGCGCTGGTGTGGTCTCCGGCGAAGGCGAGTTCGCCCACCAGCAGCGACACGGTGAACCCGATGCCGCCCAGCAGGGCCACCCCCGCGACATCGATCCAAGACAGTTCCGAATCCAGTTCCGCGCGTGTGAGTTTCGCGGTGAGATAGGTCGTGGCGGTGATGCCGATCAGCTTGCCCGCGACCAGGCCCGTGATGATGCCGAGGGTCACCTTGTCGCCCAGGGAATCGGTGAGCCCGGTGAGTCCGCCGACGGTGACACCCGCGGCGAAGAACGCGAAGACCGGCACCGCGAAGCCGGTCGACAGTGGCCGGATCGCGTGTTCGAAACGTTCGGCGGGCCCGTGCTCGTCGGGTTCGCCGTGCTTGGCCAGGACCGGGACGGTGAAGCCGAGCAGCACACCCGCGACCGTGGCGTGCACGCCCGACAGATGCACCAGCCACCACGCGACCAGCGCGAGCGGCACCAGCAGCCAGGGTGATCTGATCCGGCGTTGCACAGCGAGCGCGAACAGGGCGATGGGAACGACCGCCGCGGCCAGGAACGGCAGGTCCAACTTGCTGGTGTAGAAGATCGCGATCACGGTGACCGCGAGCAGATCGTCCACGACGGCCAGGGTGAGCAGGAATGTGCGCAGCGCGGCGGGCAGGTGGGTGTTGATCACCGCCAGCACGGCCAGCGCGAACGCGATATCGGTAGCGGTGGGGATAGCCCAGCCGTCCACCGCGCCGCCCCGGTTGATCAGCACATAGATCACCGCCGGGCACACCATGCCACCGATTGCGGCGACCACCGGCAGCGCGGCCCGCCGCGGATCACGCAGGTCACCGGCCACGAATTCCCGTTTGAGTTCCAGACCCACCACGAAGAAGAAGATCGCCAGCAACCCATCGGCCGCCCACTCGCTCAACGACAGATTCAGATGCAGCGAGGCAGGCCCGATAGGGAAGTCACGCAGCGCCTCATACGCACCCGACCACGGCGTGTTCGCCCAGATCAGCGCGATGATCGCCGCGATGATCAGCAGCACACCACCCACGGTTTCGCGCCGCAGCACCGAGGTGAGCCGTTGGGTTTCGGGCCAGCTGCCGCGAGTGAGGACCGTGCGACGTGTCTTCGACGGCGGTGTCATCGGACCACCGCCGGAAACAGTCGGTCGAGAGAGCCTGAGCTGCGCATCAAGAGCAAGAGTGGTTACCCGTCACCAATCGAACCCCACTCGACGGAGCTCGAGTCGGGGTTGCCGACCAGACTTCCCGGCGCACCTACCTGTAAAGATGCCTTACCAGCTCACCCACCGCAAACCCGACCCACCGCCTCCCGACTTCGTCACGGGAGGTTTCACACCTGTCAGTGCCGTGCTCTCAGGTCAGCTCGGCGAAGCGTTCTACTTCCTCGATGCGGCCCGAAACAATCAGCTGATCACCGGCGTTCACGTCCGGGACTTCTATGGATTCCGTAAAGAATGCGCCGGGGAGGGACGCCGCCGTCCCTCCCCGGCTGGATCAGTTCAGTTTGCCCAGGCGCAGCAGCACCGTTTCGCCGGTGGCGGCGTCGAGACCGTCGTTATCGGTCACGGCGTACAGCTCACCGTTGCCAGCGATGGTCAGGCCTTCGACCTTCTCCTGCACCCAACCGTTGGTGGCACGCAGGGCGGGAACCAGGTCACGGACCTCGGTCTTGGGCAGCACCGCGGGTGCGGTCGTGCCGGTGACGCCGGGTGTGGTCGGGATCTGCACGCGGGTAACGGATTTCAGCGCGGCGGCCGGACCGTTGAGCTTGTCGCGTTCGAGCAGCAGCAGCGAATCACCGTCGACCACGATCTCGGACAGGCCAATCCAGTCGCCCTTGACGTCGGTGGAGTCGAGTTGGTAGCCGTACCACTGCCATTCGCCGGTGGCGGGCACGAACTTGCCGATCCGCGCGACACCCTTCGGGTCGCCCTTCACTTCGCGCTGCACCGCGACCCACACGGTCTCGTCGGCACCGGACCCCTGGACCGCGACACCTTCCAGACCCTGCTTGCCCAGCCCGGCGGTGATCTCGGCGGGCAGCGCGATCCGCTGCTGCACCGCACCGTCACCGGCCACGCGCACCAGCTCGTTGCCCGGGCCTTCCTTGCCCTCGACGGCGAGGTAGAAGCCGCCGTCCTTGCGAGCGGCCAGGCCTTCGATGTCGAAAGTGACGGGCTTGCCGCCTTCGGTCACCGGGATCTGCTTGTCGATCAACGCGGGCGTGACCGACACGTCCATGCTCAGGATGCGCGACGGGCCGTAGGCGATATCGGACGCGGTGAACAGCCGGTCGGCGGCGGCCGGGTCTGCGCTCAGCGCACCCAGTGCACCCCAGCCGATCGGCGCACCGGCGATATCAGCGGACACCACCGACGGGAACTGCGGCGTTTCCGACCCGGCGAAATCGGCACCGAAGCCGAACATCGAGACCGTGCCGCGCACAAAGCTTTCCGCGGAGTCCTCTTCGGACGAGACCGCGAGCAGGTTGCGCGAGGGGATCGGCAGAATGCCCTCGGGGCCCACACCGGTCGCGAGCACCTGGCGGAACACCGGTGCCTTCACATCCGAAACATCGTATGCCGCAACGAAATTGCTGCGCTCTGAGCCGACGAGCACCACCGGCTTGCCGTTGAGTTCGGTGACCGCGAGACCTTCGGGCTCGGTGCCCTTCTTGCCCGCGCGACCATCGTTGAACAGGCCCACCCGCGTCGCGAGCTGTTCGAAGGAGTTGCCCGCGTCCCAGACCACCTCGCCGGTCTTCGCGTCGAAGATGGTCCAGCCGCGCGTGCCGCCCTTCCAGTCGCCTTCGTTGGCGGTGACCACGTGATCGTCGCCGATCCAGCCGATGGTGTCGGGTTCGCGCGGCTGCGCTTCCAGCTTGCCGGTCTGGTCGATCAGACCGTCCTTCTTGGTATCGACGCCGTCCAGCGCGACCTTGCCCGCCGAGAAGATCTTGCGCACGGTGCCGGTGGCGGCGTCGATGATGGCGATGCCGTTGTTCTCCTGCAGGGTGAGGGCGACCTCGCCGCGGGAGTTGAACGTGACGTACTCCGGCTCGAGATCCTCGGGCGCCGTCAGACCGGCAGCGCGCGCGGCGGCCTCGTCGATGCGCAGTTGCTTGGCGGCCCACTGCTGCGGGGCGCCGGACAGATCGAGCAGCTGCACGAAACCGGTCGGCGGCTGCGGCAGATCGCCCTCCTTGCCGCCGGCCGGGGCGAACTTCTCGTCGCGCTGGTTCTCCATCGCGACGGCGGCGTGCTTGCCGTCTTTGCTGATCGCGATCGAGTCCGGCTGACCGCCGAGATCGATGCTGTGCACCTTCGTGCGATCGCTGATCCGCACCACATCCAGGCGTCCGGACGGTGCGGCGAAGTTACCGCCGCTGCTGTCCACGACTACCAGAACATGTTCTCCCACAACGGCTACCGAGGTGGGCTGGTCGTCGGCGTGGCCCAGCTGCGCCAGCGACAAGGTGCCCGCACCCTTGGGGTTCTTCGGGTCACTGAGGTCGAGGAATCCGATGCGCTTGCCGCCGGCATCGGTGTAGATCAGCGTCTTGCCGTCGGCGGTGACCGCGGAGATCTCGGCGGAGGTCTTGTCGTCCGCGGCGGCGTCGGCGGGCCGGTTCTGGAAGATCGGGTACGTGGCCAACCGGTGGTAGCTGGTGGCGGCGTCGCGCTCCCAGCCCGGCGCCGCGGCGGGCCCGGTCGGATCGTCGGATCCGCAGGCGACGGCCAGTACTGCCACCGTCGCGATAGCCGCACCCAGACGCCACTGTCTCATTCCAGCCACACTCAACTCCTAGCCGACGATCTCGTCCCCGCCGATGGGGACCGGGCGATCGTTGGGGAGTCGGGTAGCCGTTCGGTAGCCGTCGAATGAACTGGGGGATGCGAACCGCGCTCATCGTGAGGCGAGCCCGCACGCGCGGGATCGCCTCACGAAAGGCTTGTCAGAGGTTGACGCCGAAATCGCGGGCGATGCCTTCCAGGCCCGAGGCGTAACCCTGGCCGATGGCGCGGAACTTCCACTCGGCGCCGTTGCGGTACAGCTCGCCGAAGACCATCGCGGTCTCGGTGGAGGCGTCCTCGGACAGGTCGTAGCGGGCCAGCTCTTCGCCGTTGCTGCGGTCGGTCACGCGGATGTAGGCGTTGCGGACCTGGCCGAACGACTGGCTGCGGGTCACACCGTCGTAGATCGAGACCGGGAACACGATGGACTCGACCGTGGGCGGGGTGGCGGCCAGGTCGACGTTGATGACCTCGTCGTCACCGTCGCCCTCACCGGTCTTGTTGTCACCGGCGTGCTCGATCGCGCCTTCGGGCGACTTCAGGTTGTTGAAGAACACGAAGTGCTTGTCGGAGGCGACCTTCTTGTCCGGGCCCAGGCCGATGGCGCTGGCATCGAGATCGAAGTCGGTTCCGGTGGTGGTCCGCAGGTCCCAGCCCAGGCCTACGGCGACCGCGGTGAGATTCGGCGCCGCCTTGGTCAGCGAGACGTTGCCACCCTTGGACAAACTGACACCCATACAGATTTCCCCTGTCGAATCATCGCGGCACGAAGGGTGCCGACCACTCGAAACTAGCACGTAACACCGACCGGCCCGGCGGGTCGACAAGCGCGCGAACATCCTTGAAAGGACAGCGATTCCGACTCAGGCGGTCGGGCCGTCCATCGATGACCGCAGCCGACCCAGCAACGTCTGGAACTGTGCCAGTTGGGCCGGTGTGTAGTCGGCCAGGATCGCGTCCTGCGCGGCATTGATCGGACGGAAGAACTCGTCGGCCTGCCGCGCGGCATTCTCGCTGCAGCGCAACGTCACCACGCGGCGATCGGTGTGCTCGCGGCTGCGGATGATGTAGCCGGCCTGCTCGAGCCGGTTGAGCAGGGTGGTCATCGCGCCCGAAGTCAGCGTGATCCGCTTGCTCAGCAGCGCGGGGGACAGCGGTGCGCCCGCCTGTTCCGCGGCGGCGATCTCCATCAGCGCGAACGCGTCGGTGGAGTGCACGCCGAGTGTTTCCGCGAACCGGCGGCCCAATTCGGTGAAGCTCGCGCCGTAGTCGATGAGCCCGGCGGCCAGGCGTTGCCGCTGGACCGCGACATCGTCGGATGTCTGCTTCGCCATGCCGTCCTCTCGTTCGTCGCCGATTGACAACCTACCGTCCCGCATCTACCTTCATCATAAAGTAACTTGATGACGGAGGTAATGTGTCGAACGAAATCGAGACTCCACCGCTGCGGTTGCGGTTGTGGTTGGGGCTGATCGCTGTCTCGCTGGGCGTGGCGCTGATCGTGGTCGACCTGACGATCGTGAACGTGATCCTCGCGCCGATCGTGGATGACCTGGGCATTACGTCGATTCAGGCCCAATGGATCCAGGAGTCCTACGCGATCGTGTTCGCGGCGCTGCTGCTGTTGGCGGGCAGGCTCAGTGACCTGTACGGCGCGCGCAAACTATTTCTGATCGGGTTGGTCGTGTTCGGCGCCACCAGCCTGCTCGCCGCCATGGCGCCCAGCGGTGGCCTGCTGATCGTGGCCCGTTTCCTGCAGGGTGTGGGCGGGGCGATGATCCTGCCGACGTCGCTGGCGCTGGTGAACGCCGCGTTCACCGGAAAGGCGCGCGGGCAGGCGTTCGCGATCTGGGGATCAACGATCGGCGCGGCCGCGGCGGTGGGCCCGTTGCTGGGCGGGTGGCTGGCCGACTTCTCGTGGCGGTGGGCCTTCGGGATCAACATCCCGGCGGTCGCGGTGATCATGGCGGCGGTGCTGATCTATCTTCCCTCCGCGCCGAAGAATGTGGGCCGCGTCGACTGGCTCGGCGCGGCGCTGTCGGCACTGGGTCTGGGTCTGCTCGCGTTCGCCATGATCGAGGGTCGGCACTACGGGTGGTTGATGGTCACGCAGCCGTTGGCGATCGGGGAATTCGTGTGGCGCAGTGGACCTTCGCCGGTTCTGATGGCGTTCATCGGTGCTGTTGTCGTACTGGTGTTGTTCTGGCGCAGGCAGGCGATGCTCGGTCGCGCCGGCGGCGAACCGTTGGTCGATGTGCGGCTGTTCTCGATCGATTCGTTCCGCAAGGGCAACGTGGTGACGTTGATCGTCGGCCTCGGCGAATTCGGCATCATCGCGGTCCTGCCGCTGTGGTTGCAGTTCGCCCTCGATTACACCGCGCTGCAGGCCGGCCTCGCGCTGGTGCCACTGGCGATCGGTAGTTTCGTCGCCAGCGGCGCGAGTTTCTCACTGACAGCATCGGTTTCGGCCCTGGGGCAGGTCCGGATCGGCTTGCTGCTGGAAGCGGCGGGCCTGGCCCTGCTCGGCCTGTTCGCCGCCGCGGACACCAGCTGGTGGGCGATTGCGGCGGCCCTGTTCGTCTACGGCATCGGTGTCGGCTTCGCCACCGCCCAGGTCACCAACGTAGTGCTCGCCGACGTCCCGGCCGACAGCGCGGGCCAAGGCTCGGGAATCCAAAGTGCCGCACGAAAACTCGGCTCAGCCCTGGGGATAGCTGTGCTCACCACCCTCTACTTCAGCACCCTCGGTACCGACCTCCACCACCGCCTCACCGACACAGGCCTGCCCGAATCCGAGGCCGCCCACCTCTCCTCGACCGTCACCGACAGCGCGGGCTCGATAATCCCCACCCTCGCTGAGAACCCCCGAACCCTCCCCCTCGCGGAGGCCGCCCGCGCGGCCATGGCGGCAGGCATCGAGATATCGAGCTACCTGTGCGCCGGTCTGCTCGTAATCGCCTTGGCGACAACGGTATTCGTCGCACCTGCCCGAAACGAACCCGAGTCCGACATTTCTCGCGCCGACGTAGCAACCAGTTGACCGCAGCGGCCGGGGGGCGCCGCGGGGGGGGGGGGGGCGGCCACCCCCCCGGCGGTGGGGGGGGGGAGGAACAAAAAGGGG